>NZ_JBFTZZ010000004.1:0-322576 GCF_056406515.1 Rhizobium sp. P1_B8 | reverse complement strand
TCGTCGACAGTGCGATGCAGCGCCTTGGCGATATCGCGCTCATCGAAGGTGGAGCGTTCATTGCTCAACTGCTTCAGCAGGAGCGCAGGATCTGCAAGCAGCCGGTCGGCCATCTCCTGGCGACGGGCAAGGTCGGCCGGAGCAAAATACATCTCCGCGTCCCTGCGGGAGAGGGCTGCCTTCTCCGGACCGAGATGTCTTTGCGCGATGCCATCGAGGCCCTGTTCGGCATAGGAGCGGCCATCGAGCCGGATCTCGTGACCGGCAAGCGCCAGGTGCCGGCTGGCCGTTTCCGCCCAGGCGATCTTCCACGCCTGCAAGGTTTCCTTGTCGCCGCCCCAGGACTTATAGACAATCCGACCAGTGGGCCGCCTGGCCGTGACAAAACGCAATGGCTCGCCATTCTCTCCCAAAACAGGAGCGTTTTTCGGCCCGAAGCCCTCCTCCGTCAGCGGTCTCACGGTCGTTAACAGATGGATATGCGGATTGCCGTCTTTGTCGTGATAAACCCAATCGGCGACCATTCGCTCGGACGTAAAGTTATCACGGACGAACTCGCGCACCAGCGCGATGTTCTCGGCCCGCGTCAGCTCTTCCGGCAACGCGATGATCAACTCGCGCGCCAGCCGCGCGTTTGCCTGTTTCTCGAAAGCTTCAACAGCATTCCACAGCGCTTCACTGGCACCAGCGACGGAACGCCCCTCGACCGCCGACCGCAGCCAGGCCGGCGTCTGATCCGGTAGGGCCAGTTCCTCGTGCACCAGTTCGGAAGCCCCGCCGCGATAGCTGAACGACGTACCGGCCTGTTCGTCCATCATCCTCGTGCGATGACGATAGGCGGCGGCCGAGACGATGTTGCGTCCCGCTCCCCTGCTGATCACCTGCGCTCTGACGAACATGATCGCCATGATTGTCCTCGCATATTCGGAGCAGTGCACCAACAAGCGACGCCGCTCTCTTGCAATGGTCAGGCCGAACGACGTTTTTGCGCCGGGTCCTTATCAGCTGCGACAAATAAGCAATTTAACTGATTTTTTCAAGATAGTATAATCGAATACTTAATTCACGCTTTGTTCGGGCTGTGCACGGCGTTCCGACTACGCCGCGATCAGACGGTACTTGTCCCTAAGCGACTGAAGTTTTTCATCAATCTCGAGCGTGGGTTGGCAACCGGATGAGACACAAGGGCAAAGCTGGAGTTGAGCGGTGCTAAATTTGCCAGTAGACGATATTGGATCTTTCGCCTATCGATTGCTCATGAAATCGTCGCTCGATCATATGCCGCTTCGCAAGCAGCGAGAACTCGGCCGGGTTCTCGAAATCCTGCACGAGGAATTCGAGGATGCGCTGAAGGAAGGTACGGCCGATTTCAAGAAGCGCGGCAGGATCCTGAAGATTCTCCTGTTCGGCTCCTACGCGAAGGGTGGATGGGTCGATGAACCCTTTACCATGAAGGGGTATCGCTCCGATTTCGATCTGCTGATCATCGTCAACAACCGCAAGCTCTGCGAATTCACCGAATATTGGCACAAGGCCGCCGACCGGCTGATCCACGAAGCCTCGATCGAAACGCCGGTTAGCTTCATCGTCCATTCCAGACGCGAGGTGAACACCTACCTCAAGGAAGGACAGTATTTTTTCTCCGATATCCGCAAGGAAGGCATCGTTCTCTACGAACTCGACGATGAGCCGCTGGCCGAGCCCGAGCCTCTTTCGGCGGAGGATCGACTGCGGTTGGCAAAAGAGATTTTTGAGCAAAGGTTTGCCGAAGCCACAACCATCCTGGAGACAGCTAAATTTCAACTCAGCAGGTCGGAAAGGACCGGGGACGCCTGGATAAATTGGTCGGCATTCAGCCTGCATCAATCGCTCGAACAAGCCTACTCCTGCGTCCTGTTGACCCTAACCAACTACGGCCCGCCATCGCACAACCTCAAGTTTCTGCGCTCGCTCGCTGAGGAGCAGGACCGCCGGCTGGCCGAAGCCTTTCCGCGTGATCAGCATCGTGAGCGCGCCTGGTTCAACACGTTGAACGAGGCATACGTGAAGGCGCGCTATTCGAAACATTTCGAAATTAGCGAGGAAGCGCTTGGCTGGCTCGCTGAACAAACTGCATTACTGCTCGAACTGGTCAAGACGGTTTGCGAAGGGCACCTGGAGGTCCTTAAAGGAATAGTTTGCAGCGACGTAGTCAAACGAGATTCGCTGTCATGCGGTTGACCAGCCGTATGAATGTAATTCGGCATCTCGGCACGACCGGCTAAAAAATTTTCAATTGCTACAAAGATGACGGCCTGGAGGCCGTGGCGGATCGGTCGCGACGGCCGAAGCATTGCGCCAACCACTCCGTGAACCGGTCGAGGCGATGATCATCTCGCAAAAGAAGCCGCATTGGGCTGCCAGGAAGATCAGAGAACTGCTGGTCAAGCGCGTGGCCGGCGATGTCGGCCTGCGGTCGAGCAAAGGACTTTGCGTCCGATCGGCAACCCGTTCGCCACGAGGTTGTCACTTATGTCTTAGGGACGCTCTGTTACCTATTTCTTCGATATGGACAAGTGGGAGATGGTACGGTTGGGGGGTCTCGAACCTCCGACCTCAGGTGCCACAAACCTGCGCTCTAACCAACTGAGCTACAACCGCATAAATCGCGCTTGGCGCGACGGGGGTCACATACGAGGACTTGGCGACGAATTCAAGCCCCATTCCTCGCCAATATACAAAAAGGCTGGACGCGAGGTCCAGCCTTTTATCTCCGATCGGTAAAAACCGATCAGGCAACCTTGAAGGAAGCCATGGCCTTTTCGGCGGCGTCCTTGGAGGGCTTTGCGAGCTTCTCGGCCACCTGCTTGGTGGTTTCCTGGATCGACTTCGCCTGCTCGACGGTGAGTTCGGCCTGCTTGCGGATGAACGAGGTCTGCAGCTCGAAGAATTCGGCAGGCGACTTGACGCCGAGCAGCGCTTCGAAGTGCGACAGCGAGTTCTCGGAATTGACGCGCAGGATGTCGATCGCCTTCAGGCCGATCTCGACCGAGCCGGCCTGAGCCGTCTGGACGGTGGCTTCGAGCGTCTTGCCGGCTTCCTCGCCGGCGGTCTTCAGCTTGGCATAGGCATCCTTCGACTGCTGAGCGCCCTTTTCGGCGAATTCACGGAAAGATTCCGTGAACTTGGACGGGTCGAAAGAAGCGATTGAAAAAACGTCGTCGGTCTTTATGGTAGCCATGGGTCGCATCCTTTGGGTTGAGGCAGCCGCTGCCTGCGTTTGTTGGATGATGCTTATATAAGACATTTCATTGTGCATTGCAACAATTATTGTGCGGCGCACAAGACGTTAACCTTTCCGGCCGAAAACCCCCTCCTCTTCTGGACCGGCATGCGCCCCGCAGTTATTAATAAGCCGTTAATTTAAGAAGGCCGACAGCGACAAGGTTCGAACATGCCCGCAGTCCAATATCCGTTCATCGATATCGCCGTGCATGCACGGGTACGGGAACGCTTTTCACGCGGCGAGGCCATGGTGCTGTTTTCGGCCGATCTTGCCCGTCTGCTCTGGGCGAACGGTGCAGGTGCCGAGCTTTTCGGCCATTCGGCTGTCTATGACCTGCTCGATCAGGGGGTCGACCGCGCCGACATCACCTTCCGCCAGCTGGAAACCGCCGCGCGCCAGCTGACCGATATCGGCGACAGCCGCAGCCTGATGATCCGCGTTGCCAAGGGCTTTCAGCGTGCGCAGGTACAGGCGGCTGCCGAACTGATCCGCCTTTCCCAGGGCGAAAAGGCCATCCTGTTTTCAGTGCCGATCTCGGCAAAGCCACTCGCGGCCGGCGCATCGGCGGCCCAGATGCTGCAGGGACTTGATGATCCCGACACACATATGGCGGTGATCGGCGCCAATGGCGAGGTCATCGCGGCCTCGCCGGGCTTTGCCTCGCTCGGGATCTCCGAGCAGACGGCAAAAACCTTGATCAACCTTGCCGGCGCGCATCCCGACCGGTTGGTGAAACGACCCGTCGCCACCAGCAGAGGCAATCTTCCGGCCGCCGTCGGCAAGCTCAGCGACGATCCGGCGTTCAATCTGCTTTTTGCCGTGGAGACTGCGATCGGTCATCTCGACGGGATCGATGCGCCCGCGCTCGACCCGGTCGATGCGCCCGCACAGGAAGAAAGCGTGCCGCCGGCCGAAGCGCTTCAGGACGAGCCTGTTGCCGCTACAGGCTTCACCGATATCATCGACGCGGTCTCGGGAATCGAAGAGGTCGAGGAGACGCTCGAGGAGATCGCCGGCGAAAGCGAACAGCCGGCCGGGACAGCTCTAGCATCCGCAGACGAGGCGGTTGACGATGGGCTGTATCCTGCCGCGGATGCGAAGCCGGAGAGCAACGAGAGCACGATCGACAGCAGCGCGGCTGAAGCCTCCGAGCCCGTCGCGGTCATCGAGGACGATTTGGCCTCCGTTGCCGATACGGTGGAACCGCCTGTTGAAGCCAGCGAAACGCCTATCGAAGAAACGCCGGAAGCGGTCCATGAACAGCCCGTCATCGCAAAGTCTGTGGTCGCCGACCTGCCCCCGCTTGCGGCTGAGCCCGGCTTCGTCTTCAGGCCGAACAGCCGCGCCACGCGCTTCGTCTGGAAAATCGACGCCGAAGGCCGGTTCAACGAGGTCAGCCACGAATTTGCCGAGGCCGTCGGTCCGCACGCCTCCGATATCATCGGATCTGCCTTCGGCGATGTCGCCGCCCTCTTCAATCTCGATCCTGACGGCAAGCTTTCCGAGGCGCTCGCCCGCCGCGACACTTGGTCGGGCAAGACGATCCTCTGGCCGGTCGAAGGCACCAGCCTCGTCGTTCCGGTCGATCTGGCGGCGCTGCCGACCTATACCCGCAACCGCGACTTCGATGGGTTCCGCGGCTTCGGCGTCGTCCGGCTTTCCGATGCCCAGGAAGATCCGCTGGCGCTCGGTCTGACACTCGGCCCTGATGGTATCGGCCATGACGCAGCGAGCCTCGGCCCACCTGCCGAAACCATTGCCGAGGTGGTAGATGAAGCGGAGACAGCGCTTGAAGAACCGCTGATCGAACCCGCCCTGACGCAAGAGGTCGAGGATCAGGCGCCGCAGACGGAGCCAGCGCCAGAAGAGATTGCCACCGAGCAGGTGGCCATCGAGACACCTGCCCAGGAAAGTGCAGCAGAAAAAGCGGAAGGCAGCGTCGATGCCGGCGACGTTTCCGCTGCAGAGCCCCCAGCCGATCTTCCGCAAGAGCCGCCGGCGCTTCGCATTTCGGAAACGCCCAATCGCCGTTTCTCCGACAAGATCGTTCAGCTCCACAACAGCGGTGCTGCGCTGACGGCCGCCGAACAGGCCAATTTCCGCGAGATCGCCAAGCGCCTCGAAGCCTTCGGCGCCAGCAAGGACGAGCCTGCCGTTCCGGCGCCGATAGAAACCGCCGTCACCGAAACCGCCGGCTTCGAAAAGGCCTCCGGACCCGAAGAGGTCGAGGCCGAAACACCCATCTCCGAGAAGGCGGAAACACTGTCGCTCGAAGAGGTGGCGGCGCAGGAGGCGATCTTCGAGAATGCCGTCGAGGCGCAGAGCGAAGACGACGACGCCACCGAAGAGCCTTCAGTCATCGCCGAAGACGAGGCAACGGAAGGGCTCGAGGAGACGGTCAGCCAGATCGAGGTTCTCACCAGCTTCATTCCGCCGCGCGTCAAGATGACGGACGGGCTTTCGGTGGGCACGGTCGACCAGTTGCCTGTTGCCGTGCTCATCCATATCGGCGATGCGCTGATCCATGCCAATCCGGAATTCATGCGGCTGACGGGCTACGATTCGCTCGAGGCATTGCGCGAGGTGGGCGGCATCGAAGCCCTGCTGCAGCGCCGTGAACTCGAGGAAAAGTCTGTCGGCACCGGCACCATGATACTTGTCAAGGCCGATGATACGCTGGCCCCGGTGACCGCGCGGCTACAATCGGTGCGCTGGGAAGACGCCAACGCATTGATGCTGGCGTTGATGCCGGTGGAAGGCAAGGAAGATGGCCGTGGCGAAGCAAACCGGTCCGAGGGCCGTTCCGAAGGCCGCCCCGAGCGGATGGTCGAGAAAGTCGCCAAGCTTCAAGTCGAAGTGGAGGAATTGCGCTCGATCCTGGAAACGGCGACCGACGGCGTCGTCGTCATCGGCACCGAGGGCGACATCCGCTCGATGAACCGGTCGGCCAGCGCGCTTTTCAATTACGACGAGCAGGAGACGCGCGGCAAACCCTTCGTCATGCTGTTTGCCCATGAGAGCCAGAAAGCGGTCATCGACTATCTGAACGGCCTCTCCGGCCATGGCGTGGCAAGTGTGCTGAACGACGGGCGTGAAGTGATCGGCCGCGAGGCCGCCGGCGGCTTCGTGCCGCTGTTCATGACGATGGGCCAGCTCACCTCCTCAAACGGCTATTGCGCCGTCATCCGCGATATCACCCAGTGGAAGCGCACCGAGGACGAGTTGCGCAACGCCAAGGGTGCAGCTGAAACCGCCAACGCCCACAAGACCGATTTCCTCGCCCGTGTCAGCCACGAGATCCGCACGCCGCTCAACGCCATCATCGGCTTTTCCGACATGATGGCGGGCGAGCGCTTCGGCCCGATCGGCCATCCGCGTTATATAGAATATGCCAACGACATCGGCCGCTCCGGCCGGCATGTGCTCGACATCGTCAACGACCTGCTCGACATTTCGAAGATCGAGGCGGGCGAGATGGATCTCGATTTCGATGCCGTCGGTCTCAACGAGGCGGTCTCCGAGGCCGTGGCGCTGATCCAGCCGCAGGCGAATGGCCAGCGCGTCATCATCCGCACGGCGCTGTCGCAATCGGTGCCCGATGTCGTGGCCGACCTGCGCTCGATCAAGCAGATCGCCCTGAACATCCTGTCGAACGCCATCCGCTTCACCCCATCCGGCGGGCAGATCGTCGTTTCCACATCTTATGAGGCCAATGGCAGCGTCGTCCTCAGGGTCCGCGATACCGGCATCGGCATGACGCGCAGCGAACTCGACCAGGCGATGAAGCCGTTCCGGCAGGTCTCCTCGACCCAATCGCGCCATCGCGGCGACGGCACCGGGCTCGGCTTGCCGCTGACCAAGGCGATGGTGGATGCCAACCGGGCAACGTTCTCGATCAATTCGACGCCCAACGAGGGCACGCTCGTCGAGATCACCTTCCCGTCGCAGCGGGTGCTGGCCGGCTGATCGGAGCGCAAAGAAAAGGCAGCCAGAGGCTGCCTAGAATTTGGTGCTGTTCAACAAGAGCTCAGTCGATCAACGTCATGTTTCGGAGGCTTGAAAGCCCCAGGCCGCCTCGTTCATGTGCGACCCCCAAGATGGCTTCACCTTTGACAAACCTTTCTTAACGAAAGGTTTCCATGACAGGAGATTGATAGAGGGTGAAAGCTTGTAGTTTCCGATCGCTGTCAATCCTTCAGTTCGCTTAGCCCGGCGAAGAGCCGCAGCGCCTCGGGATTGGCAAGCGCTTCCTGGTTCTTAACCGGCCGACCGTGAACGACCTCGCGAACGGCAAGCTCGACGATCTTGCCGGATTTGGTGCGGGGAATATCAGCAACCGCGATGATCTTCGCCGGCACGTGCCGCGGCGAGGCGCCGGTGCGAACACGCGTCTTGATCGCCTTGACGAGATCCTCCGTCAGCGTCACACCGGGGGCAAGGCGAACGAAGAGGATGACGCGCACGTCGTCGTCCCACTCCTGGCCGATGCAGAGCGCCTCGGCCACCTCCTCCATCTGCTCGACCTGATTATAGATCTCCGCCGTGCCGATGCGTACGCCGCCGGGATTGAGCGTCGCATCCGAACGGCCGTGGATCACAAGGCCGCCATGCTCCGTCCATTCGGCGAAGTCGCCGTGACACCAGACATTGTCGAAGCGGTCGAAATAGGCGGCGCGATATTTGGCGCCGTCGGGGTCGTTCCAGAACATTACCGGCATCGAGGGGAAGGCCTTGGTGCAGACGAGCTCACCCTTCTCCCCGCGCACCGGCTTGCCATCATCGTTCCACACGTCGACGGCAAGGCCGAGGCCGGCCCCCTGGATCTCACCGCGCCAAACCGGCTGCAGCGGATTGCCGAGCACGAAGCAGGAGACGATATCGGTGCCGCCTGAGATCGAGGCGAGCTGCACGTCTTCCTTGATGCCCTCATAGACGAAGGTGAACCCCTCAGGCGACAGGGGCGAACCGGTGGAAGTCATCAGCCGCAGGCTGGAAAGATCGTGACTTGCGCGCGGCGTCAGCCCGCCCTTGCGCACCGCGTCGATATATTTCGCCGAGGTGCCGAAGATGGCGAATTTTTCGGCCTCGGCATAGTCGAACAGCACGTTGCCATCGGGGGCAAAGGGCGAGCCGTCGAACAGGCAGAGCGTTGCGCCGCTGGCGAGACCGCTGACCAGCCAGTTCCACATCATCCAGCCGCAGGTGGTGAAGTAGAACAGCTTCTCGCCCGCCTGCAGGCCGCAATGCAGCCGGTGCTCCTTCAGATGCTGCAGCAGCGTGCCGCCGGCCGAATGCACGATGCATTTCGGCACGCCTGTCGTGCCTGACGAAAAGAGGATGTAAAGCGGATGCGCGAAGCCAAGCCGCGTGAATTCGACTTCCCTTGCCTCATAGGGCGCGACAAAGGCCTCGAGCGTTGAAGCCCCCGGCGTCTTGCGCGCCACTGCCTCCGCATCGCCGGCGTAGTGGACAATGACGGAGGGAATACCCAGACTTTTTGTGACGGTGGCGACCTTGGCGCCGACATCCTGCAGCTTGCCGGAATACCAATAGGCATCGCAAGCGATGAACAGCCTCGGGCCGATCTGGCCGAAGCGGTCGAGCACACCCTGCTCGCCGAAATCAGGAGAGCAGGACGACCAGATGGCACCGATCGAGGCGGCGGCGAGCATGGCGGCGACGGTCTCCGGCATGTTCGGCATCATGGCGGCGATGCGGTCGCCCTTGCCGATCCCGAGTGCTGCGAAGGCCTGCTGCAGCTTCGAGACCAGCGCGCGCAGCCGGTCCCACGACCAGCGGTCCTCGGCCTTGTCCTCGCCGCGGAAGATGATGGCATCGCCCTCACCGCGGCCAGACAGCAGGTTCTCGGCGAAGTTCAGTGTCGCGTCAGGAAAGAAGCGGGCGTCCAGCATGCGATCGCCATTGGCAAGCACCTCTACGCCGCGCTCTCCCTTCACGCCGCAGAAATCCCAGACGGTCGACCAGAAATTCTCCCGCTCGGCCACCGACCATGCGTGCAGCTCCTCAAAGCCAGAAAGAGAAAGCCCGAAATCGGCATTGCAGCGTTCCATGAAGGCATGGATCGGGCTTTTTGCAACGGCATCCCCCGAGGGCACCCAAAGTGGTCTGTTATCCTGCATTCAATCCTCCTCCCCAATGCCGTCTTTATATCATGCTGCATTGCATTATAAAGTGCGGAACCGACGCGATCCGTCGCCTGGAGCATGATGCCGAAAAGTGTGAGCGGTTTTCGGACGACATCATGCTCCAACTATTTAATTGAAAGTGCTACAGCGTCCTTTGCGCGTCTGAAAAGACGCGCGGCGCTGTATGGGATTTGCATATGCCCGATATTTCCTATATCCGCCGAATTCAGCGCATAACGGGATGACCGGCTGAATTTGCCGGCGGAGATCATGAGCACGTCAAGACATCGCAGGTGGCGCAGGAAGATCGGACCCGTTTCGCGCTGGCTTCCGGCCTTCGCCCGCCTGTCGACGGTATTCCTCCTGATAGCGCTCGCGCTTTTCGTAGCGCTCAGGGTCGCCGCACCCTATCTCATCTCGACCGGCTTCGTGCGCTCCGGCATCGAGGACGCGCTGTCGAAATGGACGGGCTACCATGCCGAGATCAAGGGCAGTCCGGTTCTCGAATTCTGGCCGACGCCGCGCATCACACTGAACCAGATCACCATCCGCCAGCCGCGCGAAAGCGGCGACAAGCTGCTCGGCAGTATCGAAAGCCTGTCAGCCGATTTCAGCCTCATCGATGCGTTGCGAGGCCGGACGAGCTTCCACGAATTCCACCTGGTGCGCCCCAACCTGGCGCTGACGCGCGACGAGAAAGGGCTGATCGACTGGAGTTATGCCGGCCTGCTCGCACGCGCGATCAACGGCGTACGCTCCGAAAACGGAGCTGAGGTGCTTGCTCGGGATCTCGATGCCGAGATCGGCGCAGTGACGGTCGAGGACGGGACGCTTGTGGTCACCGACATCAAGTCCGCCAAGACCTATCATTTCGATAGCGTCACCGCAGATATCGCCTGGCCGAGGCTATCCGGCGCGATCTCGGCGGTCGTCATCGCCCGCATCAACGGCGAGGACCTGAAGGTCGATTTCGCCTCGCGCCAGCCGCTGCTCGCCTTTGCCGGCAGGAATGCCGAGACCCGGACGTCGCTCACATCAAACCTGTTGACGGCGCACTTCCAGGGGATTGCCAGCATCGCCAGCCTTTCGGCCCTTTCCGGCAATATCACCGCCAGCATTCCCGATGTGCCGGCACTGCTGACATGGTCGGGCAAATCGATCCCCGGCATCGCAACGTTGAAGAGCGCTTCGCTGGAATCCGACATCATGTCGTCGGGCAACGGGCTGCGCTTCAACAATCTCAGTCTCTCGCTGAACGAAGCGAGTGCCACCGGGGTGATGGACCTTTTCACCCAACCCGGAAAACGGCCGAAGATCGGCGGCACGCTGGCCTTCGACCAGATGAACCTCAAGCCCTTCCTCGATGCCTTCGCCCTCAGGCTCGCCGCCGGCGAGGCGGAGGAAATCTCCGCCGGCATAACCGGGCCGCTGCGGCTGCTCGATGTCGACGTCAGGCTTTCGGCACGGCGCGCGCAGATGGGTCTCTTCGAGCTTTCCGACGTTGGCGCCAGCGTGATCGTTGCCGGCGGCGAAGCGAAATTCGATATTGGCGACAGCCAGTTCGAAGGCGGCGAGATGACCGCGCATCTGGAAGCGACGCAGCGCGACTTCGACGGCGGCGGCAGGCTGCAGCTGTCGATCCGCAATGCCGACTTCGCGGCCCTTGCAGAGCGCCTGCAACTGAAGGGTCCGCTGCCGCTTGCGACAGGATCGCTCGATCTCGACCTGCAGTCGCCGAAGGCGATCTGGACGACCGGCCTTGCCGACGTCACCGGCAAGCTGCACTTCTGGACCAGGGAAGGCACGATTCCCGGCATTGATGCTGCGGCATTGCGCACGCAGGCAGCCGAAAAGCCGTTCTTTCCGCTGAGCGCGGCAGCAGGCGGCGCCTTCGCCTTCAACCAGCTGAACCTGCAGGCCGATTTCGCCAACGGCACCGCCGAGATGCACGACGCCCGTATCGCCGGCGCCACTCAGACGCTGACGCTTTCCGGCGTCATCACCTATCAGTCGAACGGGCTGGCGCTTTCCGGATCGCTGGAGGCAACCGATCCTGCCAAGGCGGCGGAGCTGCCGCTTCTGCCGTTCTTCGTCGGCGGTTCATGGCCGAACCCGGTGATCTCGCCGGTTCCACTTTTCGGCAATACACCCCACGCGCAATGAAGCATGTCGCGCAAAAGCGTGCAGTGGTTTTGCGAGAACGACATGCGTAAAATGGAGACATAAAGCGCAAGGAGCACGCGCTTTAGACCTCACGCCCCTGCGGCGGCGGCGCGTTCGTCCCTCTGCCGCTGCGTTTCGCGGCGCTTGGTAATGATCGAGGCGCAGATGACGCCGAAGGCGACGATGCCGATCAGGATCGTGCACACCGCATTGATCTCGGGCGTCACGCCGAGGCGGACCTGGCTGTAGATCCTCATCGGCAGCGTGGTGGCGCCAGGCCCCGAGGTGAAGCTCGCAATCACCAGATCGTCAAGCGACAGGGTGAAGGCCAGGATCCAGCCGGAGAGCACGGCTGGCGCGATGATCGGCAGGGTGATCTCGAAGAAGGTGCGCACCGGCGGCGCGCCGAGATCCTGGGCAGCTTCCTCGATCGAATGATCGAAACTGAGCAGGCGCGACTGCACTACGACGGCGACGAAGCACATGGTCAGCGTCGTGTGCGCGAGCGTGATCGTCCAGAAGCCACGATCGAGACCGATCGCCACGAAGAGCAGCAGCAATGACAGGCCGGTGATGACCTCCGGCATGACGAGCGGGGCATAGACCATGCCCGAAAACAACATGCGGCCGCGAAAGCGGGTGTAGCGCACCAATGTCAGCGCCGCCATCGTGCCGAGGATGGTTGCAAACGTTGCCGACAGCAGCCCGACGCGTAGCGTCACCCAGGCAGCGTCGAGCAAGGCCTGATTGCTCATCAACGAGACATACCATTTCGTCGAGAAGCCGCCCCAGACGGTCACGAGTTTGGATTCGTTGAAGGAGAAAATGACGAGAAGCACGATCGGCAGATAGAGGAAAGCGAAGCCGAGCGTGACGGAGACGATGTTGAAGCGGGTCCATTTCAGCATGGCTTATTTCCCCCGCTCTTCGGCTTTGGCCTGGACATTCTGGAAGAAGACGATCGGGATGACCAGGATCAGCAACAGGATGGTCGCCACCGCCGAGGAGACCGGCCAGTCGCGATTGGAATTGAACTCGTTCCACAGCGTCTTGCCGATCATCAGCGTCTGCGACCCGCCGAGCAGATCGGGAATGACGAATTCGCCGACGGCCGGGATGAAGACCAGCATGCAGCCGGCCACCACGCCGGGGATCGACAGCGGGAAGGTGACGCGCCAGAAGGCGGTGATCGGCGGGCAGCCGAGATCCTGTGCGGCTTCGATCAGCGTGCCGTCCATCTTCTCGAGCGCCGAATAAAGCGGCAGCACCATGAAGGGCAGATAGGAATAGACGATGCCGATATAGACGGCGGTATTGGTGTTGAGGATGATCAGCGGCGTATCGATCAGGTGCAGCGACAGCAGCAGCTGGTTGAACAGGCCCTCCGGCTTGAGGATGGCGATCCAGGCGTAGACGCGGATCAGGAAGCTCGTCCAGAAGGGCAGGATGACGAGCATCACCAGCGTCGGCCGCAGGCCACGTGGCGCCTGCGCCATGCCGTAGGCGATTGGATAGGCGATCAGCAGCGTCAGGAAGGTGGAGATCGCGGCGATCACCACGCTCGACAGATAGGCGTTGAAATAGAGCGGGTCGTCGGTGAGGTAGGTGTAATTGTCGAGGGAGAATTCGCCGATCTTGCTTAAGAGGCCGGCCCAGCCGTCAGCGAAGGAGAAGACAGGCTCATAGGGCGGCATGGCGATCGCCGTCGTCGACATCGAAATGCGGAAGACGATGAAGAAGGGCGCCAGGAAGAAGAGCAGCAGCCAAGCATAAGGGATGACGATGACGAGGCGATTGTAGAGGCCGGACGTGAACTTCCCCATGATGTCAATCCTTCAGCAGGACGCCGGCATTCTCGTCGAAGGAGACCCAGACTTCCTGATCGTAGGTGAAGGGGTCGTCGACGGAGCGCTGCGCATTGAGCGACGAGGCCTTGACGACGTTGCCGCTCTGCAATTTCACATGGAAGACGGTCATGTCGCCGAGATAGGCGATATCCCAGAGTTCGCCTCTGGCGGCGTTGACGGAGGCGTTGGCGGGCGGCGTGCGCCCGACCCGCATCTTTTCCGGCCGGATGGCGAAACCGACGGCGCTGCCTGCAGAAGGTGTTTCGGCGGCGGCGACACGCACGCTGAAGCCGCTGTCGACTGATATCTCGACGGTGCCATTGCCCGATGAGGCGACCTTGCCGTCGAAGATGTTCACGTCGCCGATGAAATCCGCGACGAAACGGCAATTCGGCGCCTCGTAGATCTCGGCCGGCGTCGCCACCTGCACGACCTTGCCGTGACTCATGACGGCGATACGGTCCGCCATGGTCATCGCCTCTTCCTGGTCGTGGGTGACGACGACGAAGGTGAGGCCGAGATTCTGTTGCAGGTCCATCAGCTCGAACTGGGTTTCCTCGCGCAGCTTCTTGTCGAGCGCGCCGAGCGGTTCGTCGAGCAGCAGCACCTTCGGGCGCTTGGCGAGCGAGCGGGCCAGCGCCACGCGTTGGCGCTGGCCGCCGGAAAGCTGGTTCGGCTTGCGGGAGGCAAATTGCTCCAGCTTGACGAGCTTCAGCATCTGCAAGACGCGGTCAGTCATCTCGTCCTTCGCCATGCCGTCCTGTCTCAGGCCGAAGGCGATGTTCTTCTCGACCGTCATGTGCGGGAAAAGCGCATAGGACTGGAACATCATGTTGACGGGGCGCCTATAGGGCGGCGTGCCGGCCATGTCGGTGCCGTCGAGCACGATTTCGCCCGAGGTCGGCTGCTCGAAGCCGGCGAGCATGCGCAGAAGCGTCGACTTGCCGCAGCCGGAAGCGCCGAGCAGCGCGAAGAACTCGCGGTGATAAATATCGAGCGACAGGTTATCGACGGCGGTGAAATCACCGAAACGCTTGGTGACGTTCTTGATGGATATGAAGGGCTTGGCGGACGGATCGGTCCAAGGTGCGAAAGAGCGGCGAATATTGCCTAGAGACTTCATATTGTTCCCCGAAAATACATTCTTTTGCTCCCGGCTTCACCCGGCCGGAATCGTCAAAAAAAGACCCGGACGTTTCCGTCCGGGCCGTTATGCTATCATTGGCCGGTGACCACGGTGGTCCATAGCCGCGTCACGATCCGCTGCGTCTTCGGATCGAGCGGCGGAACGGTGAAGAGTTTCGCCATCACCTCGGGCGTCGGGTAGATCGCCGTATCGTCGAGGACCTCCTTGTCGAGGAACTGCTGCGACGCCTTGTTGCCGTTGGCGTAGAAGACGAAGTTCGAGGCCTTGGCGATCACTTCCGGCTTCATCATGTAGTTGATGAATTCATGGGCTTCTGCGACATGCGGCGCATCCTTCGGAATGCCGAAGACGTCGAAGAAGATCTGGGCTCCCTGCGACGGCACCGAATAATCGACCTTGACGCCGGCATTGGCTTCCGCGGCACGGTCGCGGGCCTGGAACATGTCGCCGGAATAACCGAGCGCGATGCAGATATCGCCGTTCGCCAGCGCGCTGATATATTCGGACGAATGGAACTTGCGGACGAAGGGACGGACGGCCGTGAGAACCTCCTGTGCCTTCTTGAGATCGGCTGGATCGGTGCTGTTGGGATTGAGCCCGAGATAGGCGAGCACCGAGGGCACGACGTCAGTCGGGGAATCCAGCATATAGATGCCGCAATCCTTGAGTTTCGCCGCTTTCGCCGGATCGAACAACGCGTCCCAATTGGGCTTGTCGTCAGTGCCGAGGGCCGCCTTGACCTTGTCGACATTATAGCCGATGCCCGTCGTGCCCCACATGTAGTCGACGCTGTATTCATTGCCGGGGTCGAAGGACGCCACGCCCTTCATGATGACGTCCCACATATTGACCAGGTTCGGCAGCTTCGACTTGTCGAGCTTCTGGTAGACGCCGGCGGCGATCTGGCGCTGCATGAAGGATACGGTGGGGACGACGACGTCATACCCCGAACCACCGGCCAAGAGCTTGGTTTCCAGCGTCTCGTTGGAATCGAAAGTGTCGTAGACGACCTTGATGCCGGTTTCCTTGGTGAAATCCTCGAGGATGGAACTGTCGATATAATCCGACCAGTTGTAGACGTTGACCACGCGTTCCTGGGCAAAGGCCGGAGCGGCAGCAAGGAGTGCGGTAACGGCGGCGGCTGTCACGCATAGAATGGTTGACCTCATGACTTCTCCTGTTTGTTCAAAGATTCCGCACCCCCGGACATCTTTTCCCTCTGGTTTTCCACGCAGACTAAGAAGGAATTTCACAGCCCACAAGCGCAAAATCCTGCGCCCTCAATGATTTCACAATCACTGGAAATCAAAGGCGCTGAGCCCCGCCACCATCTCATCGAGCCCGAGCGGTCTCGTCACCGGCGGCTCGGCCCGGGAAAGGCAGCCGCGTCGCTCGCAAAGGCGACATGCCGGACCGATCGTGACCGGATCGAGCGCCATCGCCTGCCCATAGACCACACCCTCGCCAAGGGCAGCGTCGCAGCCGATCAGGATCGCGGTGCGCCTGACCCTTTCGCCGAATTCGACGCTCGGTCCCTCCAGGGTGCGGGCGACCGTCAGGAAGGATGCCCCGTCCGGCATGACCACCGTTTCGGCAAGGATCTGGCCCGGCTGCAGGAAGGCGGCATGGATATTGAGCTTCGGACAGCCGCCGCCGAAACGGGCCTGCGGAAAGCCCTGGGCGCCTGCCCTGCGCAGCCGGTGGCCAGCGGCATCGATCTCGATCAGGAAGAAGGGAATGGCCGCCGCTCCGGGACGCTGCAGCATGGCAAGGCGCGCGGCGGCATGGCCGAAGGAGACGCCGAAGCGTGCACGCAGAATGTCGATATCGTAGCGCGTTGCCTTGGCGGCCGAAAGAAAGGCCTCGTAGGGCATTGCAAGCGCCAGTGCGGCGATGCGGGCAAGCTCGAAACGGGCGATGCGGCGTGCCTCGGCGGAGGAGAGCGAGAGATCGGCGAGCTCGGCATCGATTGCCGGCAGCAAAGCAAGGGTCGCAGCCTCGATTGATATCTCATGCGCGCGGTCGGCCTGTGACAGGCGCTCCGAGATGAAAAGCCGCATCGAATGGCGATCGAAACGGCGGCGCAGATCCGGCATCACGTGGACGGGCAAAACACGTACCGCGATGCCGCGCTCGGAACGCAGCCAATCCTTCAGCCCGGCAGCAAGATCGAGGCCGCCGGGGAGCGTCGCGGCAAAGGCTTCCGCCGCCGTCTCGATCCGTCCGAAATATCCAGACCTGCGCTCCAGCGTCTCGCGCACCTCGTCCAGCGGCAACCGGCCGGCGGCGACCGGTGCATGTCCTTCGGCGGCCATCAGCGCCGTCAGATCGGACAGCCTTGCCGCCTGCTCGCGATAGGCGCGATAGAGCTTGATCATGCCGCTCGCGGCATTGGGTGCTGCCTCGGCCACCTCCACCAATTCCTGATCGCCCGGCAACTCGCCCGACAGCAGCGGATCGACAAAGATCTCCTTGAGCTGATCGAGACTGCCGCCGGTCTGCCCCCGCAATTCCTCCAGATCGACCCTATAGACGCTTGCAAGCTTGAGAAGGAGCTGCACCGTCAACGGACGCTGGTTGCGCTCGATCAGGTTCAGGTAGGACGGTGATATTTCAAGCGCTTCGGCCATGGCGGTCTGCGTCAGCGCCAGCGCATTGCGGATGCGCCTGACTTTCGGGCCTGCGAATATCTTTCGTTCCGCCATGTCACACCCTTTGACAAGGAAGGAGCGCCATATTTACAAAATTTTACAAATTCACAGCGCCGCTCTGTCAATCCTCGTCATCTTAACCTCTTTCCAAGCAAGAAATCAAAGGTTTTTCTGGCCATATCGGCTCATATTGTCAATCTTGTCATGCAGCACCTTTGTCGGGCTTTTTAGTAAGGAGAGCAGCATGACGGATTTTTACAAGCTTGTTCCAAACGCAACAGCTGATCGTTTCGACGGCATCGAGAGACCGTACTCGACCGATGACGTGCGGCGGCTCAGAGGCTCGGTGGCGCTGCGCCATTCGCTGGCCGAAATGGGGGCGGACCGGTTGTGGCAGCTTCTGCACCAGGAGGATTTCGTCAATGCGCTCGGCGCACTTTCCGGCAACCAGGCCATGCAGATGGTGCGCGCCGGGTTGAAGGCGATCTATCTCTCCGGCTGGCAGGTGGCGGCCGACGCCAATACGGCATCGGCGATGTACCCCGACCAGTCTCTCTATCCGGCCAATGCCGGTCCGGAGCTTGCCAAACGCATCAACCGCACGCTGCAGCGCGCCGATCAGATCGAGACCTCGGAAGCCCAGGGACTTTCCGTCGAGACCTGGTTCGCACCGATTGTTGCCGATGCGGAAGCAGGCTTCGGCGGACCACTCAACGCCTTCGAAATCATGAAGGCCTATATCGAGGCGGGTGCCGCGGGCGTTCACTTCGAGGACCAGCTCGCTTCGGAGAAGAAATGCGGCCATCTCGGCGGCAAAGTGCTGATCCCGACGGCCGCCCATATCCGCAATCTCGACGCCGCGCGGCTTGCCGCCGACGTCATGGGCGTTGCGACGCTCGTCATCGCCCGCACCGACGCGGAAGCGGCAAAGCTGCTGACGTCAGACATCGACGAACGCGACCAGCCCTTCGTCGACTATGATGCCGGCCGCACGGTCGAAGGTTTCTATCAGGTGCGAAACGGCATCGAGCCCTGCATCGCGCGTGCCGTCGCTTATGCGCCGCATTGCGATCTCATCTGGTGCGAGACCTCGAAGCCGGACCTCGATCAGGCGCGGCGCTTTGCCGAAGGCGTGCACAAGGTGCATCCCGGCAAGCTGCTCGCCTATAATTGCTCGCCTTCCTTCAACTGGAAGAAGAATCTCGACGAGGCGACGATTGCGCGGTTCCAGCGCGAACTCGGCGCGATGGGCTACAAGTTCCAATTCATCACGCTCGCCGGCTTCCATCAGCTGAACTACGGCATGTACGAACTGGCGCGCGGCTACCGGCAACGGCAGATGTCGGCCTATTCCGAGCTGCAGCAGGCGGAATTCGCCGCCGAGGTCAATGGCTATACCGCGACCAAACACCAGCGCGAGGTCGGCACCGGCTATTTCGACGCCGTGTCGCTCGCCATCACCGGCGGCCGGTCTTCGACCACGGCGATGCACGGCTCGACCGAACATGCGCAGTTCAAACCGGCTGCGGAATAACTCGAAGAGGAGGAGATGATCATGGCATCCATCACACGCGTCAGGGAACGGGCCGAAGAGCAGGCAAGCAGCATGAGCGAGGATCAGCAGACGACGATCCGCATGCTCGCCAACGACCTGCATCGGCTGAACCAATCGGTCATGAAAGCCGTCGAGGCCGGCGTTTCGGTCGAACTGGTGCGCTCGGCCCGTCATCACGGCGGCGACGGTAACTGGGGTGACCTGCTGATCCCCATCGTCGTCACCAACCGGCATTGACGAAAAGCCGACCGTTGGCCGGCGAAGTCGGCCCGCTTCTTCAATCGCCGCGCGACCGATCGTGTGCGCGGCGCTTTACGTCTCTATTTGATGCATGTCGTGGCGCCAAAGCCGCTGCACAGTTCTGGGCGACATGCATTAGCCGCGGCTCGGTCGTTTTCCAGCGAAGAGATCGGCATAACTTTTGATGAGCTTGGTCATGCGGTCGGCGACCGTGCGGATCTCCGGGCGATGACGATCCTCGGCATTCATGACGATCCATTGCCGGTGGCGCAATTCCGGCAACTCGCCGCCCTGCCGCTGCAGTTCAGGATGGAGATCGCCGACGAAACAGGGAAGCACGGTCTTGCCGGCGCCGGCGCGCACCAGATCCGGCAGCGAACGCGGCCGATTGACGGTGGCGACGATCCCCGTCGCGGCCTTGGCGTGCGGCCAGCGCAGATAGGCCGATATCGCCTCATCCTCGGCGACTGCAATCCAGCGCTCGTCGGTCTCGGCGGTGTTGCGTCTGATATAGACGGCATAGGCCACCTCCCCAAGCTGACGTGCGGCGAGATTGGCCTCCTCAGGCTCGAAGGCGCGAATACCGATATCGCTCTCGCGATATGCAAGGCTCGCCCGCGCCTCGCCGATGGTGAGCGAAATGGCAAAGGCATCGCCCGGCATGCGGATTGCGGCGAAATTCTCCGTCAGCAGCCAGGCGACCCAGGTGCCTGCGGCAATCCTGACGGTCGTGCCGCCCTCGCCGGATTGCCGCCACGCCTCGACCTTGCGGGCGGCGGCTTCCATTTCCTGAAGGTGATCGAGCAGCGCCTGACCATCCGGGGTCAGACGGTATCCGGTCTGGCTGCGGACAAACAATGCACGGCCGATCTCCTGTTCGAGATCGAGCATGCGCCGGCCGATGGTCGCAGGACTAAGCCCGCTTGCGGTGCTTGCTCCCGTCAACCCGCCGAGCCGGGCCACCTGCAGGAAAAGCTGATAGGAATCCCAATTCGCATTTTTCATTAATGAAAAACATAGCGGGATTTTCCCCGTTTATAAAGAGAAATTCGATGCCTAGATCAGGTGATGTCTTACATAGGAAAGGACATCGTCATGATCGACATGATCACCATCGCAGGCACCATCGGCTATCGGCACTCTCCCAAGCGATGCGGTTGCAAGGCGGAGGAGGATAGATTCTACACCGAATTCGGAAACAGCAGCCTCATTGGCTTCGCCGCTTGGCTGACGTCGCTCGATCTCAACCTGGGAAGGCGACGCAAGGCCGCGGCGCATTCCCGTGGCAGCTGCGGCTGCGCGGTTCAAGCGACTTTTCTTGCCCCGAGATGAGCCGGTGCGGATTCTGCGACGATGCGGAAACGCTCGATCAGCGCCATCAGCGTGTCGGCCTCGCCGGCGAGCAGGCGGCTTGCCTGCGTCGTCTCGGCAACCATCGACGCGTTCTTCTGGGTCATCTGGTCCATGGCGTTGACCGAACCATTGACCTCCTGCAGCGCGGCCGACTGATCGCGGCTCGCCGTGGCGATGGTTTCGACATGACCGCTGATTGCGATGATCTCCTGGCTGATCGAGGCAAGGACGCTGCCGGTCTTCTGGACCAGTTCGGAACCTGCCGTCACTTCCCGGCTCGATGTCTCGATCAGCGACTTGATCTCGCGCGCCGCATCGGCCGAACGCTGGGCGAGTTCGCGGACTTCCTGGGCGACGACGGCAAACCCCTTGCCCGCCTCGCCGGCGCGTGCCGCCTCGATGCCGGCGTTCAGCGCCAGAAGATTGGTCTGGAAGGCGATGTCGTCGATCACCTCGATGATCTGCTCGATGCGCTGCGAGGCCTGCTCGATGCGCTCCATGGCGGAGACGGCATCGCCGACGACGGCGCCGGAATTGTCGGCCGTCTTCTTGGTCGCGGCCACGACATTGTTGGCTTCCCGGGCACGCTCGGCGGAAGAACGAACCGTCACGGTGATCTCCTCCACCGCGGCCGCAGTCTCCTCAAGGCTCGCCGCCTGTGCCTCGGTGCGCTTCGAAAGTTCGCCGGCAGAGGCGGAGACGGCGCCGCTGCTGCGCTGGATGCTCGAGGCGCTGTCGCGGATGCCGGACAGCGTATCCTGGAGCCGCAGAAGGGAAGCGTTGAAATCGACGCGCAACTGCTCCAACCGGCCGACGAAAGGCGTGCCGATGGTCTGCGAGACGTCGCCCTGCGACAGGCGCCCGAGGCCTGCGGCAAGCTGGTTGACGGCAAAGTCGATCTGGCCGTCAAGCGAGCGCTTGTCGGCATCGTTCCTGGCGCGTTCGGCATCGCTCAAGGCGCGCTGTTCGGC
Organism: Rhizobium sp. P1_B8; assembly: GCF_056406515.1. Classification (NCBI taxonomy): domain Bacteria; kingdom Pseudomonadati; phylum Pseudomonadota; class Alphaproteobacteria; order Hyphomicrobiales; family Rhizobiaceae; genus Rhizobium; species Rhizobium sp. P1_B8. The sequence goes on along the minus strand of NZ_JBFTZZ010000004.1, from coordinate 301,238 downwards.
GGCCTGGGTTTCCAGGTCGCGCCTTGCGCGGGCGCTGTCGCGGAAAAGCGCCAGGGCCCGGCCGATGTCGCCGAACTCGTTCTTCTTTTCGATACAGGGGATCGCTCCCTCGAGATCGCCCGCGGAAATCTCGTGGACGCTGGTCGTCAGCGCCTGCAAAGGCTTCACCGACAGGCGGATCGCATAGAAGGCGAGAATGCCGACGATGAGCATGACGATGGCGCCGACGCCGAGAACCAGCATCTGCAGCTCATACATGCGCTGGTAATAGAGCTCCATCGGAATACCGATGAAGAGAATGCCGACATTGGCGTTCGACGCGTTCTTGATGGGGAAATAACCGGTCATGAACTTGCGGCCGAAAAGCTCCGCCGGTCCGTAATAGGCTTCACCCCTGGCGAGAACCGGCTGGGCCGGGTGCTCGGCGACCAGCTTGGTGCCGACGGCGCGGTCGCCGTTTTCCTTCTTGACGTTTGTGGATATGCGGACGTAGTCGCCACCCTGCTTTTGGAAGATGGTCGCAACGCCGGCGATCGACTGCGCGGTGCGGTCAACCAGCGAATGATCGGCAAGGGCAGGAATGGCGTCTTCGGTGACGGCGGAGAGCTGATTGTCTTTCAGTTCGATCTTTGCAGCCTGATCAGCCGCGCCGTAGAGGACAGCCATCGCACGGGCGGCGTCCTTCGCGTCGGAGACGGCCCCGTCCATGACCTGATGGCTCAGATTGTAATAGGTCACGCCGACGATGGCGGCCGTGCTGATGGCCAGCAGAAACAGCGTGATCGCAACGATCTGGCGTACGATCGACGTAGAGAAAAGGCGCAGCATCGAGACCCCCGGGAGATAAACCAAGGTTAAATTAGACTAAAAGCGTTAAGGAAGATTCTCCGCAAATCATGGCTGTCGGAGATATTCATCGCCTCGTTTCCAGGCGTTTTTCGATTATCCCGGCGTGATAGGCTGCCCCGGCATTCGAGCTATTCTTCCATCGTTCAAATCTTCTCAATCGAGGCACTGTTTTGCAGAATAAAGAAAAACGGCCCCGGAAAGTCCGGGGCCGTTCGCATGAAGACGGATCGATCGATGATCAGGCGGCGCGGTAGACCGGCGCACCGGTGGCTTCACCGTCGATCTTGAACTGCTGGATGAGCCGGCGCAGCGAATCGGCCTCGTCGGCCAGTTCGCGGCTGGCGGCGGTTGTTTCCTCCACCATGGCGGCGTTCTGCTGCGTCATCTGGTCCATCTGGTTGACGGTCGCGTTGACGCTCTGCAGCGCGTTGGACTGGTCGTGGCTCGCGCGGGCAATCATCTCGACATGCTGGCTGATCGTGACGATCTGGGCGCTGATCTTGGCGAGCACCGTGCCGGTCTCCTGCACGAATTGCGAGCCGGAATTGACCTCGTTGGTCGACTTGTTGATCAGCCCCTTGATCTCCTGCGCCGCGGCGGCGGAGCGCTGGGCCAGTTCGCGGACCTCCATCGCAACCACCGCGAAGCCCTTGCCGGCTTCGCCGGCGCGCGCCGCCTCGATGCCGGCGTTGAGCGCCAGGAGGTTGGTCTGGAAGGCGATCTCGTCGATGACGCCAATGATCTGCTCGATCTGGCGCGAGGCATCCTCGATGCGGCCCATCGCGTCGATCGCATTGCTGACGACGACGGCGGAATCGTCGGCGCTGCGCTTGGCCTGGCGGACGATCTGGTCGGCATCCTTGGCGCGTTCAGCCGACGAACGGACCGTGACGGTGATTTCATCGACGGCGGCCGCGGTCTCTTCGAGCGAGGCAGCCTGCTGTTCGGTGCGCTTGGAGAGGTCCTCGGCGGACTGGGCCATCTGGTTGCCGTTGCCCTGGATCAGTTCGACATTGTCGCGGATCTGGCTCATCGTCGCCTGCAGGCGCATCATCGAACCGTTGAAATCCTGGCGCAGCTGTTCGAGACGGCCGATGAAGGGCGTTTCGATCGTCGTCGAGATATCACCCTGCGACATGCGTTCGAGGCCGGCGGCGAGCGCGTTGACCGCAAATTCGATCTGACGATCCATCTCGCGCTTTTCGGCGTCGTTGCGCTGGCGCTCATGTTCGGCCGCGGCGCGTTCCTCGTCGCTCTGCTCCTCGATGCGGATCTTCGAGATGGCGTTTTCCTTGAAGATGCCGAGCGCGCGGGCCATGTCGCCGATTTCATCGTGGCGCTGCTCGCCGGAGATGCTGGTATCCAGCGCCCCTTCGGCGATGCGGCGCATGGCGGCGGTGATATGGCTGATCGGGCGCTGCAGCGTCAGCACCAGGGCAATGCCGCCGAGGATCGACAACAGGATGCCGAGACCGGTGGTCATGACGGAGATGCTGTTTGCCTGGGTGCGCTCGGTGCCGGCCGTCTGCTTCTGCAGCTCGGCGAAATCAGTCAGCTTTTTCCAGATCTGGTCGAGCTCCTGGCGGGCGGCGGCATAGGCGGTGACGCGCTCGCCGATCGTGTCGACGATCTTCGAGCCGCCGCCGGAGATGATGTCGAGCGCCGGCTGGATCGCGCCTGATATGCCTTCGGCAAAACCCATGCCCTTGGCGCTGGTGATCAGTACCTGCATGTCCTTGCCGAGCGTGCCGGCCTGCTGCTGCAGACGCACGAGATTTTCCTTGCTGGAGTCGGCGAGAAAGTCGGAAAGAACGATCTGCAGCGAATAGACGGAATTTTCGAGACGCCTCGTATCCTGCAGGACCGAGTTGGCCTGGGCAATCCGGCCGTCGAGCGCGGCGAATTCCTGGGTCGCGTCACGCATTTTCTGCGTGGCGGTCAGCTGCGTATAGGTCGAGGTCTGGCGGAAGCGCGAAACCAGGCGGCCGAGTTCGGTGGCGGTCTCGTCGGTCGGATTGGGCGTCTGGACGATCGCCTTGATTCCGTCGATGGTCGCAGCCAGGGCGTCGATGACATTCTTCTGATTGCTCGGAACCGAGATGGCGATCAGACGCTGCGATTTGATGATCTCCGGCATCTGTTCGTTGATGAAGGCGATCTTGTCCTGCGGTGTCTGCGGCTTGCTGAAGCCGCTGGCGACGGTGCCGAGAAAATCGCCGCCCTTCAACAGGCGGTCGGCCGTGCGAAGGGTGCTGGTGGCGGCGCTCTCGTCGCTCTGGACTGTGCTCTGCAATTCCTCGGCCTGATAGGACACGGTGAAGCGGGTGCTGATCACGCTCTTCTGCGCTGCATCGATCTGCTCATGCAATGCCCGCTCCTGCTCGTGCAGCGCCCAGAGCTTGTCAACGACTCCCGAAATGTCCTTGGTGCGGCGCGATGCCTCCGCAAGGCTGTCGCGACCGGCGGCCTCATCACCGACCTGGTTCAGCGTCTGGTCGAGCACGCCTTGCTGGGTCTTCAGATCCGCGAGCAGCTTGTCGCGCGCCTCAGGGCTGGTGACGCGCAGGAAATCGTCCATCGAACCATAGAGATCTTTGAAGCCGCTGAGCGACTGCAGCACGCTGTTGGATATTTCCATGCGGCCCTGCAGCAGCCCCGAAGCGTAGAGGCCCGTCAGGCCCACCGCCGAAATGGTGACGACGAAAGGCAGAACGAAGATCAGGACTTTCGTCTTGATCCTGAAACGGGAAAGAATCTTGTCAATCAACATGGCGTTCCGGGCCTTTCATACACCACTCCTCCCGCAGGCAGCCACATGGCGCCAGCCGGGTGCACATCGAGCTATTCTTAATTACATTGGGGAACCCGGAGGCCAGGCGGCAGTCATTGCCAGTTCATGTCCAAACAACTTGGAGATGCCCAAATATTCGCGAGCAATTGTGTCAGATTAGATATTAATTTTCGGATAAGCTGTTATGGCGGGTTAAGCCAAGGCAGTGAAATAGTTGCAAATTATGGGCCGCGACGCCGCGGTGCGACAATAGTCACGTCGCAACGTTCATTCCAGATCTGCGGACGGGATCAGATGAAGTGCGAGAGCAGCAGCGCGATGCTGGCGGCGGTGGCGCCAGCGGCAAGCATCAGATAACGCAGGGCGACCATTCGAGCGTTCGGCTTTGCCTCGGCAATTGCGATGGCGCGGGCGCGTCGTGTGTTTCTGGTCATGGTCGAAACCTCACTTCTCTCTAACACAACAACAATCCAACAAATCGGCTTGCCGGTAAAGCTTAATTTAGGAACGACCTTGCAAACCGCCAATTGAGACAGGATGGCGCACCTCTATTAAAAAGTCTTGAATCGGCTTTTCTAAAGCACGTCGCGTTGAATCGGAATCATGCGACGCGCTTTAGGTCTTGCTTTCTGATCAGCGCTGTGCTCCTCGGCTTCATGTATGTCGTTATCTCAAAACCGCTGCGTACTTTTGGGCGACATGCATCAGGCCCATTCACCGGCGGCAAAACCGGAGGCCCAGGCCCACTGGAAATTATAGCCGCCAAGCCAGCCGGTGACGTCGACGCATTCACCGATGAAATAAAGGCCGGGCACTGCTTTTGCTTCCATGCTGCGGGAATCGAGCGCTGCCGTGTCGATGCCGCCGAGCGTCACTTCGGCGGTGCGATAACCTTCCGAGCCGGACGGTTTGACCGCCCAATTCTGGACGCCAGCGGCAAGACGCAGCAGCGCCTTGTCTGGCAGGTCGGCCATGTTGCCGGAAATCTTTTCGCGTTCGACGAGAAATTGTGCCAGCCGCTTCGGCAGGATGTCGCCAAGGGCTGTCTGCGGCGACTGGCGGCCATTGAGCTGCTTTGCCGTCTTCAAATGCGCCGCAATATCGATATCCGGTTCGATGGCGACCACGATCTCGTCGCCCTCGCGCCAATAGGAAGAAATCTGCAGGATGGCCGGGCCGCTCAGCCCGCGATGGGTGAACAGCAGCGCTTCGCGGAAGCCGGTCCTGCCATGGCGAATTTCTGCCGGGGCGGCGATGCCGGCAAGCGGGGCGATGCTTTCCAGCAGGCCGGGATCGAGCGTCAGCGGCACGAGGCCGGGCCGGGTTTCGAGCACGGCCAAGCCGAACTGCTCGGCGAGGCGATAGGCAAAGCCGGTGGCACCCATCTTCGGGATCGACTTGCCCCCGGCGGCGACGATCAGCGATACCGCTTCATAATGACCTTCGCCGGTCGATACGCGGAAGCCGACTTCGGTCTTTTCGACACCTGATATCTCGGTGCCGAGATGCAGCATTGCACCGACTATCCGCATCTCGGCCAGCAGCATGCGGATGATGTCTTTGGCGCTATCGTCGCAGAAAAGCTGGCCGAGCGTCTTTTCGTGCCAGGCAATGCCATGACGGTCGACCATGGCGATGAAATCGGCAGGTGTGAAACGGGCGAGCGCCGATTTGCAGAAATGCGGGTTGGCGGAGAGGAAATTCTTCGGTCCGGCATGGATATTGGTGAAATTGCAGCGGCCGCCGCCCGATATGCGGATCTTCTCGCCAGGCGCCTTGGCATGGTCGAGGACCACGACCGAGCGACCGCGTTTTCCCGCGCCAATGGCCGCCATCATGCCCGCCGCCCCGGCGCCGATGACGATGACGTCGCTTTTGCGCTGCAAATCCGTTTCCCCGATCAAAATCACGTCTTCTTTTTCCATCAAAGGGCGAAAGTCAACGTTTGCCACCCCTCGCCAATTGGCAAAGTCTGGTTATGATGGTGCCACGATCAACACAAACCGGTGTGTCATGTCCCCAAAAAAGACGACGCTGAAACCTGCCAGAAACGTACCCGCCTCGAAGAAAACTCCCCCGGAACTCGGATCCCTGCGTGGCGTTGCGAACTGGAAGGAAGCAGCGCGGTGGCTGAGGGACAGAGGCATCGAAGACATCGAATGCATCACGCCGGACCTTGCCGGCGTTGCGCGCGGCAAGATGATGCCGAGCTCGAAATTCACCTCGAACACGTCGCTGGCACTGCCTTCGGCAATCTACCGGCATACGATATCGGGCGAATATCCCGACGAGACGGAGAGCTTCCGCTACGAGCCGCGCGACAGCGACCTGAAGCTGATGCCCGACCTTTCGACGCTTTCGGTCGTGCCCTGGGAGACCGACCCGACGGCGCAGGTGATCTGCGATATCGTCGATTCGGACGGCGGCGAAGTGCCCTATACGCCGCGCAACGTGCTGAAGCGCATCATGAGTCTTTATCACGAGCGCGGCTGGAAACCGATCGTGGCGCCCGAGATCGAATTCTATCTCGTCGCCAAGAACGACGATCCCGACTATCCGCTGCACCCGCCCAAAGGCCGGTCCGGCCGCTCGATCCTCGGCGGTCAGGGCTATTCGATCGCCGGCATCAATGAGTTCGACGAGCTGATCGACGACGTCTATCATTTCTCGGAGAAGCAGGGGCTGGAGATCGATACGCTGATCCACGAAGAGGGACCGGCGCAGCTCGAGATCAACCTGCGCCACGGCAATCCGATCGAACTTGCCGACCAGGTGTTCCTGTTCAAGCGAACGATCCGCGAGGCGGCGCTGAAGCACGACATCTACGCGACATTCATGGCCAAGCCGATGCAGGGTCAGCCGGGTTCGGCGATGCATATCCATCAGTCGGTGGTCAATATCGAGACGGGCAAGAACATCTTCTCCAATCCCGACGGATCGGCTTCAAAAGAATTCTTCCATTTCATCGGCGGCATGCAGAAATTCGTGCCGAGTGCGATGGCGATGCTTGCGCCCTATGTGAATTCCTACCGGCGCTTGCAGCCGGATATGTCCTGCCCCGTCAACAATGCCTGGGGCTACGACAACCGGACGACGGCTTTCCGCGTTCCGGTTTCCGATCCACAGGCGCGGCGCGTGGAAAACCGGCTGCCGAGCTCGGACGCCAACCCCTATCTCGCACTCGCCGCCTCGCTCGCCTCCGGCCTGCTCGGCATCATGAAGGAGATCGAGCCGACGGCGCCGACCGAGGATTCGGCCAATGAGGGCTCGATCGACCTGCCGCGCGGCCTGCTGGAGGCCGTGGCGCTGCTCGAGGACGAACCCGCTTTCGAGGAAATGTTCGGCAAGCAGTTCATCGGCCTTTATGCCGGCGTCAAGCGCGGCGAGTTCGAGACCTTCATGCAGGTGATCAGCCCCTGGGAGCGGGAATTCCTTCTGCTCAACGTGTGAGGGACTATCATGGCATCGCAGGAGACATGGCAGAGCCCGATCGCGCCGGGGCTATCCTGGTATCAGGCAACCGTCGGGGAGCGGCCGACCTATGCCGCTCTCGACGGCTCGAGAACATGTGACGTCGCCATCGTCGGCGGCGGCTATACCGGCCTGCAGGCCGCCTATAATCTTGCCAAATCAGGCGTTTCGGTGGTCCTGATCGAGGCCTGCCGCTTCGGCGACGGGGCGTCCGGGCGCAATGGCGGCCAACTCGGCACTGGCCAGCGATGGTGGCCGGAAGAACTCGAGGAGAAGATCGGCTACGAACGCTCGAAGGCGCTGTTCGATCTTGCCGAGGCGGCCAAGCGCCATCTCATCGATTTCGCCCGCGAGCATCAGATCGAGATCGACTATGTACCCGGCCAGCTCAACGTCGCACATAAGGCGAGCTACAAACGCGCCTATTACGAAAATGCCGAGATCGCCGCCTTCCGCTACGACTATCCGCATCTGCGCTTCATGGACGAGAAGGAAACGCAGGACAGGCTCGGCTCGAAGCGTTTCCATTGCGGCGTGCGCGATGTCGGCACCGGCCACATCCATCCGCTGAAGCTGCTGGTCGGGCTCGCGCGGGTCGCTGCCAATGCCGGTGCTGAAATCTTCGAGATGACCAAGGCAACGGCGATCCGCCAGGGCGGCGGCAAGGTGACGATCGAAACCGAAAGGGGAACGATCACCACTGAGCGCGCGCTGATCGCCTGCGACGGCTATATCGACGGCCTCGAACCGGTGACGGCAAGCCATGTCATGCCAATCCGCTCCTTCATCGGCGCCACGGCGCCGCTCGATGGGCATCCCGGTGTGCTGCCGGGGGGCGAGGCTGTGGCCGATTCGCGCTTCGTCGTGCGCTACTTCCGCAAATTCGGCGACGGCCGCCTGCTGTTCGGCGGACGCGAGGCCTATACGTCGGACAATCCGCGGGACATTTCTGAGCACATCCGCCGGCAGATCGCCGAGATCTATCCTGACCTGAAGAACATTGACATCACCCATGCCTGGGGCGGCAGCGTCGGCATCACCATGCCGCGTCAGCCCTTCGTGCGCGAGGTCATGCCCGGGGTCATCTCGATCGGCGGTTATTCCGGCCATGGCGTCATGCTGTCAAACTACTGTGGCAAGCTCTACGCGGAAACGGTGCTTGGAAAATCCGGCGATCTCGACCTGTTCACATCGCTCGATATTCCCGCCTTTCCCGGCGGGGCCCGCATGCGCGCCCCGTTGCTTTTCCTCGCCTTGTCGTGGTTTGCGCTTCGCGACAAGTTTTAGTCCGATTGCGGATTTCCTCTTCCGGAAATTCGCTCTAAAACCGGTTCCTGAGAGATTCATTGCACTGCACACTGGCTTTTTTAAATCGATTAGATTAAAAGGGCCGCCAACCAGCCTGATTGAGAGACAAGCTCATGAGCAGCCAAATCATTCCCGTTGAGCCCTTTGATTATGTCGTCTTCGGCGGCAGCGGCGACCTTGCAGAACGCAAGCTTCTGCCCGCGCTGTATCATCGCCAGATCGAAGGCCAGTTTTCGGAACCGACCCGCGTGATCGGCGCCTCGCGCAGCCCGTTGACGCACGAGGAATACCGCAAATTCGCCAAGGACGCGCTGAACGAGCACCTGAAGAAGGGTGAATACGACGAGGCGGAGGTGGAGAAATTCTGTGCCCGCCTTTACTACGTCTCGGTCGACGCCCGCACGGATGCCGGCTGGGATCAGCTGAAGAAGCTGCTCGACGAAGGCAAGGATCGCGTGCGCGCCTTCTATCTCGCCGTCGCTCCGGGCATCTTCGGCGACATCTCGCAGAAGATCCATGACCACAAGCTGATCACCAAATCGACCCGCATCGTCGTCGAGAAGCCGATCGGCCGCGACCTCGCCTCGGCGCTGCAGCTCAACGACACGATCGGCCGTGCCTTCAAGGAAGAACAGATCTTCCGCATCGACCATTATCTCGGCAAGGAGACGGTGCAGAACCTGATGGCGCTGCGTTTTGCCAACGCGCTCTATGAGCCATTGTGGAACGCCAACTACATCGACCACGTGCAAATCACCGTGGCTGAATCGGTCGGCCTCGAAGGCCGCGCCGGCTATTACGATACGGCTGGCGCGCTCCGCGACATGGTGCAGAACCACATCCTGCAGCTGCTCTGCCTGACGGCGATGGAAGTACCCTCGTCGATGGATTCGGAAGCCGTTCGCGACGAGAAGCTGAAAGTGCTGCGCGCGCTGAAGCCGCTCAATGCCTCAAACGTCGAGCAGGCGACGGTTCGCGGCCAGTATCGCGCCGGCGCATCGGGCAGCGGCCCGGTCAAGGGCTACCTCGAAGAGCTCGAAGGCGGCGTGTCGAATACCGAGACCTTCGTTGCCATCAAGGCCGAGATCAACAACTGGCGCTGGGCGGGCGTTCCTTTCTACATCCGCACCGGCAAGCGCCTGACCGGGCGCATGTCGGAGATCGTCATCACCTTCAAGCCGATCCCGCATGCAATCTTCGACCAGGCGGCCGGGCGCATCGTTGCCAACCAGCTGATCATCCGCCTGCAGCCGGATGAGGGCGTCAAGCAGTCGCTGATGATCAAGGATCCGGGCCCGGGCGGCATGCGCCTGCGCAACGTGTCGCTCGACATGAGCTTCGCCCAGGCCTTCAACGTCCGCAATCCCGACGCCTACGAGCGCCTGCTGATGGACGTGATCCGCTCCAACCAGACCTTGTTCATGCGCCGCGATGAAGTCGAAGCCGCATGGAAATGGGTGGATCCGATCCTCAAGGGTTGGGAAACGACCGGCCAGCAGGTGCAGGGCTATACGGCCGGCACCTGGGGCCCGAGCCAGGCCATCGCGCTGATCGAGCGCGACGGCCGTACCTGGCATGACGAGATCTAGGACGAAACCGATGGCATCGACCCTGCATTCCTTCGCCAGCGCCGCAGACCTCGCCGGCAGCCTCGCCGACAAGGTCGCGGATACGCTTTCGGCGGCGATCGCCGCTCGTGGAACGGCGTCCATCGCCGTTTCCGGCGGCTCCACGCCGAAGGCCTTCTTCCAGGTGCTTTCGACGCGCGACATCGCCTGGGACAAGGTGACGATCACCCTTGTCGACGAACGCTTCGTGCCGGCCGACAATGCGCGCTCGAACCATTTGCTGGTCGACGCCAATCTGCTGCAGAACAAGGCAAAGGCGGCACACTTCCTGCCGCTCTATCAGGACGTGGCTTCGGTGGAGGAGGCAGCCTCGCTCGCGACCGAGAAGACCAAGGCGATCAGCTCCCCCTTCGACACCGTCATCCTCGGCATGGGCGGCGACGGCCACACGGCCTCGTTCTTTCCCGGCGGCAGCAATCTTGCCAAAGCGCTCGATGCATCGACGCCGCGCGGCATCATCACCATGGAAGCGGAAGGAGCCGGCGAGCCGCGCCTGACCTTCACCTTCTCCAGTCTTGAGGATGCCGCACTCCTGGTTCTCCATATTGAGGGCGAAGGCAAAAAAGACGTTCTCGCCAAGGCGGAAGGCAGCGGTGACGAGGCAGAAATGCCGATCCGCGCCGTTCTGCGCCGGGCCACTTCCCCGGTCGAGATCTACTGGGCTCCCTGATCAGCCGTCATCCGGATTGAGATTCAGGCCAGAGCCGCCGAAACAGATAGAGACAACGAACAAGGCAGGGATTTTCCATGTCCGCTCACGCACGCATTTCTGCGATCACCGATCGCATCGTCGAACGCTCGAAGCCAAGCCGCGAGCGCTACCTGGAACGCCTGCGCGCCGCCGCTTCCAAGGGTGTCGCGCGCTCGGTGCTCGGATGCGCCAATCTTGCCCATGGCTTCGCGGTCTGTTCCCCCGCCGACAAGGATGCGCTCGCCGGCGACCGCATCCCCAATCTCGGCATCATCACCGCCTATAACGACATGCTCTCTGCCCACCAGCCATTCGAGACCTATCCGGCAATCATCCGCGAGGCGGCAGCCGAAGCAGGCGGCGTGGCGCAGGTGGCCGGCGGCGTGCCGGCGATGTGCGACGGCGTCACCCAGGGACAGCCGGGCATGGAGCTCTCGCTCTTCTCGCGCGACCTGATCGCCATGTCGGCGGGCGTCGGCCTGTCGCATAATATGTTCGATGCCGCCCTCTTCCTCGGCGTCTGCGACAAGATCGTGCCCGGCCTGGTGATCGCTGCCCTGTCCTTCGGGCACCTGCCGTCGATCTTCGTTCCGGCCGGTCCGATGACCACAGGCCTGCCGAACGATGAGAAGTCGCGCGTGCGCCAGCTTTTCGCCGAGGGCAAGGTCGGACGCGCCGAACTGCTGGAGGCGGAATCGAAATCCTATCACGGCCCCGGCACCTGCACCTTCTACGGCACCGCCAATTCCAACCAGATGCTGATGGAGATCATGGGCTTCCACATGCCCGGCTCGTCCTTCATCAATCCCGGCACGCCGTTGCGTGAAGCGCTGACGCGTGAAGCCGCCAAGCGGGCGCTGGCGATCACCGCACTCGGCAACGAATTCACGCCGGCGGGCGAAATGATCGACGAGCGCTCGGTCGTCAACGGCGTCGTCGGCCTGCATGCGACCGGCGGTTCGACCAATCATACGCTGCACCTCGTCGCCATGGCGCGGGCGGCCGGCATCCAGCTCACCTGGCAGGACATCGCCGAGCTTTCGGAAATCGTCCCGCTGCTTGCCCGCGTCTACCCGAACGGCCTTGCCGACGTGAACCATTTCCAGGCGGCCGGCGGCATGGGTTTCCTCATCAAGGAACTCTTGAAGCACGGACTGGTGCATGACGACGTGCGCACGGTCTTCGGCCAGGGTCTCCAAGCCTATACGGTCGATGCCCGTCTCGGTGAAAACGGTGCCGTCCTGCGCGAGCCGTCGCCGGAAAAAAGCGTCGATCCCAAAGTGCTCTCCAGCATCGAGACGCCGTTCCAGGCGAATGGCGGGCTGAAGATGCTGCGCGGCAATCTCGGCAAGGCGGTCATCAAGATATCCGCCGTCAAGCCGGAACGCCACATCATCGAGGCACCGGCGATCATCTTCCACAGCCAGCAGGAGCTGCAGGACGCTTTCAAGGAAGGCAAGCTCAACCGCGATTTCATCGCCGTCGTGCGCTTCCAGGGCCCGAAGGCGAACGGCATGCCGGAACTGCACAAGCTGACGCCGCCGCTCGGCGTGTTGCAGGATCGCGGCTTCCGCGTGGCGCTCCTCACCGACGGGCGCATGTCCGGTGCATCCGGCAAAGTGCCGGCAGCGATCCACGTCACGCCGGAAGCGGTCGACGGCGGTCCTATCGCCCGCATCCGCGAGGGCGACATCATTCGGCTGGACGCGATCAAGGGCACGCTCGAGCTGCTCGTCGATGCGGCTGATTTGGCCGAGCGGGAGCCGGTGACCGTCGATCTCTCCGACAATGAATTCGGCATGGGCCGCGAACTCTTCGCGCCGTTCCGCCGCGCCGTCGGACCTTCGGACCAGGGTGCAAGCGTGCTCTTCCACCACTGAGTGGGTGGCTTCTGGCAAACAAAAACCCGCGGGGAGCATGAAGCACCCGCGGGTTTTTGATTTCAATCCGGCTTACTGAAGTAGTGAGCCATTCACACGTCCTGGCGGACGCGCGGCTTTAGGCTCGAATATCGAGAACGTAGTCGCGGTGCGCCGGATGGGTGCTGTAGACGAAGATCTTGTTCAGCTCCTTCTGCGTCAGCAGGCGCAGGAAGCGGACGTCGATCGTATTGTTGGCGTTGACCTTCATCAGCAGGCAGCCGACCTTGGTGATGCGGGCATCCGGAATATCCAGATAGAACTGCTTCGGCAGGCTGAACTGGGTCAGGATTGCGAGCGTCGCGCTGCTCATCGAAATCCGGACAATGTCGCAGCGGCGCGAAGCCGCATGCATGACGCCCTTTTCCGTATATTCGATGCGCGCGGCGTTCATGGTGTCCTCCATCTTGAACCGCGCCTCGCGGTCATACATGAAGGATTCTTCCTTGCTCAGGAAATGAGATTTTGGCTGTGACGGATTGGAAGCGGCCACGTGCTTATCCCCCTCATAAATTGACGAGGAAAAGGTAGCAGCCGATCTTTAACAGAAAGTGAGAATTAGGCCCGTCCCGCACAATTCTTGGGGCCATCACCCCAAAAATGGCCGCCTCACTTCCGGTAGGTATGGCCGGTTGCGTCAAAGAGATGCAACTTCTGCCTGTCGGCTGCAAACCGCATCCTCTGTCCCTTCTTCACATCATAGATGCCGGGCAGCTTGACGACGATCGGCTCGCCCGGAACCAGGCCCTCGATATAAAGCAACGTCACTTCACCGAGCGCTTCTACGATCGACACTTCACCTTCGAAAAGGTAGTCGCCGCCATCGGCAACCCGGAGATCCTCCGGACGAACGCCGAAGCTTGCCTGCTTGCCCATTTCCGACGCGTCGGTCGCCACATCAAGGGTCACCGACATGCCGCCGGTCAGCGTCACCGTCGTCTGGCTTCCGGTTCCGGCGACCGTCGCCGGAATGATGTTCATCGCCGGCGAGCCGATGAATTTCGCGACGAAGAGGTTTGCCGGGCGCTCGTAGAGGTCCAGCGGCGCGCCGACCTGCTCGATATTGCCGGCTGAGAGAACGACGATGCGATCGGCGAGCGTCATTGCCTCGACCTGGTCGTGGGTCACGTAGATCATCGTCGTATCGGCCATCTGTTCGTTCAGACGGGCGATCTCGATGCGGGTCGCGACGCGCAGAGCGGCATCGAGGTTGGAGAGCGGCTCGTCGAAGAGGAAGACCTTCGGATCGCGGCAGATGGCCCGGCCGATCGCCACGCGCTGGCGCTGACCGCCGGAAAGCGCCTTCGGCAGGCGATCAAGATATTTGGTCAGCTGCAGGCTCTCGGCCGCCGCCCGGACCCGGCGGTCGATTTCCTGCTTGCTTTCGCCGGCGATCTTCATGCCGAAAGCCATGTTGTCGAACACGGTCATATGCGGGTAGAGCGCATAGGACTGGAAGACCATGGCGATGCCGCGCTTGGAGGGCGGCACGTCATTGACGAGATGGCCGTCGATATACATCTCACCGCCGGTGATCGCCTCGAGACCGGCGATCATGCGCAGAAGCGTGGACTTGCCACAGCCGGACGGACCGACGAAGACGATGAATTCGCCCTGCTTGATATCGAGGTCGATACCATGGAGAACGTCCACGGAACCGTAAGATTTGCGGATATCCTTCAGCGTCAGTCCAGTCATTTCTCTCTCCCCTGTGTTCCTTAGGCCTGTGTTCCTAGAGCATGATGCCGAAAAGTGTGCGCCGTTTCCGGCATCATGCTCTATTTCTTTGATTTAGATCAGGATTCAGATTTTAGGCCCATCGGGCCTAAAATCATCCTGATCTAGGCAAGACGGGCGAAATACGCCCCCCAGGCCGGAATATCGATCTTGTCGCCATAGTTGTTGCTGGTAAAGCCATGGCCCGTCAATGCCTGCCATTCTCCAGCAGGCAGAATGACGGCGGCCTCGGCCGGGCTCATGTTGAAGATGCAGAGCAGTTTCTCATTGCCGTATTCACGGGTGAAGACCAGGCTATCGCCCTGTTGTTCCTCGAATTCGATCTCGCCCTTGGCAAAAGCCGGGTGCAGCTTGCGAAAGGCGATGAACCGGCGGTAGTGCTCCAGCACGGAAGCCTCGTCGCCCAGCTGGACGCTGACGGCACGCAGGATATGCTCGACCGGCACCGGCAACCAGGGCTTGACCGTCGAGAAGCCGCCCTGGGCGACCTGGCTGTCCCAGACCATTGGCGTGCGGCAGCCGTCGCGGCCCTTGAATTCCGGCCAGAACTGAATGCCGTAGGGGTCCTGCAGATCCTGATAGGCGAGATCGGCCTCGGTCAGCGCCAGCTCCTCGCCCTGATAGAGGCAGACGGAGCCGCGCATGCTCATCAGCAACGAGGCATAAAGCTTGGCAAAGGCGTCGTGATCGGCGACCAACCCGCCCCAGCGGCTGACATGGCGCATGACGTCGTGATTGGAGAAGGCCCAGCAGGCCCAGCCATCGGGTGCGGCGGCTTCGAAATCCTGCATCACCTCCTCGACGCGCTCCGGCGTCAACGGATCGGGCGCCAGAAATTCGAAGGCGTAGCACATATGCATCTTGTCGTTGCCGGAGGTGTATTCGCCGACGATTTCAAGGCCGCGCTGGCTGTCGCCGACTTCGCCGACGGCGGCGATTGCCGGGAATTCCTCGAGAACAGCGCGGAAGCGCTTCAGGAAGGCAAGGTTCTCCGGGCGGTTCTTGTCGTAGAGATGCTCCTGAAAATTATAGGGATTAACCGCCGGCGCCGTCGAGGCGTTGCGGCGCTCGGGAGCAAGCGCCGGATTGTCGCGCAGTTGCGTGTCATGGAAATAGAAATTGATGGTATCGAGGCGGAAGCCGTCGACACCGCGATTGAGCCAGAAGCGCACGACATCGAGCAGACGGTCCTGCACCTCAGGGTTATGCAGGTTCATGTCCGGCTGCGAGGTCAGGAAATTGTGCAGGTAATATTGCATGCGCGTCGGATCCCACGCCCATGCCGAGCCGCCGAAGATCGACAGCCAGTTGTTCGGCGGCGTACCATCCGGCTTGGCGTCGGCCCAGACATACCAGTCGGCCTTGGCGTTGGTCTTGCTCGAGCGGCTTTGCACGAACCAGGGATGCTGATCCGAGCTGTGGGAGATGACGAGGTCGATCATCACCCGGATGCCGAGGCGATGAGCCTCGGCGATCATCGTGTCGAAATCCACCAACGTGCCGAAGATCGAATCGACATTCTCGTAGTCGGAAACGTCATAACCGAAATCGCGCATCGGCGAGGTGAAGAAGGGCGAGATCCAGATTGCATCGACGCCAAGGCTTGCCACATGCGGCAGCCGGGCGGTGATGCCCTTCAGATCGCCGATGCCGTCGCCGTTCGAATCCTGGTAGGAGCGCGGGTAGATCTGATAGATCACTGCGCCGCGCCACCAGTCCTTGTCGGGGGTCGAGATCGATTGAGAAGCCACGTTCATGGAATATCCTGTTTGAAGTCACGGTCGGGAATGGTCAGCCTCCCTTGACCGAACCCGCCAGCAGACCGCGCACCAAGTAACGCTGCAGCCCGAAGAAGACGAGCAACGGCACGATGATGGTGACGAAGGCCGACGCCGTCAAAATCTCCCAATTGCCGCCGCGAGAGCCGAGCAGCGCGTTGAGGCTGCCGGTCAGCACGAGGTGGTCCTTGTCGGTGCCGAGGAAGACCATGGCGACGAGCAGGTCGTTCCACACCCACAGGAACTGGAAGATGGCGAAGGAGGCGAGTGCCGGGAAGGACAGAGGCAAAACGATGCGGACGAAGATCTCGAAATCGCTCGCGCCATCGACGCGGGCGGATTCGATGATCTCCTTCGGCAGGCCGGCAATATAGGCCCGCAAGAGATAGATGGCGAGCGGCATGCCGAAGGCGGTGTGGGCCAGCCAGATGCCGGGATAGGTCTTCGACGGCTGGCCGAGCAGATTGCCGATCTCGTTATAGAGGCGCAGCAGCGGAATCAGCGACATCTGTAGCGGCACGACGATGAGGCCGACGACGAGCGCAATCAGCAGCCCGCGGCCGGGAAATTCCATCCAGCTCAGGGCATAGGCGGCGAAAGCGGCAATCAGGATCGGGATGATCGTCGCCGGGATCGTCACGGTCAGCGAGTTGATGAAGGACTGGCCGATGCCCTCGCCGGTCAGAACCGTGTTGTAGTTCTGCATGGTGAATTCCGGCGGTGCGGAGACGGACGCATAGATGCGCTTCGGGCGTTCGTCGGGCGAGAAGGCGGCATTCTTCACATAGCGATAACTGCCGTCGCTGTTGATCTGCAGCGTTTCGCCGTCGCCGAGATCGGCGGTCTCGCCGGCCTTGAAGGCGGCCGGCTGCTGTATGCGGTTGCCGAAGGCCTTCACGGCACGGCCGGTCTGGCCTTCCAACACATTGCCCGAGATGACGTAGGTCGTACCCTCCTGCTTTTGCTGGTCTGGTGTACCGAGGCGGACCGCGGCCGTCTGGGTCGAGCCGACGAAGGCCGTCCACCAGCCGGAGACGACGATCTGGTCCTTGTCGCGCAGCGCGCTGACGAAGATGCCGAGCGTCGGGATCAGCCAGACGATGACGATCAGCAGGACGGCTGCGTGAACGAAGAGGCGGGCGGGGCCGATCTTGAAGTAGCTTCCGATAGCGGTCATCTCAGTGCCCCTTCAGTTCGCGATTGGCGCGGCGCACGTTCCAGACCATGATCGGCGTGACGGCGAGCATGATGATGATGGCGATCACCGCACTTCGGCCGGAATCGCCGCCGCCGCGGAACATCCAGTCGAACATCAGGTTCGCCAGCACCATCGTCTGCCACTGGCCGTTGGTCATGGTCAGCACGATGTCGAAGACCTTGAGCACGAGGATGGTGATCGTCGTCCAGACGACGGCGATGGAACCCCAGACCTGCGGCACCATGATGCGCCAGAAGATCTGCCAGCCATTGGCGCCGTCGATGACGGCGGCTTCGATCGTCTCCTCGGGGATGCCGCGAAGAGCGGCCGACAGGATGACCATGGCGAAACCGGTCTGGATCCAGATCAGGATGACCATCAGGAAGAAGTTGTTCCAGAAGGGAATGGAGATCCACACTTCCGGCGTTCCGCCGAAAGTCTGGACGATGGCGTTCAACAGGCCGATCTGGACGTCGTTGCCGCCGCGATATTCATAGATGAATTTCCAGATGACCGAGGCGCCGACGAAGGAGATCGCCATAGGCATGAAAACGATGCTCTTGGCGATATTGCCCCACCAGATGCGATCGGTCATCACGGCGATGACGAGGCCGAAGAAGGTGCAGGCGGCCGGCACGACGGCCAGCCAGAGGATGTTGTTGAAGATCGACTGGCGGAATTCGCGGTCGCCGAGCGCCCATTTGTAGTTGGCGAGGCCGACGAACTGCAGACCGGCGCGGTCGTAGAAGGAGAGGATGAAGGTCGCAACGACCGGATAGACGAGATAGACGAGAAGCAGGAAGAGCGCCGGACCGATGAACAACCACGGCCGGACCAGCGCACGACGGTTGAGATTGCGCGATGCGGCGCGGATGTCGCCATCCTTCACCGGCAGAGCGAGATCCAGGATCTTGTTCGAAAAATAGAAATAGGCCGAGCACGCGAAAACGGCGACGACCACGACGCCCAAAGCGGACACTATCTGCGACAGCATTTCGTCCCTCCCCTGCTTCCCCTGATCTTATTCCGACCGGTTGTTATGCTGACGGATCAGCGCCGGTCATCGTCAATATTTTTGTGTTGCCCAATCACAATATATCCTGCGATGGCCGGGCTCTTTGCGAGCCCGGCCAGTCATGCAAGCCATGCCGCCGGCAAGCCGGCGGCATAATTTTGAAAGATTACTTGATGCCGTCCCAGGCGCTCTGGATTTCGCCTGCAGCCTCTTCAGCGGACTTGCCGCCGACGAAATCGACCATGCCCGTCCAGAAGGCGCCGGCGCCGATCTTGCCCGGCATCAGGTCGGAACCGTCGAAGCGGAAGGTGGTGGCGGAGGTCAGAATCTCGCCTTCCTTCTTCATCTGCGGGTTGGCATAGGCCTCGGTGCTGACGCCCTTATACGGCGTCAGGAAGCTCGACTGCGCCATCCAGACCTCATGGGCGATCGGGGTCTTCAGGAAGTCGATGAAGGCGCGGGCCGTCTTCGAGTCCTTGGCGATCGAGACGAGCGTGCCGGCGCCGAGAACCGGCTTGCCGAGTTCGGGATGCGACGCAAAGGTCGGCATGTAGAAGAAGTCGGCATCCTGGCCGAGCTTCGTGCCCTCAGGGAAGAAGGACGGAATGAACGACGCCTGATGGTGCATGTAGCACTTCGGCGGAACCGCGAAGAGGCCCTTCGGGCTGTCGCGGAAATCGGTCGAGGCCACGGCCGCGACGCCGCCATCGACGTATTTCGCGTTCTTGGCGAACTTGCCGAACTCGTCGATCGCGGCAACGACGGCCGGATCGGTGAACTTCAGCTCGTTGGTCGTCCACTTGTCGTAGGCTTCCGGCGGCTGCATGCGCAGCATGATGTCCTCGACCCAGTCGGTCGCCGGCCAGCCGGTGGCGCCGCCAGAACCAAGACCGATGCACCAGGGAACGCCGCCATCCTTGACGATCTGATCCGTCAGGGCATGCAGTTCTTCCATGGTCGTCGGGATCTTGTAGCCGGCTTCCTCGAAGTTCTCCGGAACATACCAGACCAGCGATTTTACGTCGGCCTTATATGGGAAGGCGTAGAAGGCTTCCTTGCCGTCCTTGCCCTTGTAGGTGCCGTAACCGACCCAGCTGTCGCCGGCGCCGTAATTGTCCTTGATCCACTTGGAGTTGTCATCGCCGAGCGGCGTCAGGAAGCCCTTGCTGGCGAGATCGGCCAGGAGGCCCGGCTGCGGCAGAATGGCGATGTTCGGCGGCGAGCCTGCCTGCGTATCGATGACGATCTGCTGTTCGTAGTTTTCGGAAGAGGAGTATTTGACATCGATGCCGGTGGCTTCGGTGAAGTAGGCAAGAACGCTCTGGAAGAACGCCTCGTCCTCGCCGCGCCACGGCCCGAAGATCGTCAGCGGCTGGCCCTTCAGATCGGCATGAGCAGCCTTGAATTCGTCATAGCTCTTCCAGTTGAACTTGGCATCCTGTCCCGGGGCAAATT
Source organism: Rhizobium sp. P1_B8 (assembly GCF_056406515.1). Classification (NCBI taxonomy): domain Bacteria; kingdom Pseudomonadati; phylum Pseudomonadota; class Alphaproteobacteria; order Hyphomicrobiales; family Rhizobiaceae; genus Rhizobium; species Rhizobium sp. P1_B8. The sequence continues at coordinate 281,398 of NZ_JBFTZZ010000004.1, read as the reverse complement.
TCAGATCGGCTGCAGACGCAGTACCGGCAAAAAGCGCTGCCACGGCAACGCCCATCAAAAATGACTTTTTCATGTGATCAACCTCCCATCACAATCCCAACCGCGCCGAATTCCCTCCAAAAGAAATTTCAAAGCGCTTTGACAGCCAACTCATTTCACTTTCGGGGGAATGGAGTCAAGTCAATTCGCGAAAACCCGCGGTGAACATGCTAGATATCGCAGCGCAGCAACGTCTATCGGGAAATATGGAGCGATTTTTCTTGAGTCAAGCGCGCCAGATGATACATAATTGAAAGCGCTTTGGATGCCACTGGGAGGCGGCAGGCCTTTTCAGGACGGCGGACGGGCGGGCCGGGAGGAAGCATAGCAGGTGAATCTCAAGCAGCTATCGGAATTGCTGGGGCTGTCGCAGACGACGGTGAGCCGAGCGCTGAACGGCTATCCCGAGGTCAACGAGGCGACCCGGGAGCGTGTGCTCCAGGCTGTCAAGGAAACCGGGTACCGCCCCAACAAGGCGGCGCAGCGGCTTGCGACAGGCAAGGCAGGCTCGATCGGCCTCGTCATGCCGACGGCGCCCGGCCACCAGTCCGACGTGCATTTCGGTGAATTCCTGGCCGGGCTCGGCGAAGAGGCCGTACGCCACGATTTCCACTTCGTGATCATGCCGGCCGACCCGGATGACGAAGTGGCGGCGCTGAGGCGCCTTGCCATCAGCGGCAATGTCGATGCCCTGTTTGTCGCCTATATGCGCGGCCACGACCCACGGCTCGCCATGCTGAAATCGCTCTCCATGCCCTATGTCGTGCACGGCCGCTCCTTCGGTTCGGAGCCGGACTATCCCTATCTCGACATCGACAATGAAGGGGCCTTCTACGATGCGACGCGGCTCTTGCTGCAACTCGGCCATACGCGCTTTGCGCTGATGAACGGACCTATGCATCTCGATTTCGCCATCCGCAGGAAGAACGGCGTCATATCAGCCCTTGCCGAGCGCGGGCTTGCGCTCGATGAGAGTTGCATGAGCCACGCGCTGATGACGGACGAGCAAGGCCTGCTGGCGATGGAACACTTTCTGCAGTTGCCGGAGCGGCCGACGGCGATCCTCTGCTCCAGCACGGTCCTGGCGCTCGGTGCGATCCGCGCGGTCAACCAGGCCGGATTGCGGCTCGGTGAGGATATCTCGCTGATCGCCCATGACGACGTGCTGCCGCTGCTGAAACCGGAAAGCTTTTCCGTGCCGCTGACGACGACGCGATCGTCATTGCGGGCGGCCGGCGTTCGCATCGCGCAGCGGCTGATCGGTACGGTCAAGCAGGCCGGCCCCTTCCCCGACCAGGAGCTCTGGAAGACCGAGCTGATCGTCAGGGCCTCGACCGGTCCTGTTCCCCGGGCCTAGAGCCTTTCTGGTCTAATCAAAACTGCGGTGGTGTCTGCCCTGCGGTGCGATGGGCGGCGATGACCGTGTTCGCCATCAGCATGGCAATGGTCATCGGCCCGACGCCGCCGGGAACCGGGGTGATGGTGCTGGCGACCGCTGAGACCTCCTCGAAGGCGACGTCGCCGACGAGCCGGGTCTTGCCCTCGCCTCTTTCGGGGGCTGGCACCCGATTGATGCCGACGTCGATGACCGTCGCACCTGATTTGACCCAATCGGCCCTGACCATCTCCGGCCGGCCGACGGCGGCCACCAGGATATCGGCGTTGCGGCAGACCTCGGCGAGATTCTTGGTTCTGGAATGAGCGATCGTCACGGTCGCATTGGCGTTGAGCAGCAATTGCGCCATCGGCTTGCCGAACAGGTTGGAGCGGCCGATGACGACGGCGTTGAGGCCGGACAGATCCTCGCCATGGGTGCGGCGGACGAAAACCATGGCGCCGGCCGGCGTGCAGGAGACCAGTCCGGTCTTCAGGTCGCCGGTTGCGAGCTTGCCGGCATTGACGACACTCAGGCCATCGACATCCTTTTCCGGCAGGATCGACTGGATGATCGCCTCACTGTCGAGCGGCTTCGGCAGGGGCAGTTGCACCAGGATGCCGTGGATCGACGGATCGGCATTGAGGGTGGCGACGAGGGCTGCCAGCTCCTCCTGCTTCGTCTCGGCCGGCAGCGTGTGCTGGACGGATTTGAAGCCGCATTCCTTGGCCATGCGGCTCTTGGAACCGACATAGGCGTGGCTTGCCGGATCGTCGCCGACGATGACGACCGCAAGGCCGGTGGTGACGCCGCTGCTCTTTTCCAGCGCTGCCGTCGCACTCTTGACCGTCTGAATGACCGATGCTGCTACGTTCTTGCCGTCGATTACTGTCGTCACACGTCTCTCCGCCCTGTTTCGCGTCAATCTATGGATAGTTGACGAGCGTCAAATGCCCGCTAACGCCCTATCCTGTCGGAAAGCGGCAACGCAATATCAAAAATGCAAGGAAATGTTCGTTCAACGCAGCGGCTGCCGCGCGTCGAGCGCATGAACACGAAGCCGGTCGCGCAGGCCGGAGATTTCGGAGCGCAGCACCTCCATCTCGTCGACCTGGGCGGGGTCCTCCGCGAACGTCGGCGGCAGTGGGGTCTGCGGCGGGGATACCGGCATTTTCTCCCTTGCAGGATCGGCGACCGGCTGACGCAGGCGCAGCAGGAAAGCCGCGGCAAGACCGACCGCAAGACCCGCGGCCGCGCCCATCAGCGAGCGACCGATGCGGCCATCCGTTGCCGATACCGCCGTCGCCAGTGCCGGCTTCAGGAGAACGATACGACCGTCGGCGGCCGCTCCCACCGCTGCGGACGTCGCCTCTTCCAAGCGCGAGCGCGCGGCATTGGCTTTTTCGCGCAGCTCGGTCAGACGTGACAAATCGACGCCGGTGTCCCGGCTCTGGGCGATCAGCGTGTTGCGGCGGTCATTCAGACCCTTGCGCGCATCGACGGCGGCCTTGGCGGCGAGGTTGGCGGTCTGGGCAAGACGGGCAAGCTCCTTGCCCATATTCTCCTTCAGACCATCAGTTTCGGCCTGCTGCTGCAAGAGGCGCGGATGGCGCGGGCCAAGCTCGGCCGAAAGCTGCGCAAGCGCCGTTTTGGCGACGGCATATTTGTCGCGCCAGTCCTGCAGCGCCGGCGATAGCATATCGGAGGGCAACGAACCGTCGAGCACCTCGGCAAGTTTTGCGGCCTTCAGCCGGTCGGTCTGCGCCTTGGCGGCAAGAATATTCTGGTCGGCCGCTTTCAGATCGGCATCGAGCTGGTCGATCTGGCGGCGAAGATCAATCGCCACCTTGACGTTGCCCTCGCCGCTCTTTGCCGTGAAAGCGGCAAGCTCCGCCTTCGCCTCGTCATAGGTTTTACGCAAGGCGGCATCGGTTTCGGCGTTGCCGCCAGGGCCGTCTGCTGCGGAAACCGCTTCGGCAAGCCTGGTGGCGATGCGCATCGATTTGCCGCTGTCGCCGGTCGTCACCCTGACGAGGATCGTGCCTGTCGCGGCATCGGGCAGTATCTCGACCGCATGCTTCAGCGTCGCCTCGGCGCGCGAGGCCGGATCGGCAGCAGCACCGGTGGCCGAGAGGAGATCGAGCGCGACGCCGAGCGCATTGGCGCTGGCGCCGGCAAATTCGGGATCATGATCGAGTTTCAGGGCGGCGACCGTCGAAGCAACCGTACGCGCCGACAGCAGCCCTTTCGCAGCAGCCTGGGTGAAAGCAGCACGGCTTGCCGCATCCGCCTTCACGGAAAGCGTCGTTTCGGCGCGATAGAGGGCCGGTGAAGCCGGCATCAGCGCCGGCAGGCCCGCACCGACGATCGTCGCAGCCGCGACCATCGTCGCAAGACCGATGCCGCCGACACGGCGGCGCGGCACCGGCCGGGGCTCGGCGGGTTCTTCACGGATCGCGGCCAGCGGTTCCTGTGAGACCATCGGCTCGTCGGCCGGAACGCTCAGCTCTTCATCGCCCGCCGGCTCCTGAAGAAGCGGATGGCCGACGTCGTTGGCGGCCCGGAGGCTGTTGCCGAGGATGGTTTCGATGCGGTCGACCAGCGGTGCGGTGCGCGCCGCCCTGGCGCGCTGCTCCTCCAGCACCCGGCCGATGGCGCGCAGCAATTCGGCCTCGGGCGGCGCAATATCAGGCCGGCTCGACCTGGGCACCCCGAAGGAACCCTCATGGGGGCGCTGCCCTGCGGCTGCGCGATCCTGGAAGCTGTTTCTGGCCCTGATATCGTACATTTGCGCCACATCTCATGCACATGATGGCCGAGTTCGCTCATCCGCACGGACGCAGATGATTAAGCCACTCTAAATAATCATGGCAAAGAAATGGTTAACCGCAGCGGGTAAGAACTAAGCATAGTCCCTTAAATCGGAAACGATTTGAGGACAAAACTATGCGGCAATTTAAAGTGCTGCAGCGTCCTTTGCGCGTCTCAAAAGACGCGTGGCGCTGTGGGTCAGCTCGCCTTCTTGCGATCCGACTGCGGCTGCAGCGCGCTGCCGTGGTCTTCCGGATAGCTGAGGATCCTTTCGCGCCGGCGGAAGCGATAGCGCAGGACATGGAAGAGGAAGACCGGGATGCCGATAACATAACGGCGCCAGAGGCGCGCCGGCTCCTGCAGCAGGCGATAGGCCCATTCCAGGCGCATCATCCGCACCGTCCTCGGCGCGCGTGGGACGGCGCCTGAGACGAAGTCGAAGAGAGCGCCCACCGTCAACACCAGACGCGCATGATCGGTGCGAATATGATCGTGAACCCACTTCTCCTGCAGCGGCGTCCCCATGCCGACGATCAGGATATCGACCTTCTGGCGCTCGAGCTCCTCGATGACATCAGTGGGATCGACCTTGTCGAAGTAACCGTCGGAAACGACGACGAATTCGTGCCAGGGCGTGTGCCTGCGGAAATTTTCCGCCGCCGCCTCGACGACCGAACGCTTGCCGCCGATGAGGCCGATGCGGCGCGGGGCCTCCATGAAAGTCAGGAAGGCCGGCACGAAATCGGTGCCGTTGAGATTGGCCGGAAACGGCGAACCATGGGCGATCTGCGATGCGATGTTGAGGCCGATGCCATCCGGCAGCACCAGATTGTGCGACATGATCCGGTAATATTCGTCGTCGCGCAGCGTGGTCAGCATGTTGTGGGCGTTGACGAAACAAACCACGGTCTGGCCGACGGGAATGGAGGCCAGCTCGTTGATGAAAACGAGGGCGTCGTCCCAGCCGAGATCGCAGACCGGCAGATCGAAGATCGTCCGCCGCGATGCGAGCACCGCGAAGTTTGCAATCAGATTCATTCCTACCTCCTGCCGAGGGTGCTGCATGCGCCCGACATCCCGGAAAACAAGCCCATATTTCCGCACCGGAGGTCTCGAAAGGACCGGTCGCGTCCCGCCGGGACGCGTCGCTCCGATCCCGGATAAGCGGCGCATGCCAAGCTGTGACACCTGATATAACAGGACGGCTTCAAACAACCCTTAGGAAAATTCCTTGAATTTCCATGCTCGTATAAGTGGTTTATTAACCACGTGCGCCAACGACAAACGGCGCCCTCAGGCGCCGTTTGTCGTCAATGATATGATGGTCCTTAGTGGGCCGCTGGCGCCGGTGCTTCGCCGGCCGGTGCGGTCTCGACGATCTTGACGGGCGTGCCGACCTTCTTTGGCTGACCGGCGGAGCTTTCCTTGACCTCTTCCTTGGAGAGATAGTCGAGCTGCTCCAGCATCACTTCGGCGATGTATTCGCCACCCAAACGCTCGTTCATGCCCTTCTTGATCTCCTCGCGGAAGGCGTTCGGATCGAAGGATTTGATGTGGGCGATATCGACCATCTTGTTGCCGACGAGCAGGCTGAAAAGCTCGTCCGTCGTCATCTCGCTCAGCGGCAATGTCACGCCTTTCAGCATGTCCTTGTTCATCATGAACGAAACGCGGCCGAGGAAGTAACCGGTGATCGCACCGTTACCGATGATCGGTACCGTGATCGTTTCGCCCTTCACCAGTTCGAGCGCGCTCTGCTTGGAATCCGTTGCCGCCGGCGCCGGCGCGGTCGCCAGGTACACCGAGAAATAGACCGATGCCAAGGTGATGGCGCAAACCCAGACACCGGTGAGGACGAGCTTGATCATCAGTTTCCACGCGCGGCGAATTGTTCCTGGGAATAGGTGCCGTCGGCATCGGCGTCCTGAACTGCGTTCTTCAGGAGGTCGGCCACGGCGCGAACCGCTTCGAGATGCGCCTCGACGCGACGGGCATTGAGAACCAGCTTCTTCTTCAGGCCGTGCAGCTGATCGAGATGGGCAGCGGCAAGCTCGGCCGGATCGGTGTCGCGGAAAAGCATCGACAGCTCGTAGAGGCAGCGGCTCTTATGCGCATTGGAGACCTTGAGATCGAACTGCGGATCGTTGCCGATCCGGGTGTTCTCATTGTCGATGATCATTTCGAGGCGTCCGAGAACGGATTTGATCCTGTATTCGTTCGAAACTATTTCCATTGTACCCCCGGTTATGCGTCGCTTAGAGCATGATGCCGAAAAGTGTGCGCGGTTTTCGGACGACATCATGCTCTAACTATTTAATTGAGAACGAGATTCAGATTTTAGGCCAACGGGCCTAAAGTCATCCTGTTCTATCGGACTTGGCTTCGGCGGTCGGCGTGCCAAAAGTCTTGCGCTGGAAGTCATCGATCATGCTGAGCGCGGTGTTGCGGTCATCGTCATCGGTCGAGGCATTGACGATCTTGCCTTCCTGCCGGCGCAACTGCTCGCTGTACATCTGCTTGGCAATGCCGATGCCGTCACCCTTGGCCATGGTGTTGCCGAGCTGTTCGGCCATCATGCCTTTCCAGATATCGCCGGTCGCGCCCTTGCCGTAGACATCTTCGCTTTCGCTCGGCAGCATGGACTTGACGAAATTCTGCAAGACCATGGCTTCGAACTTCCGGTAGCTTTCCGGAACTTCCTCGGCCTTGGTGCGGTTCTGGATGTTGGCGAGGCCGCTCTTCTGGCCGATATGGTCGAGAACGTCGACCGTATTGGAGAAGCCCTTGCCATTCTCGGCGAGACTCGTTGCGGCAAAGGCCGCACGATTTGCCTTCAACTTTTCCTGGGCCGCCTGAACCTCCATGGGGTCGGCAGCTTTGACAACGTCCAGGACCAGATCACTGGGGGGCGAAATAGCCACGTTACAATCCTCTGAATTTATGATCGTAACGACTATGGTTTTTGAAGCTTGCTGGAGGCTGGCGTTGCGAATTGCTGGTCGATGACATCGTAGACGGCGTTGTCATCGGCCTCGCGGCGCTCGGCGTCGAGGGCTTCCTGCATGCCCTCTTCAAAGCGGTCGCCCTTGGCGCGCTCGCGCGCCAGCCGCATCTCGTGGATCTGCTGCATGCCGGTCAGCTGCTGGTCCTTGATGCTGAGCCTGCCGAATCGATCGGCGTAATTCTGCGAGAAGGCGTGGTGGACGGGGTCCATCGAGCCGAGCGCGAGGATGACGTCGTCCATCGCCGTATTGACCTCGACACGCTGACGGCTTGTTTCGGCCAGGTCGTTCTCGGCCATTCTTTCGATATGCCGCTGCACCGAGAGCAGTCGCTTGAGCTTCTGGGAGCGCTTCTTTTCGATCATATCAGCCTCATCGCCCGATATAGATCGAGCCGAAGGACTGGCCGAACTGGCTGAGCAACGCCGCAATCGAGAAATAGATCAGGAACAGCCCGCCCATCAGCAGATAGGGCGTGGAAATGAAGTAGACCGGGATCTGCGGCGCCAACTTGTTGATGAAACCGATCGAGACGTTGAAGATCATGCCGTAGATCAAAAACGGGCTCGACAGCCGCAGCATGATGTAGGTGGTCTGTTCCAGCGTGTCGGTAAAGGAGATCAGCGTCGCGCGCATCTGCATCAACCCGCCGAAAGGCATGGTCGTGTAGGAATCGATCAGCGCGCGGAAGACGATGTGATGGAAATCCATGATGAAGAGAATCATGATGCCGGCAAAGGTAATGAAGCCGGAAAGGCTGGTCTCCGGCGTGTCTTCGAGGATGTCGGCCGAACCCGGTTGGGTGTAGCCGACCATCATCGCGATGATCGTCGCGGCGAACTGCATGCCGATCGTGTAGATCCTCGCCAGCATGCCGTACATCACGCCGATCAGCGATTCGCTGAAGATCAGGCCGATATAGGTTCCCGAGCTTGTGTGAACGGCCGGGTAGACAGTGTCCCAGAGCAACGGCATGACAGCGATCGAGAGCGCGCCGGCGATGAAGACGCGCAGCTGTTCGGGCACGCGCGCCGAGGAAAAACCCGGAAGAGCCAGCACACAGCCACCGATCCGGCAGAAAACCAGAAACAGCGCGAGAACGGTCCCTTGCGGGTCTGTTATCATGAAATAGAGCCCAAAATCTTTATCTCGATGCCCTTGGCCAGTTCGACATGCGACAGGACCGGGAGCGTGGCGAACAGCCGTTCGATGATCATGCGCACATAGGAGCGTGTTTCCGGCGACGTGACAAGGGCGAATGGCAGGCCGCGATCCATGAACTCACGGATAACTTTGGTGGCCTGCTCGCTGAACTCTTCCAGGCTGCGCGGATCGATGTCGAATTCGATCACCTCGCCCTTGGCATCGCGCTTCAGCGCCTGGTGGAAAGCCAGATCCCACTTGCTGCCCAGCCGCAGCACACGCAGCACGCCGTTGTCGGCGAGGTCGCCGCAGAGCTGCTGGGCCATGCGGATGCGGACATGCTCGACGATCTGCTCGGTCTTCCTGACATGCGGGGCGAGCTCGGCCACCGCTTCGAGGATGAGATGCAGGTTGCGGATCGAGACGCGCTCGGCAAGCAGCAGCTTGAGCACCGCCTGCAGGCCCGAATAGGACATGTGTGACGAGCAGATCTCGTCGGCAAGCTTCTTGTATTCGGGATCGAGCCGGTCGATCAGCACCTTCACGTCCTTGTAGGACAGAAGCTGCGGCAGGTTGTTGCGGATGACCTCGCTCATATGGGTCAACACGACGGAGACGTTGTCGATCGGCTGGAAGCCCTCGCGTTTCAGATCGTCGGCGAAGTTTTCAAGGATCGAAACGGCAGGCATACCGAAAGCGGGTTCACGGATTTCGTCGCCGGGAATGCTCGGCCGGCGGCCGGCGCCGGTCACCACGAGGACTTCGCCGACGCGCAGCAGGTTGGAGGCGACCGTCGTGCCGTGGATGCGGATCTGGTAGGACTTCTCGGCGATGGCGATATCGTCGGTCACCTTGATCTCGGGTACGACGAAACCGTATTGCGTGGCGAACTTCTTGCGCATCTTGCCGACACGGAAGGCGAGCTCCTGGTGGGCGCCGAGCAGGCGCGTCGAGACCATCTTGCCGAGTGCGAGTTCGATCTCCGAGGTGCGCAGCACCGACTTGACCGAATCCTTTTCCAGCTCCTTGTTCTGGACGACCTTCTTTTCCTCCTGCTCGCGGCGAAGCTTGTTTTCAGCTTCGACCTGACGCGGGATGAACCAGGCGCCGAAGGCGAGAAGACCGCCGAGGACCACGAAGGGGACAAACGGCAGGCCCGGCATCAGGGCCAGGACGAACATCAGCACGGCCGAGACGGAAAGCGCGCGGGGATACCCGCTCAACTGGTTGACGACCGCCTGGTCGGTGGAGCCGACGGTGCCGCCGCGAGAAACGAGAAGGCCGGCGGCGAGCGAAACGATCAGGGCCGGCATCTGCGAGACGAGGCCGTCGCCGACGGAGAGCTTGACAAAGACGTCGGCCGCTTCGCCGATCGGCATGCCGTGGCGGAAGTAGCCGATGATGATGCCGCCGAAGACGTTGATGCAGGTGATGATGAGGCCGGCGACGGCATCGCCGCGCACGAACTTCGACGCACCGTCCATCGCGCCGAAGAAGGAGCTTTCTTCCTCGAGTTCCTTGCGCCGGCGCTGGGCTTCCTTTTCGTCGATGATGCCGGCTGAAAGGTCGGCGTCGATCGACATCTGCTTGCCGGGGATGGCATCCAGGGTGAAACGCGCACCGACTTCGGCGATACGCGTGGCGCCCTTGGTGATGACGATGAAGTTGATGGTGATGAGGATCAGGAAGACGATCAGACCGATGACGAAGTCGCCGGACATCACCAGGCTTGCGAAACCGGCGATGACGCCGCCCGCTGCTTCATGGCCTTCATTGCCGTGGGACAGGATGACGCGTGTTGTCGCGATGTTCAGCGCCAGCCGGGTCATCGTCGCGATCAGCAGAATGGTCGGGAAAGACGAGAAATCGAGCGGTTTCTGGATCCACAGCGAGACCATCAGGATCAGCACCGAGAAGGCGATCGAGAAGGCCAGTCCCATATCGATCAGGAACGGCGGAATCGGCAGGAAGAGAATGCAGATGATGCCGATGATGCCAAGGGCAAAACCGACATCGCGCAGGCTCGGGGCGACTTTTGGAAGGGGGAGTGCAGGTGGTTGCGCCATGACGATTCCGTCTCTTCATGAGAGGAGGCGGACATGCGGCCCGCCCAATTCGGATCGAGAGTTAAATGGCGAAGCTTGCGCGAAGGTGGCTCAGAGCGGTTCTACGCAATCCCGGACGCAAAACCGCTGCGCACTTTTGCTGGAATTGCTCTAGAAGCCGGACTGGATGCGCGAGAAGACCAGATTGGTGAAAATGGAGATCTGCGAGCCGGCGAAAGGTGCGGTGACGCCGACCGTGATCAGCACGGCGACGATCTTCGGCACGAAGGTCAGCGTCGCTTCCTGCACCTGGGTCAGCGCCTGGATCAAGGCAATGATGAGACCCACTGCCATCGCGACGATGACGGCGGGACCCGCGGCAATCAGGACGGTCCAGATCGCCGCCTGGAACAGATCCAATGCATCAGCTTCATTCATCCGAAGGCAACCTCATATCGCCTTGAAGCAGCCCCGCCGCGGCCGGACCACCATTGGTTGGTATCACTCGACGCATGGGCCGCTAAGGCGCGCGGCGCTGTCGTATCAGGTATCGCTGCTGGGAGCCTTGTCGGCAACAGTGATTCCCGCCTGCACCAGTATATTACCGCCAGCCGTGGTCGTCGCTATGATTCCGTCGGAATAAACCTTGACGGATTCGATGGTGCCTTTGACGGTGCCGTCGGCGCTTTCCATGTATTTGCCGACGTAGCTGCTGGCCTGTGTGAGGCTCGAGCTTGCGAGCAGGGTGTCCAGCTTGGTGTTGGTCTGGATCGTCTGTTCGACCTGCGAGAAGCTCGCCAGCTGCGACATCTGCTCGCTGGCGTCGACCGGATCCGTCGGATCCTGGTTCTTCATCTGCGCGATGAGCAGCTGAAGGAAATTGTCGTAATTCAGCGTTGCCTTCTGCTGGGCCGAGCTCGTCGAGTTCGAAGTGCCCGTCGTGCTCACGCTCGATGTGGCATCTACCGCCATGGTGCAATCTCCCTGCGAATCTGCTCGACCATTGTCGGCGGCATTTCGTGGTTGTTGAGGATACTGTCTTCAATCGTGTAGAGGCCGCGGATCGCCTTGAGCGCATCGAAGGCGCGGCCCGTCGAGACGAGCGCATCAATGCGCTTCAGTTCGGCGAGGATCTCCTCATTCTTGAAGCAGGAGAGCAGCATGGTGATCGACTTGCGGAACATCGCCGTCGAGTGGTCCTTGCCCTCAGGGTTGATGAGGATCATCTGCGCAATGAAATAGAGCTGACGCAGGGGCGTGGTGGCGCCCTCCGGCTGAAGGACGTGGTTTTCGAGAAGGAACGTCACATCATTCAGGAATTCCAGCGCGACCTTGCGGTCGACGCGCAGGACGGCGCCGTTGATGAAGATTCTTTCTCCGGCTTTCAGAGAAATGCGAAGTGTACTTTTCATTTAAGTCCATCCCTGATGATGGTGGTAACGTCGATGATGCCCTGGTAGTTATTGGACTGACGTTTTCTGATCCTGTCACATTCCTTCAATATCCAGATCGCGATCGAGATGAGGTTGGCCCTGAGCTCGATCTCCAGCTGGTTGTCGGGATGTTTCAGATCCTCGATGAAGCTGATCCACACCCGGCGTGTATAAAACAGGGCTTCAATGGCTTCGCGGCCGTATTTTTCCTTTTCGCGCGCCAACGACAGCAGGTCTATGGACCGGTCAAGAACCTGCCATTCCCGCTCTTTCGCGTCGGCCACCGAGTCCTGCATGACTTCGGCATATGAGAACTGATACATTCATGCATCCTTCTTTATTGCGCGCCTTTGCTCATCAAAGGTAGTTTACAAGACTCAACTGCTGGATCTTCGAGACGATCGTGTAAGCGGTTTCAAGCTGCGTTTCCAAAGTCTTGACGAGGGTCGAGGCTTCGTAGGGATCGACACCCTGGAGATCGACCAGCTTGTTCTTGATGATGTTCGACTGGGCGTCGAGAGCGTCGTTGGACTTCTTGACGCGCTCCTGGGAAAGGCCGAGCTGGCTTGCCTGCGTTACAAGGCCGCTGGTCGCCTTCGTCGTATAGCTGATCGCCTGCTTGGACACCGTGCTCATCGCATCGCTGCTGAGGTTCTGGCCCAACAGCGCCGAGGTCATCACCGAGGCGAGCGCGAAGTAGCGCATGCCTTCGGAATTGGCGTTGGTCGAGGATTCGATCACTTCCGAGTTGCTGATGCGGCTCGTCATGTTCTGGCTCGATGCCTGCGACCAGCCGGTCGTTGGGTCGGTCCAGGCGGTCTCGCTGAACATCGGCTCTACCGTCGTGGTGATGAAGGTGCTCATTTCGGCGCCGGTGAGATCACTAACCGCCTTGCCGAGGCCCGTTGCATAAGTGTTCAACTGCGTGACGATGGCTGCGCTCGTCGCTGTCGTCTTGTCGGTCAGCGGCTGCACGTCGGTGTTAATGCCCGAGAACAGATATTCGCCGTTCACCATGGTATTGGCAGTGTCCATCATGGTGGACAGGGCGCTGGTGGCGGACTGGATGGCGACGGTGATGCTGCCGGGATCGTGGCTGCCCTGGAGCGCCGTAAGCTTCGAAACGAGGCCGTCGCCGACGTCCTTCATCTTGGAAAGGCCGAGCTGCGATGATTCCATGCGTGCATTGACGAGCGAATTGCTTGATTTGATCGAGGCTATCCTGTCGACCTCGCGGCTGAAGTCGACGCTCCTGGCGGCGTTGCCGCCGAGCGAGACACCGATATCCGCATAGACTCCCGTCGTCGCCTCCATCGTTGCCTTCGTCATCTGGTTCTGCGCCTGACGGATCGTCAACCGCATCGCGTTCTGAATGGCCGAACTTGAAATAAATGAGCTCTTCATGGCTTAACTCGCAATATCCAGCAATGACTTCAACATTTCGTCAACGGCGTTCAGGATCTTGGTCGCCGCCTTGTAGGACTGCTCTATGTCAAGGAGCAGCGTCAGCTCCTCGTCGAGGTTGACGCCGGTCTCATTGGAATACGCTTCGTCGGAGCGCGACAGCGCCGCCGAGGTGTTTTCCGCCGCCGTCGTCGCGTTGCTGCGGTACTGCTCGAGCCAGCCGAGGGAATTCGTGGCGTATTCCATGATGCTGACGTTCGAATCGATGCCGGTCGTGGCGTCGAAGCCGACCGCCGGTCCCGCTGCCGGATCGAAATCGATGTCGGAGCCCAAGGCGGTATAGAGACGATCGAGGTCCGTCGTATAGCCGCTGAGGTGGGTAGGGTTGTTGACGACGCCGTTGGCGTTGACACCGCCATCGCGCAAGCGCATCGGATCGCCGCCCTGCGAGGTGATGACGGTGCTGCTGACGCTGATGGTCGACGCCATGCCGGCAACCGCAGCGCTGCCGGTATCGACCGTGCCGCCGCTCCAGGTGAAGAGACCGGGCACATAGGCCGGCGTGCCCGACGTGCTCTGCTCCTTGAAGAGCGAGACCATGCCGCGGGCGATTTCATCGAGTTGCTTCTGGAAGTTGGGAGCGATCTCGTCGCGGACCTGGAGGAGAGACTGAAGGCTCCCCTGCCCTGTCGTCGTCGACCCGCTACCGCGCGGAAGGGCCACACCGTCGACATAGACCGAATTGCCGACAGTGGTGGCGGTATAGATGTCCTGAGACTTGAACGTCACGGTGCGCGGAACCGTCTCGAAGAGGATCGTCCCGTCAGACGTGCTCAACACCATGTCGTTATTGTCGCGCGTCGTCGCGTTGACGCCAACGATCTGCGAAATCTGCTTGAGTGCCTTCTCGCGTTCGTCGAGGGCGCCGGATGCATCCGCACCCGAAGCCGTGGCGGTCTTCACCGCGTTATTGGCCTTCTCGAAGTCACCGAGGAGCGTATTCAGCTTATCGACGTCGGTGGCGATCTGCTTGTCGGCTGTGGCGCGAACGTCCTGAACGGATTGCGAGGCATTGTTCAGCGAGTTGGCGACATCCTGAGCGGCCGTGATGGCGCCCTGAGCGGCGACAGTGCTGCCCGGCGCCGTGCGGAAGGCCTGAAGCTTCTGCTGGAAAACACCGAGATAGGTGGATGGCGACGTTTCGTAGTCGTTGCCACCCATGATCGACTTGAGGTCTTCGAGACCGCCGAGCAACGCCTGCTGGGCGCTGTCCTGAGAGGATGTCTTCAGGTACTGGCGCAGCAGGGCATCTTCCTGCGCCCGATCGATTTTGACGACCTGCGCACCGTTCAAGGACGTGGTGAGCATCGCCTGCCGGCGCACGTAATCTTTGTTGCCCGCATTCGAGATATTGTTCGATACGACACTGCTCTGCGTGCCGGTATTGTTGAATATGCTCTGCGCGGTATTAAGTGCGGATGTGAGCGACATGGCTTACCCGGTACCTTGCTTATCTCTTGAGGTTGACGAGGACGTCCATAATGTCGGACCCCGTCTGGAAGACCTTGGAATTGGCGGTATAGCTGCGTTGCGATTCGATCATCTCGGTCAATTCACCGGCGAGGTCGACGTTCGAACCTTCGAGAGCGCCTGATTTGATCGTGCCGAGGCCGTTGGTCTGCGGGAAGCCAGTGACGGTGACGCCCGACTGGCCGTTGGCGCTGTAGACGTTGCCGCTCTGGAGCGTCAGCTTGTCCGGGCTGGCGACGTTGGCGAGTGGGATACGGTAGAGCGGCTTGTTAGTGCCATCCTCGTACTTGGCGTAGACGATGCCGTCGCCATCGATCGTGACGTCCTTGACCGGGCTTGCAGCCTGGCCGTTCGGCGTACCGGTGCCGGCAAAATCGGCGCCGAGTTGGGTGAAGCCGGTAAGATCCATGTTGATCGTCTGGCCGGTCACCGGATCGACGATGTTGACGGCGCCGCCCGAGACCATCTTGCCGTTGGCGTCGAAGTTGAGCGTTCCCAAGCCGACATCGCCGCCGGCGGTTGTGTAGGGGAAGGAAGTCGTGCCGCCTACCGCCGCATCGGCGTTGCGGTAGATCGAAACCTCCCAGCTGCTGTTAACGGCGGGAGGTACCGGCGGCGGCGCTGCCGCGACCGATGTCTTGGTGAAGTAGAAGTCGTACATCACCTTGTTGCCGAGTGTGTCGTAGGCGACCATGGAGAACTTCTTGGTGTCGGCTGTCGGCGTGGCGGGGTTGGCGCTCGGCCGCGTCGCAGCGGCCGCAACGACATTGGCGCCGGAATCGAGATTGCCCTTGAATATCCCGGATGTCGAGGCGATGGCGGTCAGCCCTTCCTGGTTGACATTGACGGGAACCAGGCCATCGAAGCCGTTGACGACAACAGCAGGAGAGCCGGAGTCGTAGGAGTAGCCCATCAGCATGAAGCCGGCGGCATTGACGAGGTTACCTTCGTCGTCTTTCTGGAAGTCGCCGGCGCGGGTCAGAACCGGCGTGCCGTCTGCTCCCTGGACGATGAAGAAGCCGTCGCCCGAGATCGCAAGGTCGGTGCTCGAGGTGGTGTAGGAAATATCGCCCTGGTCGGAGACAGACTGGCGGACCGAGGATTGAACGCCGCCGGAATTGTAATTGCCGCCCGAGGAAGGCAGAACCAGCGACGAGAAGCTCGTCGACACTGACTTGTAACCGGTAGTGTTAACGTTAGCGATGTTGTCGGCGACGGTGCTGAGGCGGTTGGCCTGCGCGTTCATCCCCGATACTGCCGTCTTCATGCTGCCGAAAATGCTCATCTGAAAACCTCGTTTTACCTGTTATGCACGAGAGTATTTGTCGGGCCTTGCGTGAAGCTGTCTGTCGTGGCGAGTTGCGAGGCCAACTTTGAGGTTCAGCCGGACACCGCCGCCCGGCCGAGAAAATCAAGCCCAATCAATGCAGTAGCCGAGGAAGCGCTTGGAATCGACCGGATCGACGCCGAGCTTTTTGCGCAGCTTCTTGCGCAGCTTCGAGATATGGCTTTCGACGACATTCTCCTCGACCTCTTCATCGAAGATGCCGTAGATGGCGTTGAAGATCTGGGTCTTGGTGACCCGGCGACCGCGATTGGCGATCAAATATTCGAGGATGCGCCGCTCGCGCCGGGGAAGCGCGAAGACTTCGCCGTTGATCTCGGGGTCACGGCCATCCGAGAAGACGCGGATCCCGCCGATCTCTGTGTAATTGGTGATCGCCTTCAGCCGGCGCCGGATCGCAGCCGCCCTTGCGAGGATTTCGCGGGGGTGCACCGGTTTGCGCACCACGTCGTCGACGCCGCAGTCGAACAGCGCAAGGGTGTTTTCGAGCGAGTGCTGGTCGCTGACCGCAATCACCGGCGCCATCGACCGATCCCGGATCGCCCGGGGCAGTTCGAAGTTGCGTTGGCCCTGACCGATCAGAAAGGCCTCGACTGCAGCTATATCGGAATCGGCGGCGGTCTGTACCCACTCGCCAAATTCCGCTGGATCAAAGCCGGTGGAGGGAATGCCCTCACGACCAAACAGAGATGTGTATCCATCTTTCACGAGCTCACGCTCATCAACCACTACGATCATTCGTCCGCCTCCGAATCAGTGTGGCACTTCGATGATCTATGGGTACGAATCGCACGAATCGGCGACAACTCGTTAAAGTTAATGGCAGAAACTAATAATTGATTAAGATCTGGGTAGCGATTTGATCTATATCTAGTGGGTGCACCTGTTTATGCACACCAAAATTTCGTGGAAAAGTTAACGCTCCGTTAATTATGGCTTGCGCACAGGATTCACGCCTGATTCCTGCCACATTGTGACACAGTTTCGTCACAATACGCCTCTTCCATCTTTGGTTGAATCAATTTTGACAGAAGTTACTCGCATTGGGAGTCCACTTGCCGTAGCCCGTGGCGACCAGATTGGCGATGACGCGGCAGACATATTGCTTCTGTGCCGGATTATTGTTGGGTCCGGCATGGTATCTGGCTACCGCCATCGTCCATGTCTCGTGACGGTCATGTAGGTTGCGGAGAAATTTTGCAGCATATTCCACGTTGCGATGCGGGTCGAACATCTCCTCAGCGGAGCGGAAATTCTCGCCGTGAAAGTAATGGTTGATCTGCATGCAGCCGATGTCGATGAGCTTCGCGCCGCTGTTGCGGGCGACATCGAACTGCCTCATCGCGTCCTGCTCCGAGGGCGGAAAGATCGCTTTGCCTTCGACGTTCATGGCATAGGGATAGAGTGAGCCCTTGCGGCCGGTCTCCGTCAGGCCGACCGAATAGAGGATGCCTTCCGGGATACCGTATTTGGCCGCTGCCGACTGGATCTCGCGCTCGCAGGCGCCGGTAGAAGCGACCGCCTCAGAGGTAAACGCCGCCAGTGCCGCTGCTACCGCCAGCACGAGCGTCTTCAATACCCGTCTCGCCTGCGCCATTGAAGCCTCCGTCCGTCCGCTGTGCCGTCTGATTGTGGCGCTCGCGCGCCTCGCCGCCCTGCCCCTGCTGGGGGAGCGACTGCTGCTGAGAGGCCTGGCTGCCCGCCTGGTTGCCGGCGTCGGGACGCTCGACCGGCGCCATGCTGATGGTGACGTTTTCGACCGCGTAGCCTTGGCTGCGCAGAGCTTCGAGAATCTTGCCGTGATCCTCCTTCATTTGACGATAAGCCGCCCCGGTTTCGACCTTGAGGTCGACGTTCAGAGCGTCGCCGGACAGGCGCATGGTCGCCGTCACCAGACCGAGGTCGAGCGGGTTCATCTGGATCTTCAGCGTATTGACCACCTTGCCGGTGCTCGTCCATTCCGCTGCGTTGGAGAGCGCCGAGCTCGGCTCCATGGCGCGCGCCCATTCGGAATCGCCCGAGAGAGCAGCGGTCACGGCGGCGGAATTCGAATTCTGCATCAGGCCGATATAGCGTCGCGATTCGAGCACTGAAACGTTTTCGACATCGGCTTTCTTCGAACCATCCTTCGGTCCGGCCTGATCGGTGCCGATGTGAACATCCATCGACACGCCGCGGCCATCGGCGCGGCTGATCCTGAATGTCTTGCCATCGGCGGCTTCGGCATTCTCCGATCCAGGAACCTTGCTGTCATCCGCCTTGCCGCTCTCGATGTTGCTGCTGACCGCCGCCAGGGCGTCGGACGCATGGCCGCCCATCTTGGCGTCGATACCGTCGAGCTTCTTGTCGGCCGTTCCAGCCTCATCGACCTTGGCGGAGACGTGATGCGCGGCTGCCGCCGCCGGCAAAGTCACTGCACCATCGGCAGGTTCCTGCTTCAGCAAGCCGAGAACATCCGAAATGCCGCCGTCATCGTCATCGCTGGTCTTGTCCGTATCGGTTTCCAATGCGTCGCCCTTGGCGTGCTTGGCGCCCTTGGCGGCCGGAGCGACCTCATCTGCGGAACGGTCCTTCGGATCGAGCTTGCCCAAGGCGAGATCTGCCGGCACTTTGACCTCAGCCTTTGCGGGTTTTGCTGCGACCTTGTCGACACTGGCGATCGTTGCCGGCTGAACATCAGCCTGCGCCTTCAGCGCGGCGTCGCTAAGATCGATCAATGGCTTTGCGCTGCTGCGGCCGCGGATCGTCTGCGCCACTTTGTCGGCGCTTCCATCGGCAACCACGCCCTGATCCCCCTGCGCATCATCGGCATCGTCATTGGCGGTACCGCTGCTCGCCTTGGCCAGCGCGTCGGAGAAGCCATTCTTTTGGCCGGCGGCATCGTCTTTTCCGACCGGTCGCGCAGATTTCGCAATCGCGGCGGACTCCGCACCGGGGGCTCCGCCCGAGACGCTCATATCCATCATTGTTCGTTGCCTTCCTGCGCCAGAAGACCGTCGATCTCGTCGAGCTTGGATCGATTGGTCGTCACAAATGCGTTGAATGAGGGGTCGGTATCCTGGCTCTGGCCAGTCGATGCCACACCTCCCGGAACAGGCTCGGGAAGCGCGCCTGGCGCTTCCGATTGCGTGGCTATTGCCACAGCCTTTTCAGAAGTGATTTCTTGATGATCAGTGTTAGGGTTGGAGGCTTGCGTCAAGCTTGCCGGCTCGGGAGCGCGCAGGATCTGCTCGGCAACGGATCGCGCGGCCTCCTGCAGCGCCTGATCCCGCGGCGAAAGTGTGTTGCCGTCGATGCCGCTGACATTCTTCGCCGCCCGGTCGATATCCTCTGTGGGAAGGCCGGCCATGCCGCCATAGAAATCCGCGAGCGGACCGAAGGCATTGTCGGTGCCGCCGCCAAGCGACTGCACCCGTCCGACCGCCATGCGCGCCAGCTCCGGCTTGCCTGATATCGCGGCGGCGCGGGCGATGCGCAGATAGACCTCGCGCTGGCGCGGAGCGTCCATGAAGGACAGGATATCGATGACGTCCTGCGGTTTCACGTCGTGATCGTGGCCGACGACGAGCGTGACGAAAAGATCGGCGAACTGGCTGGCATAGGGCGAATGGAGGAAGCGTCTGACATAACGCTGCGAATAGGCCATTCCCTTGTCGAGCATGCCCTTGTCGACGCAGATGGCTACGGAGCGGCGCAACGCCGCTTCCTCGACGATCGTACCGGGTGCTGCAAGACGCGCCTGGTCGTAGAGATCCAGCGCGTCTGTCGGTTTCGTCGCGATCAGCACGTTGCCGCCGATCAGCGCAAGATAGGGGCCGATCTTCTTGTCGCGATATTCCCTGGCCGTCTCCTCCAGCGTCTTGGCGACAAGCAGCCCCTTGCCGCTCAGATATTTGCGCAGCACATCGGTGACGCGGTTGTCGAAATAGCCGTTGACGTCGTGGGCGATCAGATATTCGAGCGTCTGGGGATTGCCGCCGCTCATCGCGTAGATCAGCGCTGCGTCGACATTGCGGTCGTCGTCGAACGTCGAAGGATCGACAGTGCGCAACCGCTCGTCGATCGTGCCCAGCATGAAGCGCTGCATCTCGCCGGCCGAATGATCGCCGCTGACGACGGAATCCTGCACGAATTGCAGCGACCGCAGCATCTTGTACGGCGCGAGATCATCCGGATCCTGTGCATTGCCTGCGGCCGGCGAAAGCATCGCCAGGCCAAGGGCCACAAATCCGACGTAGCGATGCTGCCGACGCGCCATTCGACTATCCTTGATCCGCCTGCACCAGAATCTCGATCCGGCGGTTGGTCGCGTTGAACGGGTCAGACGGCAGCTTCAGCCGACGGTCGGCGAAGCCGGAAACCTGGGAGATGCGTTTCTCGTCGAGCCCCCCGCGCACAAGCATGTAGTAGGCGCTCTGGGCGCGATCCATCGAAAGCCGCCAATTCTCGTTCTGCGTGCCCTTATACTGGCGCCCGTCCGTGTGGCCGCGGATGGCGATTGCACCACCCCTCGCCTTCAGGATCGCGCCGATCTTTTCCATGGCGAGCACCATCTCCTGGCGCGGAACCGCAGAACCGATATTGAACATCGAATCGTCGGTCTGGTCGGAGATGCTGACCAGCAATCCGCCCTCGGACGCCGTCACGGTCAGACCTTCGGCGAGCTTGCCGGCGACACCGCCGATCTGCTGGGCAATCTGCGCCTGCAGTTGCTCGGCTTCCTTCTTCTGCTGCTGCTCGGTCTCGGCGGCACTCTTGTCCGCATCCTTCTGATGATCGGCGGCCTTCTGAGCGTCGGCCTTCTTGTCCTCAGGCGACTTGCCGTCCTTGGCTTCGACCGGGCCCTTGGTTTCCTTAGTTTCCTTAGTTTCCTTGATTTCCTTGGCGGCCTTCTGATCGGTGGTCAGCGGTATCGGCTGCATATCCTCGACCTTGGCGATCTCGCTTGTCTCGCTCTCGACCGCCTGCTGGTCGTCGCTCTTGCCGGGCGGCAACGTCTTGCCGGCCGTCGTGACCTCGACCTGCTTCGTCCAGAAATCCGGATCGAAGGGATCACGATAGGCCTCGCCGCCGTCGGCGCCGGTGGCCGGGCCCGAATCGGCGGCACCGCCGTCGCCCTTGGCGCTGACATTGGCCTGCTGGCCGACCTCCTGGGCGATCTCGGCAAGAACCGAATACGGATTTTCGAAGAAATCGGCCTCGGAATAATTGGTTTGGTCGCCTGATGTCGATGTCTGGTCGTCACCATCGGCCGCAGCCTTGCCGTCGTTCGGATCTTCTTCCTTCTGCTTCGACTTCTCCTGCTTCTCTTCGCCCTCGGCGTTGTCGACGGGCTTCTTCAGGCCCTTCTCGGTGGGCTTTTCGTCGGAGAGTTTGATCGGATTGAAATAGGTCGCGACCGACGCCTTGGTCTCCTCGTTGGCGGCATTGACCAGCCACATGACAAGGAAGAACGCCATCATCGCCGTCATGAAGTCGGCATAGGCAATTTTCCACGCACCGCCATGGGCGCCATCGTGATCACCGCCGCCATGTCTCTTGACGATGATGATCTCGTTCTTGCCGTGGTGGTGGTTTTCGCCTTCGCTCATTCGAGAACTTTCTTCAAGCTGGCTGCCCAGGCGGACATACGGGTGACGATGACGGATTCACCGATTTCGACGGCGAGATCGATATCGTCGGTCTCAATGTGGCGAACCGCCCCGGCATGTTCGCCGAGCTCGGCCTTCACTATGTCGAAAAGCCGGGTCGGCCCCCTGACGACGATCGCTCCGGCCGCGCCTTCGAGGATCGCGTCGCGCAGCAGGGCCGCGAGGCTTTCGGCAGCCTTGGCGGCGAGCGCGTCCGTCACAACAGGCGCGATGGCGGCGGCGGCGCCGGCGCTCACCAGCTGCGCCACCTCTTCGGCGATATCGCGGATGCGGGATGCAATGACCGCCGCCGCCTCGACTTCGTAGCGAAGCTTCAGTTCCTCGAGTTCACGCGCATGGACCTCCGCCAGCGTCCGCGCCTCGAGTTCGTATTTGTCAGTCAATTCCGCGGTCGCAGCGGCATGACCTTCCGCATAGGCTTCGCGGCGCTCTGCCTCGATATCGATCGCCGGTTCGCTCGGCATTTCGGGGAATGCGTCGCCGCCGAAATCATCCATGTCGAGGATCGGCGCTGACGATTCCGGTTCACCGAAATCCTTCAAATACCGGGAAAGCGAAATGCTCATAAAAAACCATCCAGCATTCGGGAGGCATGCAACATGCCCGCCCCCGCTCAAAGTGACCTTGCGCGCCGCCATCCCCTTCGAAACGGACAAGGGCCTGACCTTGCGCCGGCACGGATTCGGACGATGCCTTCATGCCGGAAACTAGGAAGTCAAACTTGCGCGAGGATGAATGGCGCCGCCGCCACCCGTGATCGCGCCCGCCCCTATTCCAGCAGGATCAGGATCTTGCTTGCGGCCGTGTTGAGGATCGAGATCGCTTCGACGGCCATTTGTTTCTGGGTTTCGATCGCCTTCTGCCGAATCGAAGCCTCGTCCATGTCGGTATCGACGAGCGCACCGACGCTCTTGTCGATCGAATCGGACAGATCGGCGGTATAGTCGATCTGATCATCGATGCGCGTCTTCATCACCCCGATGGACGCGGCCGTCGTCGTCAGCGAGGAGAGCAGCGAGTCGGTGACGTCAAGCATGTCGGTGAGTTGTGCATCGGTCGTGGTTTTGCCAATCGCAATTTCCGTACCTGTCGCCGGCGTGGTGGAGTTAGCGTTCAGCAAATAATAGTTCCGCGACGTCGTGCCGCTGTTATTGATCGCATTGGCATCGACCGGCTTGGTCAGCAGGCCGCCGCTGGCATTGTTCTTGTCGATGAGGATGGTCTGCGAGGATGGGAAATCGATGGTCTGGGCCTGATATTCGCCGGTCGGAGCGCGCACGAAACCAGAGATCACCTGCCATGTCGGCGGCGCAGCGGTGTCACCGTTCAACAGCCAGTTTTCACCCGCAAACGACGTCGATTCGACGACGGTCTGCAACTGCTCTTTGTATTCGCTGATCTCGGCGTTGATCTTGTCCTTGTCGGCGCCAGGCTCTCTTGCCGAAACCAGCTTGGCGCGAATCTGGCCGATGAGATCGATCGCCGAGTCCATCGCCGTGTAGGTCGCATCCACCTTGGCAGCGCCGAGGCCGAGCGCATCTCCGATCGTTCCGAGATTGGTGCTGTCCGAACGCATCACCGTCGCGACCGACCAGTAGGACGCATCGTCGGCGGCCGTCTCTATACGATATCCCGAGGACACCTGCTGTTGGGTCTGGTTGGCTTCTTTGTTGATGCTGCGCAGCACCGCAAGCGCATTCACCGCGGCCGCGCTGGTAATCTTAACGGTCATCGACAGGTCTCGGAATCGGGGTGAAAGGGCAGGCCGGATTACCGGCGGCGACTGAAGTGGCGTCATGCCTCCGGCAGAGTTTCTACCGGCGTGTCGCAAAAGCAAATCAACTCGAGGCGAAGTTAACTCGTTACCAACCTATTGGGCAAGAGCGCAGCACTGAGCCTGGCGCGGCGATCGCAATTCCGACCAAAGCATTGATATAAAAGAAAGAACCGCGCCATTTCGGGCGCGGTCCGGGAGGCTTTGCGCTTGCTGCCAGACGGTGGCGCAAGATTCGGTCCAGTTTCAGCGCCTGATTTAGCTGCGGAACAGCGTGAGGATGTTCTGAGCGCTGGAGTTGGCGATCGACAGCGACTGGATGGCCAGCTGCTGCTGCGTTTGCAGCGCCGTCAGCTTGCTCGATTCCTCTTCCATGTCGGCATCGACGAGGCGGCCGACGCCCGAGTCGATCGAGTCGCTGAGCGCGCCGACGAAGTTTTCCTGCAGCTCGATGCGAGTGGATATTGAGCCGAGCTGCGATGCAGCCTTGGTCATCGCGTCCAGGCCGGCCTCGATTGACGTCAGGGCCATGGAGATCTC
Source organism: Rhizobium sp. P1_B8 (assembly GCF_056406515.1). NCBI lineage: Bacteria > Pseudomonadati > Pseudomonadota > Alphaproteobacteria > Hyphomicrobiales > Rhizobiaceae > Rhizobium > Rhizobium sp. P1_B8. Next base: position 257,306 of record NZ_JBFTZZ010000004.1, on the reverse strand, counting down.
AACCGAGCCGAAAGTGCTGATGTCCATCGAGTAGATCGAGCCGATCGTACCCGATGATGTGCCGAGAATGCCGGAGCTCGTCTCGATCGTGCCAGTCGAGGTCATGCCGAAGAGGACGTTGCCCGCGGAGCTCGAGTTCAGAATGTAGTCCGTCGTCTTGACGGAGACATTGCCGTTGCCATCGCGCACGAAGGTGGAAACGACGCTCTTGGTGCCGTCAGCGCCGGCAACCCAGTTTTCACCGGAGAAGGAAGCCGATTGCGCGATGCTCAGAAGCTGCTGCTGCAACTGGCTGATTTCTTCCTGAATCTTGGTCTTGTCGACGCCCTTTTCGGTCGCGGCGACGATCTTCGCCTTGATTTCGCTGATGACGTCGATGGCGCTGTCCATGGCGGAGTAAGCGGTGTCGACCTTGGCGGCGCCGAGGCCGAGAGCGTCGGAAACGGCGGAAAGTGCCTTGTTGTCCGAACGCATGGTCGTTGCGATCGACCAGTAGGCGGCATTATCGGCGGCCTTTTCGACGCGGTAACCCGACGATACGTGGTTCTGCGTCGTCTCAAGGCTGTCGTTGATTCCGCGGAGTGTCTGAAGCGCGGCCATCGCCGCGACGTTCGTCAAAATGCTGGTCATGAAATGATTGCCCCTTGTTGGCAAATGGAAAAAAGGGACATTCCGGGAAGCTACCGGGAACGGGGATCAGCCTCATGCCTGTTAACCGGTTCTTAAATTTGGTTAACTCGCCGTCTCGTTGACCGCAGAAGACAGCATTATGGTTAATCAACAGTTAACGGAAATTAAAAAAGCCGCGCTCCATTGAAGCGCGGCTCGATTCCGAGATGCCCGCCGGAGACCGGCGGGCCGATATTTCCGAGGGTTATTAGCCGCGGAACAGCGTGAGAATGGTCTGCGAAGAGGAGTTCGCAATCGACAGCGACTGGACCGCCAGCTGCTGCTGGGTCTGCAGGGCGCTGAGCTTGGAGGACTCTTCTTCCATGTTGGCGTCAACGAGACGGCCGACACCGGAGTCGATCGAGTCGCTGAGGGCGGACACGAAGTTTTCCTGCAGCTCGATGCGCTTGGAGATCGAGCCGAGCTGAGCGCCGGCGCTGGTCATGGCCTTCAGAGCCGATTCAACGTTGGTCAGAGCCGACTGGATCTGGCCGAGGGTGAAGTTGGTGATGTCCATTGCGTAGACGGAACCGGTCGCACCATTCGAAGTACCGAGGATACCCGTGGAGGTTTCGACCGAGCCGCCGCTCATACCGAACAGAACGTTGCCCGTGGAGCTGTCGTCGAGAATATAGTCGGTCATCACGACCGAAACGGCGTTGGAGCCGTCGCGGACGAACGACGAAACAACGTTCTTGGTACCGTCAGCGCCGGCAACCCAGTTTTCACCGGAGAAGGAAGCCGACTGCGCGATGCTCATCAGCTGCTGCTGCAGCTGGCTGATTTCTTCCTGGACCTTGGCCTTGTCGACGCCGTTTTCAGTCGCGGCAACCAGCTTGGCCTTGATGTCGCCGACGACATCGATGGCGCTGTCCATGGCGGAGTAAGCGGTGTCGACCTTTGCAGCGCCGAGGCCGAGAGCGTCGGAAACGGCGGAAAGTGCCTTGTTGTCCGAACGCATGGTCGTTGCGATCGACCAGTAAGCAGCGTTGTCGGAGGCCTTGCCGACGCGATAGCCGGACGAAACGTGAGCCTGGGTTTCCTGGAGACCCTGGTTGATGCCACGGAGAGTCTGGAGGGCTGCCATTGCAGCGTTATTGGTGTTGATGCTCGTCATAGTTTGCTTGCCCCTTGTTGGCAGATTTTAAGAAGGGACATTCCGGATTTCGGCCGGCCCACAGCGATCAGCATCATGCCTGTTAACCATCTCTGTTAAGGTTAACTCGCCGTTTCGATGGGCCTAGAAAACAGCAAGATGGTTAAGGAAAGCTAAACCGAGATCGGAAATTACTTAAAAATATCTGAGACTTAGAAGGATTTTCATTAACCTTATATTAAAACATTTCGCGGCCGGGGATGACCCGGCCGCGAAACTTGGAAACCTTGTGCCGACCGGTCTTAGCGGAAGAGCGACAGGATGTTCTGCGAAGAGGAGTTCGCGATCGACAGCGACTGGATCGCCAGCTGCTGCTGGGTCTGCAGGGCGCTGAGCTTGGAAGATTCTTCTTCCATGTTGGCGTCGACGAGACGGCCGACACCGGAGTCGATCGAGTCGCTGAGAGCAGACACGAAGTCGTCCTGGGCGTCGATGCGGCTGGAGAGCGAACCGAGAGCAGCGCCGGCGCTGGTCATGGCCTTCAGAGCCGCTTCAACGTTGGTCAGAGCCGACTGGATCTGGCCGGCGGTGAAGTTGGTGATGTCCATCGCGTAGATCGAACCGGTCGCACCACTCGAAGTACCGAGGATACCCGTGGAGGTTTCGACCGAGCCGCCGCTCATACCGAACAGAACGTTGCCCGCAGAGCCGCTGTCGAGAACGTAGTCGGTCGTGGTGATGGAAACGGCGTTGGAGCCGTCGCGGACGAACGAGGAGACGACGCTCTTGGTGCCAGAGGCGCCGGCAACCCAGTTTTCGCCGTTGAAGGAAGCCGACTGAGAGATGCTCAGGAGCTGCTGCTGCAGCTGACCGATTTCTTCCTGGACCTTGGCCTTGTCGACGCCGTTTTCAGTCGCGGCAACCAGCTTGGCCTTGATGTCGCCGACGACATCGATGGCGCTGTCCATGGCGGTGTAAGCGGTGTCGACCTTGGCAGCGCCTACGCCGAGAGCGTCGGAAACGGCGGAAAGTGCCTTGTTGTCCGAGCGCATGGTCGTTGCGATCGACCAGTAAGCAGCGTTGTCCGAAGCCTTTTCAACGCGGTAACCAGAAGAAACGTGGTTCTGCGTGTTGTTGAGGCTCTGGTTAACGCTACGCAGCGTCTGGAGAGCGGCCTGCGCGGAAGTATTGGTGTTAATGCTTGTCATAAGTCTGTCCCCTGGAAAACTAGATACAAAAAGGAGGACATACCGGACTATAGTACCGGCGATGACGGACCAGCTTCATGCTACTCGGCGCCTTTTTTGTTTGGCCCAAACCCGTCATGTCCAGGGCAATCTCGCAGCCAATGCTTGCCAACTCCTTAAAAATACAGGCGCAGGCCGGCTCCTCGCAGGGGATAGTTAATGCTTGCTGAATATATTCCTTGGCACTCTAATTCTCTTGAAAACCAAGCGTTTTCCCTAGGCAAAAGTCGGCATTTCCCCTCGAAAACAGAGGTTCACCAAGCGCACCGGTTTCAAGCAAGCTTCGAATGCCAATGTGGCAGGCGCCGGGATAGCACCATCGGACCGATCCGCCCGTTTTTGCGGAGGACGGCCTGTCCGTGCCTCGGCGGTCGACGCCAGAACATTTCCTTCACGGAGTTGGGTTTTGAACAGCAAAGTTTCGTTCTCTGCGGCATCCAAGGATTACCAGATGGGCCGCTACACACAGTCCTTGGCAACGCTCAACCAGCTGATGGATATTCAGCAGGACGCCAAGACCTATGCGCTGCTGGCCAAGAACCTCGTGCAGCTCGGCTTCAAGGCCGATGCCGCGAAAGCCTATGGCCTGGCCGGCAACTGCGAAGGACCGAACTCCTACGAATACCAGAAACAGGCGGCCAAGCTGCACTACGAGACCGGCAGCGAGGACGATGCTCTGCTGATCGCCATGCGAAACCTTAGCAAGGCGCAGGAAGACCCGGAACTCGCCTTCATCATCACCGCGATCTATCTGAAGCGGCAGCAGCGGGATATCATCCGCCCGTTCAAGACGGTGCTGTCGCAGAGCGCCAATCCCGATCATATGCGCCTGGCAGCCCTGCTACTGAGCGACGATCTGAACGATGCAACCAACCAGAGCCTCTCGCGCAACCTCTTCAAGCGGTTTCCAGGCAATCTTGCATTCCGCTTCCTGCATCTGGTTTTCGCCCGCGAATTCAATGAGTTCGAAGAGGCAAGCAAACATCAGGCGGTGATCGATGCCTCACTCGCAAAGGGCGATGTCGAGATCCTGCGCAAGGATAACCCGTTCTATCATCTGCACTGGTGCGGCAACGAGGATTTCAACCGATATGCGACGATCGGCACCACCCCCCTCAACCCGGAACGGGTGGCCCTCCGCCGCAACCAGCCGCACAGCTGGTCGGACAAGATCCGGATCGGCTACATGTCATCGGACTTCTGGGATCGCCACGCCACGATGAAGCTCTTGCAGCGCATCCTCGAACTGCACGACAAGGACCGGTTCGAGGTGACGCTCTTCTGCCATACTGGCCCTGAATACCTCAAGCACAACAATACCGATCGCAGCCGCTGGGGCCGGATCGTTACTGTTCATGGCTTCTCCGACCAGGGGATGCTGGCGGCGGTGCGCGAGCATAATATTGACATCATGGTCGACCTGAAGGGCCATACTTCGGGCAGCCGCGCGTCGGCCTTCAATTTGCCGCTCGCGCCGGTGCATGTCGGCTGGCTCGGTTTCCCCGGCAGCACGGTCAATATCGATCTCGACTACGTCATCGGCGACCATTCCGTATTGCCCGAGGTGGCCAAGCCCTTCTACCATGAGAAATTCTGCCGGCTGCCGGAGAGCTACCAGCCGAACGACCCGATGCATCGCCCGAAGCCGCGTCCTGTCACCCGCGAGCAGCTCGGCCTGCCGGAAGACGCCTTCATCTTCGCGTCCTTCAACGGCAACCGCAAGATCACGCCGGAGACGATCGACAGCTGGTGCCGCATCCTCAAGCGCGCGCCAAACAGCGTGCTCTGGCTGATGGCGAACACGCCGCGCAACCAGGCGAACCTCTTGAAGCAATTCCAGGCGGCGGGGATCTCCGCCAAGCGGATCATCTTCTGCCCGCGCGCGCCCTACGAAGAGCACATCGACCGTCAGCAGGCGGCCGACATCGGCATCGACACCTTCCCCGTCAACGGCCACACGACCACTTCGGAGCAGCTCTGGGGCGGCCTGCCGGTCCTGACCGTCAAGGGCACCAACTTCGCCTCACGCGTCAGCGAGAGCCTGCTCAGGGCCATCGACCTGCCCGAACTCGTGGCAAGCGACCTGCAGGCCTATGAGGACCTTGCCGTCGAACTGGCTGAGAATCCCGCGCGGATCGCGCAATACAAGGCGCATCTCAAGGAGAAGCGTTATATCGCGCCGCTCTTCGATGCCGAACGGTTCTGCGACCATCTGGAGCAGGCCTATGAAATCATGGCCGAGCGTGCCAAGCAGGGTCTTGCACCCGATCACATGGACATTCCGGCGCTGCCGCCGCGCACGGCGCCGTTCGCGGCCGAGTGAGGTTCGATCCGCACTCCGTTGCGCGTCGGTTCAGGCGCGCAACGGGCGCTGCAGCACTTTGGGATGGCTGCACAATTAGAAACCCGCCGGAGCGATCCGGCGGGTTTTCTCATTGGCGAATATCAAGCTGCGGCAGCCGGCTAGAGCAATTCCAGGAAAAATGCGAAGCGGTTTTCCGTCCGGAATTGCGTAAAAACAAAAGGATAGAGCGGTTCTGCGCTTCCGTTAAAAGCTGAACCGCTCTAGCTGAACGAGCGCACCAGGCTGCCGACGAGCAGGTTCCAGCCGTCGATCAGCACGAAGAAGAGAATCTTGAAGGGCAGCGAGATCGAGGTCGGCGGCAGCATCATCATGCCCATCGCCATGGTGATGGTGGCGACGATGAGGTCGATGACGAGGAACGGCAGCACGACGAGGAAGCCGATCTCGAAGCCGCGGCGAATCTCAGAAATCATGAAGGCCGGGATCAGCACGCGGTAGTCGATCGGATTGGTCGTCTGGATATTCTGCCCGCGTTCGCGCGCCAGATCGACGAAGAGCGCCAGATCCTTGTCGCGGGTATTGGCCGCCATGAAGGTGCGGAAGGGTTCGGCGATACGCTGGACCGCCTCGGTCTCGTTGATCTGATTGGCAAGCAGCGGCTGCACGCCGTTCTGCCAGGCCTGATCAAAGGTCGGCGACATGACATAGAAGGTCATGAACAGCGACAGCGACAAAAGGATCATGTTGGAAGGCGTCGAGGAGAGGCCCATCCCTGAGCGCAGGATCGAGAAGGCGATGATGAAGCGCGGGAAGCTCGTCACCATGATCAGGATGCCCGGCGCGACCGAAAGAATGGTCAGCAGGCCGAATGTGCGGATGATCCAGGCGGCGACGGAGCCATCGACCGGCACGTTCAACAAGTCAGTCGGCAGCTGCTGTGCCACCGCCAGTTCCGGTACCGCCATCATGGCGGCAAGGAAAACTATGAGACGAATCATTCGATGACAAATGTCCTGAACATGACCTTCGATACCCGCCCTTGCGAGCGAAGGTCAACACGTTCCTGTATGTCATCCTTGAGATATTGAAAGCCGCGCGGCCCCTCGATCTGCTGAAGGGAAACGGTTCTGATGTAGGCGAGGATATCCTGATGAATTTCCTCGGAAACCTTGACATCCGGCGGCCCGTTGAACAGCAGCGCGACTTCGAGTCGCACCCAGTTTTCTGAGGGGTAGGCGAGGTTCGAGGTGATCGGCTCGAGCTGGACGACGCTGTTGGCCTCGGTCGAGATGCGCGCCAGACCTTCCTCGGCCTTCTTCTTGGCCTCGGCATCCTTGGCCTGCTCGACCTCCTTGGCACCCTTAATGTTGGGCGCGACGATGGTGCCGACCGCCCAGCCGCCGCCGGCGCCGAGCAGGGTCAGGACGACGACGCCGATGATCGTCATCAGCGTGCCGGATTTCTTCGGTTGGCCTGCGCTTGCGTCTGGTTCTGCCATCGTCGTTCAGCCTCAAAGCGGCGAGAAAAGATCGACGGCCTGCTGGCCGCGCGGAGGCTGCTGCACTTCCATCAGGCGGCCGCGGCCACCATAGGAAATGCGGGCTTCGGCGATCTTGTCGTAGGAGATCTGGTTTTCGGCGTTGACGTCCTGCGGACGAACGATACCAGCAACGTTCAGGATGCGCAGTTCCTGGTTCAGGCGGACTTCCTGCGAGCCCGATATGACGAGGTTGCCGTTCTCGAGAATGCCGGTGACGACGGCGGCGACCAGAAGGGTGAGCTTATCGGTGCGCTCGATCTTGCCCTTGCCGTCGGTGCTGGTGTCGGAACCATAGGTCAGATCGGTCTTGGACTCGGGCGTCCAGCCGAAGATCTGGGCGTTGACGTCCCAGTTCATGCCGCTCGAATTCTTGCGGCTGCGGTTGGTCTCGTTGTCGAAGGAGCCCTTGTCGTTGATCTGGATGTCGACGGTCAGGATGTCGCCGACGTTGAGCGCGCGCGCATCCTTGAAGAGAGCGGCCTGCGAATCGCTCCACAGCGAGTAGCCCTGCGCCACGGCGCGCGGCTGCTTCGGATAGAGCGCCATCTGCGGCGTCTGGCCGTAGGCAAGACCGCTTCCGATCGGGCTCATGGCGGGCGCGCGGCCGATCTCGCTGACCGCCGTCGGAGACTGGCAACCTGCAAGGAGTGCGAGGGCGGCGATCGCGGCCGGGAAACGCATATTCATGAAGGATCCTTCGACGTATTGGGATCGGACGCACTGGCAATGACGCTGGCGATGGCAGCGGCCTTCTGCGGGTCCATCTCGTTGAGGATGAGGCTCGACTGCCGCGGGCCGAGCCGCATGATCACAGCGGAGGCCACCTCGATCTTCATGTCCTGCAACTGGAGTGCGGCCGCATCCGGCTTCATCTTCTTGTAGATCTCGGTGAGGCCGGCTTCCGCCTGCTTCAGGAAATCGTCGCGCCGCTTCAGCCAGTCCTGATATTCGGCCTTGCGCTTGTCCATCTCCGCCATGCGGGCGTCGATGTCGGCGCGAAGCTTTTCCAGTTCCTGCTTCTGCAGGAGATAACGCTGGTCGCGGGCGGGCTCGGCAATGTTGGTACAGAACTGCTTGATCTCGTCCTGGGACGTGATGTCGCCAGCCGGCGCATGTTCCTGCGCGAAGGCGCCGGGGATCGACACAAGGACGAGGCCCGCGGCCGGCAGCGCCAGCCGGCGCAGCAATTGCAGGACCGTCATGTCAGGGTTGATGATCTTGATCATTGCAGCACAAGCTCCGCCTGCAGGGCGCCTGCCGATTTGATGCCCTGGAGAATGGCGATAATACCATCCGGTTTCACCCCGATGTTGTTGAGGCCGGCGACGAGGGTCCGGAGGTCAGGGCCGTCGATGATCGCGACGCGCCCGCCGGTCTGCTGCGCGGCGATATCGGTCTGCGGTTGGACGGCGGTTACGCCGCGCGAGAAGGGTTCGGGCTGGATGATCTGCGGCGTTTCGGTGACCTGAACCGTCAGGGTGCCGTAGCTGACGGCAACCGGCGAGACGCGGACGTCCGAGCCGATGACGATCGTTCCGGTGCGTTCGTTGATGACCACCTTGGCCGGCGTATCGGTCTCGACGATGAGATTTTCGATGTCGGCCATCAGCCGAGTGAGATCGGCCGTGCGCGGCTTCTGGATCACGACTTCCTGCGAATCCTTGGCTTCGGCAACCGGGCCGCCGAAGCGCGCCGAGGCATAACCATTGACGATGTCGGCGATACGGATCGCCGTCGAGAAGTCGGGGTTGCGCAACTGCAGGACGAGATTGACCGAATCCTTGAAGCGGGACGGCAGTTCGCGCTCGATGATCGCGCCGCCAGGCACGCGGCCGGCGGTGGTGACGCCTTCGGTGACGGTCGCCGCCTGGCCCTGCGCCTGAAAACCGGAAACGATGGCAGCACCCTGCGCGACGGCGTAGATCTGGCCGTCGGCGCCGGAAAGCGAGGTCATGACGAGCGTGCCGCCGCGCAGCGACGTCGCATCGCCGAGCGAGCTCACCGTCACGTCGATACGGCTGCCAGGGCTTGCGAAAGGGGGCAGGTTGGCGGTGACCATCACGGCCGCCGTGTTCTTGGCGTTGGACTGGCCGCCCTGCGTCGAGATGCCGAGATTCTGCAGCATCGCGCGCATCGACTGCTCGGTGAAGGGTGAGGACCGGAAGCCGTCGCCGGTCCCCTGGAGGCCGACGATGAGGCCATAACCGATCAGCTGGTTATCGCGGCCGGCCTGAAGGGAGGCGATGTCCTTGATGCGGGAGGTCAGCGCCCAGGCGGGCGCGACATCAGCCAAACTCATGGCGAGAACCGCGACAAGAGTAACGAAACGGAAGAACAATTTCATTTTGCCCTCACATGGACCGTGCCGTCCGCAAGCACCGTGCCGCTGACGATGACGCCGGAATCCATATTGCGCGCGCGGACGACCTGCCCGGTCGCGCCGTCTTCGAGCGGCGTGCCGGCGGCGGAGATCGTCATCGCCCCGAGCGAGAAGACCAGGCGGATCGAGGAGCCACGGGTCACGGTATAGGCCTCGCGCAGGGCCGAAACCGAGATGGTGCGGCCCGGCAACAGCGTGCGCTTGGAAACCATGCCTTCGACCTGCGAAACGGATTTGGCATAATCGCCGGCGAGGTTGGGGTTGGTGACCTCGACCTCCTGAAGCTGGCTGGCCGACAAAGTGTCGCCGGGGTAGATGATCGTGGTCGGGACGACGGCATAACCCATGCCGGCATCCGCGTTCGCGGGCAAGATAATGCCCGCGACTGCGATCGTGGCTGCCGCCACCCATCCTGAGATGTGTCCTGCCCGGCAAAACATCATGTTTCGGCCCTTCCCTTACTTCAGGTTCTTGCTGACGATGGAGGCCATTTCATCAGCGGTGGTGATCACCTTGGAATTCATTTCGTAAGCGCGCTGGGCCGAGATCAGCTCGGTGATTTCCTTCACCGGGTCAACGTTCGAAGATTCCAGGTAACCCTGCTTCATGTAGGCGAAACCTTCCTCATCGGGATTGCCGATGACCGCTTCGCCGGAGGCCGCCGTTTCCTGGAAGAGATTGTCGCCGAGCGGCTGGAGACCCGCCTCGTTGACGAAGTCAGCAAGCGTCAACTGACCGAGCACGGTCGCATCCGTCGCACCCGGCAGCTTGGCAGAAACCTGGCCGGAGCGGCTGATCGTCAGCTCGGTCGAGCCTGTTGGAATGGTGATGCCGGGAAGGACCTCGTAGCCGTCGATGGTGACGAGCTGGCCCTGGTCGTTCTTGTTGAAGGCGCCGGCGCGGGTGTAGAGCGTCGTGCCGTCGGTCGACTGGATCTGGAAGAAGCCCTTGCCGATCAGCGCCACGTCGAGATCGTTGCCGGTCTGGGTCAGTTCGCCCTGGAGATGCAGGTTGCGGACCGCCGAGGTCTGGACGCCGAGGCCGATATTGGCACCTTCCGGAACGACGGCCTGGTTGGCGCGGTTGGCGACACCCTTAGCACGTTCGGTCTGGTAGAGAAGATCCGAGAATTCGGCGCGAGCGCGCTTGAAACCCGTCGTATTGATGTTTGCGATGTTGTTCGCAATGACTTCCAGATTGGTCTGCTGGGCATCCATGCCCGTTGCTGCGATGGCGAGCGCTCTCATGTGTTCGTCCTCAAATCAGTTACATCTGCATCTTGGTGACTTCGAGAAAGGCCGAGACGACCTTGTCGCGGATGGCAATCGCGGTCTGCAGCGTCTGCTCGGCCTGGAGCATGGAATCGACGACTTCACGCGTCGTGGCCGTGCCCTTGATACCGGCAAAGGACATGCTTTCCGCACCCTTCAGGCTGGTGACCGCGTCGCTCGCCATGTTGCCCATGACCGAGGCGAAGCTCATGCCATTGGCGGCACCAGCGGCGCCCGGCATGGTGGCGGCAGACGACGAGGCGGAATTTTCGGCGTCGGCGGCGCCGAGCGCACGGGTCATTGACAGGTTGCTGACATTCTGGACGCTGCTGATCATGATTATTGGCTCTTCAGGAGATCGATCGTGGAGGAGATGAGATCGCGGGTCTGTTTGATGGTCTGCAGATTGGCGTCATACGAGCGGTTGGCTTCGCGCATATCGGCCATCTCGACCAGGATGTTGACGTTCGGCAGCTTGACGACGCCCTTCTTGTCCGCAGCCGGGTTGCTGGGATCGAATTCAGTGCTGAAGTCGCTTTCGTCGACGCCGACCTTCTTGACGCCGACCGTCTCGACGCCGCTGGCGCGATCCATCTGCTGGCCGAAGGTAATCGTCTTGCGCCGATAGGGCTCGGCGCCGGGCGTGTCGCCAGTCGAGCGGGCATTGGCGATGTTTTCCGAGACGATGCGCAGGCGCGTTGACTGCGCTTCGAGCCCGGAGCCGGCGATTTTCATTGCTGCTGAAAGCGGATCCATGACTTTACCTTCTGACGGTCATCAACATCATGCGGTTGAAGGAACTGACCAGCGAGGTGTTCAGATCGTACTGACGCTTGATATCGCCCGACTTGGAAAGCTCCTCGGCCAAACCGACCGTATTGCCGGATTCCTGGACGCCGATTTCCTGGTCGAGTGCAGCCTCCTTGACGTCGATATCGCCGCTGTTGCTGAAATCATTACCGCTGAGATGCGCCGGATTGGTGCGCGCCATGGCGATGTCGGACTTGTCGAGCACAGCGTCAAAGGGCGTGACGTCCTTGGCGTGGAACTTCGGGGTATTGGCATTCGCGATGTTGCCGGCAACAACCTGCTGACGAATCGTCAGCCATTCCGCCTGTCGCGAAGCCAAGTCGAAAAGTTGGATTGGTTGCATGAAACTCTCCGTTTTTACTGTCCCGAACCTAGTGCGGTAATCTTGCGTGGGACTTACGGGAATTCAGGCTTCGAGAGGCTTTTGTGCGAACGCCGCCGCTATCAAAAGAACAGGGGCAAAAGAACAGGGGCTCCGGCCGGTTCGCGGCGGAGCCCCTGTTGCCTGGGTTTGCGGACAGGTTCAGTTGTTCTGGTAGGTCTCGCCCTTGGAGGTGACGATCACCCATTTGCCGTCGCGCTGCTCGAGCGTCGCAAGGCGGCTTTCATCGGGCAGGATCGAGCCGATGCGCACCACATACATCCCGGAGGGATCCTCGATCAGCGCCCGGCCGTTGGAAACATGCAGCAGGCGGAAGGATGATTTGCCGGGGAAGGGCTGATCCTCCAATATGGGGCCGCCATCGCGCTCCTTGCCGAGATCGGACACCGTTGCGGTCGTCAGCGGATCAATCGGCGGGGCCTTTTTGTCCCCCTCGTTCTTGTTGACCATGGCAAGCGGCGAGACGCTGAAGACGTTGCGCGCCGGCCAATCCGGCAGTTCGCGCGAATTGCTGCTGGTGGCAACATTGATGCCGAACTTGTCCGCGTTGAAGAACACGTACCAGGGGAAGAAAGCGGAGGCGCCGGCAAGCGCCAGGCCGGTATAGGTCAGCAGCCGATCCAGGATGACGGTTTTCTTGCGTTGCTTCAGGGAAGCGATGCGTTCGTCGTCGAATTCAGTCACGTCTATCTCCTCTGGATGGGTCCGCCCTGATTGCCCATGCCGGCTGCAGCCTTGAGCGCGCCGGCGAGATCGGCAAAGGCATCGGGCGAGTCGCGATCGCCCGGAGACTGTTTCAGGACGTCGTAAATGATCGGCACCTGCTTGACCGCCATGTCGAGATCGGGATCGGCACCCTGGCGGTAACCGCCGATCAGGCGCAGGTCGCGCGTCTCCTCGAAGCGGTGAATCAGCACCTTTAGCCGCGACACCAGCTTTTCCTGGTCCGGCGTCCAGGCCTTGCGGGCAAGACGCGAGATCGAGGCGAGCGGATCGATGGGAGGATAACGCCCTTCTTCGGCGAGACTGCGCTGCAGGACGATATGACCGTCGAGGATGCCGCGCGTCGAATCGGCAATCGGGTCGTTGTGATTGTCGCCGTCGACGAGGATCGAGATGATCGCCGTGATGGTTCCGGCGGCCTCGGGGCCGGGACCGGCGCGTTCCAGCAGGCGTGGCAGCTCGGTGAAAACGGAAGCGGGATAGCCGCGCGCGATCGGCGGCTCGCCGGAGGCGGTCGCCACCTCGCGGATCGCATGGGCGAAACGCGTGACGCTGTCGACGATGAAGAGGACGTTCTCGCCCTTGTCGCGGAAATGTTCGGCGATGGTGACGGCCGTCAGCGGCGCCATCTTGCGAAGCATCGGGCTCTCGTCGCTGGTTGCGACGACCGCGATCGCCTTCCTCATATTGCTGCCGAGCGTATCCTCGATGAATTCGCGCACCTCGCGGCCGCGTTCGCCGACGAGCGCAATGACAACCTTGTCGAAAGCATCGGCGCGGGCGAGCATGGACAGAAGCGTCGACTTGCCAACACCGGAGCCGGCGAAGATGCCGAGGCGCTGCCCCAGGCAGAGCGGCGAGAAGATGTCGATCGCGCGCACGCCGGTCTTGAAGCCGGTCTCGACACGCTTGCGGGTCATCGAGGGCGGCGCGGTATTGGAGATCGAGCGGCGATCGAGCCCCTCGGTGACCGGACCCAGCCCGTCGATCGGCTCGCCGAGCGAGTTGACGGTGCGTCCACACCAGCTGTCTGACGGTGAAATGCGGAAGGCGCCCTTGCGGATGACGGTATCGTGGATGCCGATCGGCTCGCCGGGTTCGATCGGGCAGACATAGATCAGCTCCGGCTCGACGCGCACGACTTCGCCCAGATGGATGCCGGTCGCCGATTTATGGGCCACGAACTCGCCGAGACGAACATGGCGGGAGAGACCGTGAACCGTGTAGTGGCCGGCGGCGATGGTCTGCACGCGACCGCCATGGGCAACCGCGAACTCCGGCGATGCGTATCGGTCGACGAGGCCCGCCAGATGCGCCAGCTTAGGGGAGAGGCCGTCCTCAGACAGTAGCGTGGTGCTCATACTTTAACTTTCAACTTTCGCCTAGCGGCTGCCCCCAAGTGTCTGGACGGCTTCCTTGAAGGAATCTTCGCTGTCGCGCATCAGCGACGAGACACTTTCGAAGGCGCGGTTGACTTCAATCAGCTGGGTGATCTCGCGCATGGCGTTGACGTTGGAGTTTTCGAGATAACCCTGCTCGACACCGACATTGAAGCGGTCGACGACGGCGCGCGGCTGGTCGGTGGTCATGATGCCGCTGTTTTCGTAGCGCAGGTAACCCTTGCTGATATCGGCCTCGAACAAGCCGAGCGAAGCGACCTGGCGTTTGTCCTGATAGATGATGCCGTCGGTGCCCACGGCCGGCTCGCCGCCTTTCGTGTTAAGCTGGATCGGCGCACCGCCTGCGTCGAGCACGGGATATCCCCTGATCGAGACGAGCTCGCCGGTATCCTTGATCGTGAAGCGACCGTCCCGCGTCAGCACCTGGCCGGCCGGCGTTTCGAGCGAAAACCAGGCATCGCCCTTGATGGCGAAATCCAGCATGTTGCCGGTGTGCTGCAGTTCGCCGTTTCCCTCGTTCAGATAGTCGTTGCCCTGGGAAACGAAGGCGACTTTGGTGTTCAGCTTGTTCTTGGTATTCGCCACCATCTCATCGAACTTCACCTCGGTGGCGCGAAAACCGGTCGTATTCACGTTCGCCATGTTGTCTGCGATGGTGTTCAGACGCTTTTCGAGGGCCATCTGCGACGACAGAGAAACATAAAGACCGGATTGCATGTCGGTAAGCTCCAAGCATTGGCGATGAACGGGACGAAAAGCCGGGCGTCGTCTTGAGTGGTTCGGCCGGGATTTCGCTGAGGCGGCATCTCAGAAACGGGCGCGGGCACCCATTCGTCTCCTTTAGACTGACGGCAGATGCTTGCGCGAAGCTGGCACGCGGAACTGCCTCGCGATCGGGCCTTTCATCAGCCTCACGCAAGGCAGAAACCCTATCCGTCTCAAAGAAAAGCAACGTTCAGATTGGGCTGACGATGAATATCATTATCGGATTTATAGTGACTTGCGGCTGTATCGTCGGCAGCTTCATGGCCATGGGCGGCGAAGTGGACGCGCTGTTCCAGCCCTTCGAATTCCTCATCATCGGCGGCGCCGGCCTCGGCAGCTTCATCATGGCGAACCCGATGAAGGTGGTGAAGGACTCCGGCAAGGCGCTCAGCGAAGCCTTCAGGCACGCTGTGCCGAAGGAACGCAATTATCTCGATACGCTCGGCGTGCTCTATTCGCTGATGCGCGACCTGCGCACCAAGTCGCGAAACGAAATCGAAGCCCATATCGACAATCCGGCCGAATCGACGATCTTCCAGGCGGCTCCGACGGTTCTGAAGAACAAGGAGCTTACGGCGTTCATCTGCGACTACGTGCGCCTGATCATCATCGGCAACGCTCGCAGCCACGAGATCGAGGCGCTGATGGACGAAGAGCTCAACACCATCATGCACGACAAGATGAAGCCCTACCACTCGATCCAGATCATGAGCGATTCCTTCCCGGCGATCGGCATCGTCGCGGCCGTTCTCGGGGTCATCAAGGCGATGGCCCACATCAACGATTCGCCTGAAGTGCTCGGCCACCTGATCGGCTCGGCGCTCGTCGGCACCTTCCTCGGCATTCTCTTGTCCTACTGCGTCTGCTCGCCGCTGGTCTCCCAGATCAAGGTCGTGCGCAACAAGCAGCACCGCCTCTACGTCATCGTCAAGCAGACACTGCTTGCCTATATGAACGGCTCGGTGCCGCAGGTCGCTCTCGAATACGGCCGCAAGACGATCTCGGCTTACGAGCGTCCGTCCATCGATGCGGTCGAGCAGGAAATGATGAACCCAGGTGGCGAAAACAAGGCGGCTTAAATGACTATGAGCAATGCTTCGCACGACAAACCGACAATGGATCCTGCCCTCCTCGCCAAGCTGACAGGCGGGCTTGGCGACAGAGGCAGGGTCGCCAAGATCTGCAGTTCCTTCGGGGAAATCTACAGCGAATTCTTTCCCGACGTCATCAAAAGCGAGACCGGCCTCGATGTGACGGTCAACTATCTCGGCTGCGAGATCGGCTACAAGAACCACCTCATCGAAGACCTGAGCGCGAACGTCACACTCGTCGACGCGACGCTGCGCAACTGGTCGCAGAACATTACGCTTGCCTGCGGCAACGGCTTCGTCATCACGCTGATGGAGCATCTGCTCGGCGCCACCGCCGATACGATCGAGGAACCGGCCGACCGAATGCTTTCGATCATCGAGCTCGATCTGGCGGTCATGGTCTTCGACAAGATCGCCAAGGTGCTGCGCTCGGCCGTCAACGCGCCGGGCGGTTTCGAACCGAGCCTTTCGGCCCCGCACGCCCATGACATGCGCGCCCGGCCGCAGGAGGATCGTCCGGATGAATTCGCGGCCGCCATCAACATGTCGATCACGCTTGCCGGCATCGTTTCGGAATTTTCGTTGATCGTTCCGCAGACGGCACTGCTCAAGACCAAGGTGACGCCGCCGAAGCCGAAACGCCAGGCCAGCAGCAACTCGGCGGAATGGACCGAACAGCTCGGTGACCAGGTCCGCCGCTCACATGTCACGCTCGAGGCCAAGATCAGGCTGCAGGACCTGACGCTGCGCACGATATCGAAGCTGATGGTCGGTGACGTCATTCCGTTCCGCGACCACGGCGACGTGCGTGTCGAGGTCAGCGCCAACAGCAAGGAATTGTATGTGTGCGAGTTCGGGCGTTCAGGCGAAAATTACATGGTCCGCGTCAAGGATACGATGAACTCGGATGATGAACTCATCCGTCATTTAATGAATTAATCGGTTCTCTGGCTTTTGGGCTGCAAAGGCAGTTTGAGGCAAGTTTCAACTGGAATAGTGATTTCATGGCTACGAAGAAAACACAGCAGAACAGCGACCTCTCCCTGGATCTTCCGGGCAGCGAAGCGGATCTCGATCAGGCGATCGACGATCTGCGCGGCGTGCTGAAGCAGGATGCCGACGGCGACCTGTCGCAGTTTGGCGACGACCTGCAGAGCGACCCCTTCGCAGCAGGAACGGACCTGGCGGCCTTTGGTGGCGAGACTTCGGAAACCCCCTTTGGCAGCGACGATTTCGGCGGCGACTTCGGCGGCGGCGATGCCAGCCCGGCTGCCGGCATGGATTTCGGCAGCAGCTCCTCCTTCGAGGCGTCCCCGGCCCCGCTCGGCAGCGCTTTGAATTCCAACTTCGACCTGATCATGGACATCCCGATCGACGTCCAGATCATGCTCGGCACCAGCCGCATGCAGGTATCCGGCCTGATGAACCTCAATGAAGGGGCGACGATCGCCCTCGACAAGAAGATCGGTGAACCGGTCGAGATCATGGTGAATGGCCGCAGGATTGCCCGCGGCGAAATTACGGTGCTTGATAACGACGACACGCGATTCGGTGTGAAACTGATAGAAGTTTTGAGTACGAAAAAAGCCTGATCCCTGTGTGGGACGGAGAGGTTAGACCATGATGGACTTTGACGATTTCGGCGGCGCGCTAGCCGGGAAACCGTTGACCCAGGCTGAAAAGGCGGCGGCTGTTCTTCTCGCTATGGGAAAGGGTGTCGCCGGCCGGCTGTTGAAGTATTTCACCCAGGCCGAACTGCAGACCATTATCTCATCCGCCCAGTCGCTGCGCGCCATTCCGCCGGACGAGCTGCTGTTGCTCGTCTCCGAGTTCGAAGACCTCTTCACCGAGGGTGCCGGGCTGATGGACAACGCCAAGGCGATCGAGGCCATTCTGGAAGAAGGCCTGACGCCCGACGAAGTCGATAGCCTGCTCGGCCGCCGCACCGCATTCCAGGCTTACGAAACCTCGATCTGGGATCGCCTCAGCGAGGCGGAGCCGGCATTCGTCGCACAGTTCCTGCTGCGCGAACATCCGCAGACCGTCGCCTATATTCTTTCGATGATGCCCTCCTCCTTCGGCGCCAAGGTGCTGCTGCAGCTTCCCGACAACCGCCGTGCCGACATCATGAACAGAACGGTCAACATGAAGGCGGTCAGCCCCAAGGCTGCGCAGATCATCGAAAACCAGGTCATGACGCTGCTTGCCGAGGTCGAGGCAGAGCGCAATGCAGCCGGCTCGACGAAGGTCGCCGATCTCATGAACGAGCTCGACAAGCCGCAGGTCGACACGCTGCTCAGCTCGCTCGAATCGATCAGCCGCGAGTCGGTCAATAAGGTTCGCCCGAAGATCTTCCTGTTCGAGGACCTCATGTACATGCCGCAGCGCAGCCGCGTCATGCTGCTCAACGACATCTCGACGGATGTGCTCACCGTCGCGCTGCGCGGGTCGCCCCCCGAGATTCGCGAATCGGTTCTCTCCGCCATCAGCCCACGCCAGCGCCGCATGATCGAATCGGATCTGCAGAGCGGCATGGGCGGCGTCAATCCGCGCGAGATCGCGATTGCCCGCCGCGCCGTGGCCCAGGAAGCGATTCGCCTGGCCAATTCCGGCCAGATCGAGCTCAAGGAAAAGGAAGGCGACGCTTCGGCAGCCGCCTAAAACGCGTCGCAGTGAACTGATTCATGCGACTCGTTTTAGTTCCTTGTTTTATGCACGTCGTTATCCCGGAACCGCTGCACACTTCCAGGCGACATGCATCGGCACGTCGAGACTGTTGACAAATCCGGCATGCCGAAAGGCGGCTGTTGATCGCCGTGCCACAGGCGACTACCCTTCCAGCCATAGACCGCTCTAAAGCGCGTCGCATAGAACTCGGTTCCTGCGACGCGCTTTAGATCTTTGTTCTGATGCCTGTCGTTATCGCAAAACCGCTGCACCTTTTTGGGCGGCATGCATTAGCTGCGGCCTATTTCTTTGACGGAGGGCCGCGACTTGGCAGACGATGACAAGGACAGCAAAACAGAAGCCCCAACCGCGAAAAAGCAAAGCGATGCCGCGGAAAAGGGCAACGTGCCGTCTTCGCGCGAACTTTCCATCTTTGCGACGATCCTCGCGACCTTCATTTACCTCGTATTCTTCCTTCCCGACAGCGTCGGACGCATGAGTGAAACGCTGCGCGACATCTTCGAACAGCCCGATCAATGGAAGATCGAGACGGGGCCGGATGTGCTAGCGCTGTTCGGGCGGCTCGGCTGGGCAAGTGCCGCGCTGGTGGCGCCCGCCTTCATCCTGTTCATGGTGTTCGGCATCGCCTCCTCCGTCTTCCAGAATCTGCCGACACTGGTGCTTGAACGCATCCGCCCGCAGGCCTCGCGTATCTCGCCGATCAAAGGCTGGTCACGACTGTTCAGCGTGCCCGGCCTGGTCGAATTCGGAAAATCGCTGTTCAAGGTCGTCGTCGTCGGGGTGATCCTGTTCTTCGTGCTCAGGAGCGAATATTTCGGCTCGATCGACGCGATGTTCTCCGATCCGCAGACGATTCTCGTGCGAATGATGGCAGCGATGCGCAAGATCATCATCGTCATGCTGATCGCCACCGCGATCGTGGCGATCGCCGATCTTTTCTGGACGCGCCATCACTGGTTCACAGAGCTGAAGATGACGCGGCACGAGGTGAAGGAAGAAAACAAGCAGGCGCAGGGCGACCCCTTCGTCAAGAGCCGGCAGCGCTCGCTGATGCGCGACCGCGCGCGCCGGCGCATGATCGCCAACGTGCACCGCGCGACGCTGGTGATTGCAAACCCGACGCATTATGCGGTGGCGCTGCGTTACGCGCGTGAAGAAAACGATGCGCCGGTGGTGCTGGCCAAGGGTCAGGACCTTATTGCGCTCAAAATCAGGGAGATTGCCGAGCAGAACGGTATACCGGTGTTCGAGGATCCGCCGCTTGCGCGCTCCATGTTTGCGCAAGTCTCGATCGATAGTGTCATCCCGTCAGTCTTCTATAAGGCGGTTGCGGAGCTCATCCACCGGGTCTACGCCGCAGACGCCAAGAACAAACGGGTCAGATAAGCCGAATGAAAAAATGTCCCCACTCTACCCAGCGTGAAAAGATCCTCGCAGACGCGATCAGCCCGGTCGCCACTGAACTGCGCCTACTGGATGCTTCTGACCTTATTTCACTGCTGCGCTTCGAGTATTACGGCAATCTTTCCGATCTCGTCGCTTCGGCGGCGGAGCTTTTCTTTCATCCGGGCACGGTGAATTTCGGCCTGGGCGGCAATTATACGCTGGAGTGGGGTGGCAAGCCCGAAGTCGTTCTCGACCTGGAAATCAAACCGCGCGGCGTCACCGTCTACGCGCAGCTCACCCTTGCCGAAGATCACGCCGGCATCGAGATCAATCATATCGCTTTCCAGGATCCCTCGGCCGATCCTGACGAGAACACCATCTTCCTCAAAAAGAGCCTTCGGGAAGCGCGTTACAGCGTGAACCAGCTGCCTCAGTCGCTGGCCGGCTGACGACTTTCAAGACAACCGAGCTTTCACATTCGCCTTGGACCGCAATTCAAAGCGTTACAGCGTCGCTTGCGCGTCTAAAAGACGCGCAACGCTGGAAGGACTGCGCGGGTTCAGCTGATATAACCGAGCCGGATTGCCTTGGCGATCGCCTGAATACGGTTGACGGAATCGAGCTTGATGGTCGCCGAGCCGAGATAGGCGTTCACGGTGTGCACCGACAGGCCGAGCTTGTCGGCAATCTCTTCGCTGATGCGGCCGTCGCCCGCAAGCTGCAGACAGGCGATCTCGCGTTCGCTGAGCGCCTCGGCGGCGGCCGTGCGGCGTTCGTCGAGCGAGAGTAGATCCATCATGATATGGCAGCAGCGGCCGTGCAGCTCGACGATGGTATCGCTCGAGGGATCGATCTCATCGCCGGTAAAAAGGATGAAACCGTTGCCGACGGCGCCGAGCCGCACCGGAAAGGCAAGTCCGGAGAAAGGCAGAATACCGTCCTGCAGCCGTGTCATGAACGGCGCGAAGTCCGCCGGACCGGGCGCCGCACGGTCGTAACCGCCGGCCCATGAAAGCGGCAGCAGCGATTTGTCGATATGGTCGAGAAGAATATCGCCATAGGCGTCCGTGAAGGCCTTGCCGAAACCGGCATTGGACGGTCCCCAGTTCTCAAGCTCGCAGACAAGCCGCTGCTTTGCCGGAAGGCCCGAACCGCTGACGCGGAAGATCGCGAATCCTTGCGCATCGACGAGCTTCTGCATCGCGATCAGCCGCGGAAAAAGATCGGACCGGCTGGAAATCCTGCTCACACGCACCATGCGCAGCTGCTCAGCGCTGCTCATCGTCCTGCCTGATGGGTGCCCCATAGATCCCCCTATACGAGATTATTCCGGACGGCGAAAGCAATGGCCTCGGACCGGGTCTTGGTCGCCGTCTTGCGCATCACACTGGTGATGTAGTTGTTGATGGTATTGCGGGAAATTCCGAGGATCATCGCGATCTCGTCGCTGGTCTTGCCCTCGGCAATCCAGAACAGGCATTCCAGTTCCCGGTCCGTCAATTCGAAATCGCGATCGACCCTCGTCCCGCCGCAGCGAAGGAAGCTCGCGACATAACCTGCAAGCAGACCGACATCGCGCAACCGCTC
Organism: Rhizobium sp. P1_B8; assembly: GCF_056406515.1. Classification (NCBI taxonomy): domain Bacteria; kingdom Pseudomonadati; phylum Pseudomonadota; class Alphaproteobacteria; order Hyphomicrobiales; family Rhizobiaceae; genus Rhizobium; species Rhizobium sp. P1_B8. The sequence goes on along the minus strand of NZ_JBFTZZ010000004.1, from coordinate 235,966 downwards.
CGGCGAAAGAATGAATCCCTCGCCGAACAGGAACATCAGAGCCAGCCGCGACCGGCCGACATTGAAGGTCACCGAACAATATTGGCGGCTGGCGCCGTCCGGAACTTCGGCACTGTCAGGCAGAAGAGCAAAATTCGGCTGGAAGACCTGCATGCATCTTTCCAGCTCGGTGGAACGGGCATAGCCGCGGACCAGATCATTGGCGATGTCCCTGACCAGGTCGAAGGGCCAATCAGACGAAACGATGAAATCGAGGCCACTTTCCTGAAGGAGATCGCAGCGCGCCAGAAGGTAGTGCGAAGCACCCACGTAGTCCGTCAGTGCGCGCAGACCAGACTGCAACCTGCCGCTGCTGGTGACACCGTGGAGGCGCTGGAGCAGCTTATCGCGCGGCAACAGATCCGGCACCACCGCGCTCGCGAAATTCGCCATCTGCCTCTCGCCTTTGCTCGCCTGAATTACATTCATATCCATTGGCAACGTCCTGCGGCTGAGAAACGATCGAACTCGGTGCAACAGCAATTTTTCTGTAAGGGATTCAATTCAAGTCCCGCTCGAATCCCATTTCGAATCACCTAAGGGTAAGCCAGCCGATGCAAATCACCATCTCCGACTTCTAGGGATTTACTTTCGCTGTCGCCAATGCACTGATTCGATCACTCGTTCCAGCCTTCAAGATATAGGGAGGCTAAGGTGATTCTGGCGGCATCGCAACTTGCTTCGCGTTTTACGCGAGTCAATCTCATCATGTCGCGCTACAGCCGCATTTCAGTGGTCGGGTCTATCGTCTTATTCGAATTCCCGACCCTGATTGTCATGCCAGGTCTCTCGCATCTCCAGCCACGGCTTTTCAGCAAACAGCGGTTGGGGAATCAAGCTTCGGTACCGACATGAAAAAAGGCCGGTTGCCCGGCCTTTGCTTTACGCTGCGTCGTCGATCGCCCATTTCCTGAGGATTTTCGCGGCGCGTTCCTCGTTGATCTCGACCATACGGGAAAGCTTGCGTTCCGGACCTTCCTTGACGCGCCGATTGAAGTTTCCATCGTCGTCGCCGAGGCTGAGCAGGTCTTCGGTACTGTCGAAGCCGAAATCGGACCCGAAGCCGTCCATGAGGGCGCCACCGGCGGCTCCTGATGCAGGCGCGAAGTCCGGAAGCTCGAGGCCGGCCGCTTCCGGCGTGGCGTCGCCGAAAGCCGCGGAGCTGCCGTTGCCGCTGACGCTGCGCACCAGCGGCCGCAGACCCATCCAGACCACCACGAAGGCGACCGCGACAAAGGCGAGCGAGTTGATGATGCCGGCAAGGTTGCGGCTCAGCATGTCCATGACTCGGACGCCACCGGTGGCGTCTTCAAGCAGCTGGTTTTCGAGGAAGTCCATGGCCGTGACGGTGACGACGTCGCCGCGCTTGGCGTCGATGCCAGCCGCCGAAGCAACGATCTTCTGCATTTCGGCAAGATAGGCGTCAACCTTGGTCTGGTCGGCGGGTTCTCCGACCATCTTGGCGATGCGGCCCTTGTTGACCACCACAGCGATCGACAGCTTCTCGACCTTATAGCTGTTGCGGGTCGTCGCCGTCGTCTTGCTGTTGATTTCGTAGTTGGTCTGCTCTTCGCGCTTGTCGGATTTGTCCTGCGATTCGGGCCCGGCGGAACCGCCGGCCTCGGGGGCCGCCTGCGGAATGTTCTGCTCGACCGTCGTCGCGCTATCGGACTGCTTCTGCTGCGACTGCTGGGCTTCCTTCGTCGAGCGAACCGAGCGTTCGACCTTGGATTCGGGATCGTAGGTCGTTTCCTGGATCTGCTGGGCGTCCGTGTTGAGATCGGCGGTGACGCTGGAGCGGAAGTTGTCCATGCCGAGGAAGGGTGCCAGCGCCTTGTCGATGTTGGATTCGACTTCCTGCTGAACGTTCTGGACGATGTTGAGCGAGCGGTTCAGCGAGCTGTTGCTCGCCTCGTCGCCGGAAGCGAGCAGCTGGCCGGCGGAATCGAGAATGGTCACGTCATCGACGTCAAGCCCCGGCACAGCCGAGGCGACGAGGTGGCGGATCGAGGTCGCTGCGCTGCGCCCGGTGGTCGCGCTGGCGCGAATCATGACGGAGGCAGTCGGTTTCTGCTCCGCCTTCCGGAAGTTTCCGACCTCCGGCATGACGATGTGGACGCGTGCGGCTGTTATGCCCGAGATCGACTGGATGGTGCGGGCGATTTCGCCTTCCAGCGCCCGAACCCGCGTCACCTCCTGCATGAAGGAGGTCAGGCCGAGAGAGCCGACATTGTCGAAGAGTTCGTAACCGGCATTGGCGCTGTTCGGCAGGCCGCGCTCGGCAAGCATCAAGCGGGCCTTGCCCGTCATCCCCGCGGGGACGCTGATGCTGGTGCCGTCCGTGCCGACCTGGAAATTGATGTTGGCTTCGGCAAGCGCCATGCTGATCTGGTTGAGATCCGGCGAGTCCAGACCGACATAGAGCGTTTCCTGTGCCGGCTTGTTGACGAAAAGGGCAGCCGCAAGGACGATTGCGATAGAGACGGCACCGACGCCTCCAAGAATCATCAGGCGCGTTCGGCCCAAGGCGCCGAAGTTCTTAAATATCTGAACTAATTGATTTAACAGATTCATTCTGTTCTCGCACGATCCGTCAAAGACAAAGCAGGCTTATTGCCTCATCAGACGAATAGTCGGCGAAACTTGTGCGAGCGTTTCGTGAAGAACGGCAGGGCCGAAAAGGTTCCAAAGCATGTCGCGCAAAAGTGTGCAGCGGTTTTGCGAAAACGACATGCGCAAAATGGGCCTAAAGCGCAAGGCGCGAATCTGAAGATTGCGACGCGCTTTAGAAGAAATCGAAGTCGCCGGCTGCCTTGCTCAATGGCTGGGAATGGCCGTGGCGTGTGGCGCCGCCCAATGCCTTCTGCATCTCTGCCAGCTTGACGAGGCTGAGCGCGGTTGCGACATCGACTGCCCAGCCGTGCGGGATTTCACCGGTGATGGTATCGATAAATTCGGCAAGGCCGCGCGATTTCTGCACGGCCAGATCAATGCCCTGCATGACCTTCATGGCATCCGGCGAATTCAGGATTTCGGCGCCGCCGATTTCGAGAAGCTGCGGCTCGATGCGCTCGATGAGATAGGCGACATCGTGCAGTTCGGACACGATGCGCATCAGGATGTCGCTCAGCGCTTCAACAGGCGCAGGCGGCTCCATCACCGGGTTAAATGTCATATGAAAATCCTCGCCATCAAAAAAATTCGATACTGGTTTCGACGGGCTTCTGCGGAGCGGCGGGACGCTGCTCGAGAGCGACAGTTCTCTGCGTTTCGGCGCCGGTCAGGGGGTATTGCCGCGCACGACCGGAGACCGGCCAATATTCAAGCTTGCGTCCATGCTCTCCACCGGTCGAGGAACCGACCACCGGAATGCCTTCATCCCTCAGGAACTGCACGGCGAAGGCCGCGTTCTGCTCACCGACATTGGAGAATGTCGAGATCGTCTTCGCGCCGCCGAAGATTTTTGCTTCCAGCCGGTCGCGCCGGGCGCCCTGCTTCAGGAGGCCGTTGATCAGCAGTTCCATCAGATGCACGCCGTACCGCGTGGCATCGCCACCTGAAGTCGGCGACGTCGCCGAACCGGGTAGCAGAAAGTGGTTCATGCCGCCGACACCGGCGACAGGATCTCTGAGGCACGCAGCCACGCACGAGCCGAGAATGGTCGAGAGGACCGCATTCGGATCGCTCAGAACCTTGTACTCGCCTTGAATGATGTGCACGCGGCGGGCTGCCCCCTCAGTGATCATTTCAGGGCTCCAAACACGGCTTCGATGGCCGCTTTCATCTTCTCGATCGTGAACGGCTTGGCGAGCACGTTGTTGGCGCCGAGCTGGGCCGCCTTCTGCACCAGCGCGCGGTCGCCCTGGGCGGTCAGGATGATGAAGGCCGCCTTCTTGGTGTTCGGGTTGGTGCGAACAGCCTGAAGGAAGCCGATGCCATCCATCTTCGGCATGTTGAAGTCCGAGATCACCAGGTGGTGCGGCTGCTCGGCCATGATCTTCATGCCCTGCTCGCCGTCGCCGGCCGAGGTGATCTGCTTGAAACCGAGCTGGGTCAGCGCGTCGCTGAGCAGCAACCGGCTCGTTACCTGATCATCGACGATCAGAACTTTGATTTTCTCCGCGATCGACATTTATTCGGTCCCTTCCTTTCGGGCGGCTGTCATTTTCAATATTTCTTCACCGATGGCAGACAGCGGGAGCTGCTGCTCAACGGCGCCAAGTTCGTGGGCAACCCTTGGCATTCCGTAAACGACACAGGTTTTTTCGTTCTGGCCGAGCGTTCTGGCGCCGGCGTGGCGCATTTTCAACAATCCGGCGGCGCCATCGCGGCCCATTCCGGTCAAAATCACGCCGACGGCATTACGGCCCGCCAGTTCCGCGACCGAATCGAAAAGTACGTCCACCGAGGGGCGGTGACCGTTGACCGGTGCCCGGTCAATGAGACGGCAGCACGGCGCCGAGGCGCTGCTGACCTGGAGGTGACGCTCGCCGCCGGGCGCCAGATAGATCTTGCCGATTTCGAGACGGGCACCATCGGTCGCTTCCTGCACCACCGGCGCACAGAGGCGGTTCAGCCGTTCGGCGAAGCTCTTGGTGAAGGTCGGCGGCATATGCTGGGTGATAACGGTCGGCGGGCAATTCGCCGGAAATTTCTGCAGCACGGCGATCAGCGCCTCGACACCGCCGGTCGACGAGCCTATCGCGACGATCTTGCGGCCGACGCGGAAATCGGCGACCGAGGGTGGTGGCGCGACGGCGGCAGCAGGTTGGGTATACTGGCGTTGCGTGCGCGCGGCGGCCTTGACCTTCTCGGCGAGGTCGCCAAACGGCCTGAGTTCGCCCGGCGCCGGCTTGCCGACGCAGTCGAAGGCGCCGATCTCCAGCGCCGCAAGCGTCGCCTCGGCGCCGCGATGGGTCATGGTGGACACCATGATCACCGGCATCGGACGCAGCGTCATGATCTTTTCGAGGAAATCGAGACCGTTCATGTTCGGCATCTCGATGTCGAGCGTCACGACGTCGGGGTTCAGCCGCTTGATCGCCTCGCGCGCTTCCAGCGCATCGCCGGCCTGGCCGATGACGTTGACCTCGGGGTCGGAACTCAGCACGGCGGTGATCAGGCCCCGCATCGTCGGGGAGTCGTCAACAACGAGAACTCTTGCCGGAGCGCTCATGCCTTCCTCCCGAGACCTTTGGCCGTATAGCGATAGGTCGTGATGCCGATATTGTCGAAGACGTGTTTTGCCTCACCCGAAACGCGCTCGGAATGGCCGATATAGAGATGCCCGCCCTCCGGCAGCAGACCGGCGAAACGCTGCCAGATCTTCATCTGCGTCGGCTCGTCGAAATAGATGACGACGTTGCGGCAGAAGATGACGTCGAACTTGCCCTTGAACGGCCATTGCGCCATCAGGTTCAGCTCGTTGTAGGTGATCAGCCGCTTCACGCGGTCGTCGACCTGGAACTTCCTGCGGCCCTGTATCTCGACTTCGCTGAACCATTGCTTGCGCATAGCCGGCGACACGGTTTCAAGCGCGCTCTCGTCATAGGCGCCGGCCCGGGCGATCGCGAGAATCTTCGGATCGATGTCGGTTGCCAGGATCTTGAAGTCGTAGTCCGCGACATTCGGCATCAGCGACAGCACCGTCAGCGCGATCGAATAGGGTTCCTGCCCATCGGAGGAGGCGGCTGACCAGATGCGCACCCTGCCGCCCGATCTCGCCCGCTGTAGAAGTTCGGGCAGGACATGGTCGCGCAGGTGGTCGAAATGGTGGTTCTCGCGGAAGAAGCGGGTAAAATTGGTCGTCAGGTGCGAAAGCATCTCGCGGCGCGGCGCAGCACCCGCCGGCGAAGCGACGAGCTCGCAATATTCCCGAAAGCCGGACAGACCGAGATTGCGGATATGCTTCGATAGACGCGAATAGACCAGCGACGCCTTCGTCTCGTTGAGGAAGATGCCGGCATCGGAATAGATCATCGCGGCGATCTCGGTGAGGTCGCGGCGCGTCAGCGGATATTCTCCGCTCGCCAGGACCTCGTCGGATCCCTGCCTCTGATCTTTTGCGCCCATTACACTCATGCGGCTTCGCTTTCGGTCTCTGGAAAGAGGGATTCGAGTTCGATCAGGCAGATCATTCGCTTCTCGATGGCGAGAATGCCGCGGGCAAATTGACGCTCGAGTTCGGAGGAGATCTCGGGCGTCGGCTGGATGGTTTCGTCGGTCACCGTCAGGATATCAGAAACGGCGTCGACCAGGAGGCCGACGACCTTACGCCGGACCTGGGCGACGATGATGACATGACGGGCAGTCGGATCGGCCGGCTTCATGCCGAGCCGGGCCGCAAGATCGATGATCGGCAGCACCGCGCCGCGCAGGTTGATGACACCCAGCATATAGCCAGGCGAATGCGGCATCGCGGTCGCCGGGGTCCAGCCCCGGATTTCGCGAACCGACATGATGTTCACGCAAAATTCCTGATCCCCGATGCGGAACGCGATCAGCTCGCGATCCCCCTCGTTCAGATTTTTTACAGTGTACGACATTCCCTTAGCCCACCGCTGCTAACGACATTTCCGCTTTGAGCGACTGGCCGCGCGAGGCGCCGACAACCGCGTCGACATCGAGGATGAGAGCCACGCGGCCGTCGCCGAGGATTGTGGCGGCAGCAATGCCCGGCACGTGGGTGTAGTTTGCTTCCAGGCTCTTGATGACCACCTGGCGCTGACCCTGGATGGCGTCGACCATCAGGGCGCGCTGGCCGCCGCCTTCGGATTCCACCAGAAGCGCCACGCCCTCGACCGGATTGGCCTGGGTGGCGCGGAAGTTCAGGATGCGGCCGACATCGACCAGCGGGCAGAAGCTGTTGCGGATCGAGATCAGCCGGTGGTTGGCACCGAAGGAATGGATCGCGGCAGCTTCCGGCTGCAGGGTTTCGACGATCGCGGTCAGCGGCACGACCAGCGTCTGGCCGGCGACGGTGACTACCATGCCGTCGAGGACGGCGAGCGTCAGCGGCAGGCTCATGGTGAAGACCGAACCGTGGCCCGGCTTCGAGGTGATGTTGATGCGGCCGCCGAGCGCCTGGATCGAGCGCTTGACGACGTCCATGCCGACGCCGCGGCCGGAGATGTCGGAGATCTTGTCGGCCGTCGAGAAGCCCGGCAGGAAGATCAGGTTGTCGATTTCCTCGTCCGACAGGTTGGCGTCGGCCGGGATGAGGTCGTTGTCGATCGCCTTCTGGCGGACCTTCTCGCGGTTGATGCCGGCGCCGTCGTCGGCAAGCTCGATCAGGATGCGTCCCGAACGATGCTTGGCGGTGAGGCGGACCGTGCCTTCGGTGTTCTTGCCGGCAGCTGCGCGCTTTTCGGGTGTTTCGATGCCGTGGTCGACGGCGTTGCGGATCATGTGGGTCAGCGGCTCGGCCAGCTTGTCGATGACCGTCTTGTCGACTTCGGTGTTTTCACCTTCAGTGATGAGGCGGATCGATTTGCCGGTCATGTCGGCGATTTCGCGGACGATACGCGACATGCGCTGGAACACCGGCTTCACCGGCTGCGCGCGGATCGCCATGACCGAGTCCTGGATCTCGCGGGTGAGCTGCTGCAGCTCTTCGAGGCCCATATTGATCGAGGAGGTGCCGGTCGTGTCATTCTCGATGACACTCTGCGACAGCATCGCCTGGTTGATGACCAATTCGCCGACGAGGTTGATCAGGCGGTCGACACGGTCGAGATCGACGCGGATCGTCTGGCCGGCACCGGCGGCATTGTTCTGGGCGGCAGCACTTGCTGCGGCCGCTGCGGCGGCTGCCGATTCCTTCTTCTCGACGCGGGCGGCGGCTGCGGCCATCTGCGTGACGTTGGAGGCAGTTTCGGCGGCGGCAACGGCTGCGGCCGTCTCCTCGGCCCGCGCGTCTGAGGCGGAAACCTCTTCCGTTGCGCCCGTTTCGTCCAGGATCGACAGATCGAAGGGGACCGGCACCATCGGCAGTTCGTCGTTGCTGGTCGCGTCCGCCCTTGCTTCTTCGACCGGCTTCACCGTCAGTTCGCAATCCCACTCGGCGAATTCGAAGACGGTGCGAATAGCGTCCTCGCCTTTGTCCGTCTTGATCGTGACGTTCCAGAAGAAATAGGCGCCTTCCGGATCGAGTTCCTCGAGGCCCGGCAGCTCATCCGTATTGCAGTAGATGGTCATTTCGCCGAGGCGCGAGAGGTCGCGCAGCAGCAGGGTGGCGTCATTGCCCTTGGAATAGAGTTCGTAGCGCGGCTTGAAGATGACTTCATAGGCCGGCATGCCGCCCGCATCGCCCTCGCCGCCAAAATCGTCAAAGGAAAAGGGGACTGGCTGGAAGCCGCTGTCGTCGGTCGGCTTGGGGGTCGGCGCCGGAGCGGCCGGAGCAGCCTTTGCGGCGGCCTTCGGCGCCGGCGCTTCGGACGATGCCGAGGGAGACGGCAATTCGCCGTTGGCCAACGCCTCAAGTTCCTTGACGAGGCCGCGGCTGCGGCTTTCATCGACGCTGCCGCCGTCGCGTGCGGCGTTCGTCAGGTCGGCGAGCACGTCGGCCGACTTCAGCATCACCTTCAGGACATCCTGATTCGGCTCAAGCTTGTTGGATCGAACGCAATCGAGAGTGGTCTCGAAAACATGGGCGAAGGCTACCAGATCGTCAAGGCCGAAGGCGCCGGCGCCACCCTTGATCGAATGCACGGCACGGAACACCGCGTTGACGGTTTCCGGATCGCGATCGCCATCATTCATTTTCAGAAGACCGGATTCCAGCTCGGCGAGCTGTTCCTCGCACTCCTGGAAAAAGATCTCTTTGATTTCGTTCATATCCATAGGAGCAAATCCTGGGTTTAAGCGGTTACACGCTCAATGGCATCGATCAGCTTGGCCGGGTCGAAAGGCTTGACGATCCAGCCCGTGGCACCGGCCTGGCGGGCGCGGTTCTTCTTTTCCGCATCGCTTTCGGTGGTTAGGACCAGGATCGGGATCGCCCGATATTTCTCGTTGCGGCGGACACCTTCGATGAAGCCGAAACCGTCGAGGCGCGGCATGTTGATGTCGGTCACGATGACGTCAGGGTTGGACTCTTCGAGAACCTCGAGGCCCTCGATGCCGTCTTCCGCCTGTATCGTCTCGAAGCCGGCATTGTTCAGCGTCACGAGAAGCATGTTTCGGATGGTGCGGGAATCATCCACGGTGAGCACTTTTTTCTTCATTGCCGAATCTCCTTGGCAAGCAGGTGGTCAATATTGACGCCAACCAGCTGCATCGTTTTCTGAAATGCGTCGGACACCTTGGAGAAGGTGAACGGCTGCTTGTCCTGCTCCCAGGTCTTCTCGGCGGACATCAGAACCTGGGCGCAAAGAGCACCGATCCGTTCGACGCCGGAAGCGTCTATCGAAAGACCGCTACCCCGGAGGGAGAGGAGTTTATCGCGCAAGGCGGAAGCCTCGTTGAGGTCGAGCACCGCTGTCAAATCCAGCGTCTTGCCACTCTTCTTTGCTGCCATCAGCTTTTCCTTGTCCCCTTATCCCCGGCCCAAAAAGACGAGCTGAGGCAATCATCCGATAGGTTAGTAAACATTCCGCCCACCTCCGACGCCTGCGAAGGGCTGTGGAAGGCCAAAATCGTCATTTTCGTATTCGTCCACGGCCGGTGCCGGACGGGCGGCGGCCTCGATGGCGCGCGGCGGTGTCACGCGAACCGGTGCTTGACGCCCGGCAGTGGCATTTTCCCGGGCGATGCGGAATTCGCGAATCGTCTGGCCGAGCTCGAGAATGACGGTGTGGAGGTGGTCGGCGCCTTCAGCGGAGCGCTCCGCAAGGCCGGCACTATCCGCCACTTCGCCACCCAGGCCCTTGACGTCTGAAGTCACGCTGTCGAGGTTGGCGGCATGTTCGCCGGTTCGAGTGGCGATGCCGGCGATGGCGGCGTTGATGTCGGTGACCTGACGCACGATGCTGCCGATCGAATCCTGCGTGCGCCCGACCATCTGCACGCCGGCGTCGACTTGCGCCTTGGTCGTCGTCACCAGCGTCTTGATCTCGCGGGCGGCTTCGGCCGAGCGCTGGGCAAGGGCGCGAACTTCCTGGGCGACGACGGCAAAACCGCGGCCGGAATCGCCGGCGCGAGCGGCCTCGATACCGGCATTCAGCGCCAGAAGATTGGTCTGGAAGGCGATCTCGTCGATCGCGCCGATGATCTGGCCGATCTTTTCGGCCGACTGCTCGATATCGGCCATGGCGCTGATCGCGCGGCCGACGACCTCGCCGCTTGCCTCGACGGCAGCGCGCGTCGTGGCGGCCGCCTGTTCTGCAGCGCGGCTGTCGGCAGCACCATCGCGCACACTGCCGGCGATGCCGGCAAGGGCCGCAGCGGAAAGCTGCAGCCGATCGGCCTGGCCAGAAGCCGTGCCGGCGAACTGCCGCGACAGACCGGCAAGCGAGCCCGTCGCCGCTTCCGCCTTGACCGTGCACTCGGTGATGGCGGCGAACTCGGCCTGGAGGCCATCCAACGCTCCGTTCAGCGCGGCGGCAATCCCGGCATAGACGCCGTCGACGGGCGCGCGTCGCGTCAGGTCGCGTGCGGAAAGACCGTCGATGACATCGCCGAAGATCCGGGCGATCTCGGCCTCGTTGTCGGCGCGCTGGTCGGCAAGCGCACGCTGCTCCCCGGCGCGCAGCGCGTTGAAGCGGAGCGAGACGGCAATTTCCACATCGACCATGACAATGCGGATGATCGCCGTCATCAGGTCGGAGATTTCGCGGGTGCGGCGCTTGGCCGACGGCAACAGCGGACGGCCGGCGATCTCCTCGGCGAGACCGGAAACGACATGCTCCAGCATGACGGCATGGCCGGCCACGTGCCAGCGCGGGTCGAGGCCCATTTTGCTTTCGGTATCGGAGAGAACCTTGACGCGCTCGGCATAGAGGCTGTCGAACCGCGCATCCGTCAGCACGTCCCAATGCGAGGACTGCAGATCGTGCAGGCGGTCGACCTGGCGCTCGCTCTCGAAATTGCGCGAGGCGTCGGGGAATGACTGGAACCTGTGGAAGAGATCCCTGAGGCCCGCCTTCAGATGCGCTTCGAGGGCCGGCCGGTTGCGGCGCACCAGATCGCACTGGTCGGCGTCGAGACCGGCAAAGCGCAGGCGGTCGCGCAAGCTGCCTGCCTGCGCGCCACGAGCCTGATCTGATGGCATATCCTGCCTCAACGCCTGTCCCCAACCACTTTCCGGGCAAAGGCCCGGCCAAAAACTTTCGCAGCATCCGATGAACGCGAAGCGTGGAGACGGTCCTCACCACCGGTCGCAACCGGCGGATCGAGCCCCCTGATCAGCTATGTTTCGGAGCTGTCTGAAGAGATGGATACCGGATCAACCCGGTACGGCGGGACGGCGTCATGCCTGGTGGGAACGAGTGCATCTTCCCATTCCGACGTGTAACCCAATGTTTATGGTTAATTCCTTGCTTGAAGGTTAATAAGCCTTTCGCGGTGCAGGCTTTTGAAGCAATTCAAGGCCGTTCACAGCAAATACTGCTGCGGAGTTGCACGGCTGCTACAAGGCACACGCAAGCTCCGTGTTATATGCCGGTCGATAACCAAGACATGACGTCGACAAGGACAGAGCAATGATTGTTCTCGGATTGGGTTCCTGCTTGATTGCAATGACGCTGCTTGCCGCCGTCGCCCGTCTCGATTTTCTCGCTGCAAACCGCGATCTCCGCGCGCTTCGGGTGTTCTAAAGCGCATCGCGATTCTTTCGGATTCGCTCCTCGCGATTTAGCTCTCTGTTTTACGCATGTTGTTGTCGCAAAACCGCTGCACAGTTTTGCGCGACATGCATTAGAGCGCCGTGCGTCCTTTCGGACGCACAAAGGACGCTCTAACACTTTGAATCTACGCATCGTGCTTTCCGAAAATCGATTCCTATTTTCGGGCCGATGCACTAGACCCACCCTTCCCCGTTGGCAGTCCGGCACCTTTGGTGTATCGCACTCGCGCCTTTCATGTCAGCGGAACTATCGGTTCATGTCCCCCAGATCTGGTCTCCTCATCGTTCTTGGCTTCACGCTCTGGCGCGTCGTCACGCTCAATTTCGATGCGACGGACCTTTTCGTCGACGAGGCGCAGTACTGGTTCTGGTCGCAGAATCTCGATCTCGGCTATTATTCCAAGCCGCCGATGATTGCCTGGGTGATCCGGGCGATGACCGAGCTTTCCGGCTCCAACGCCATCTATTGGATCAGGCTGCTCGGACCGCTGATCCACATGGCGGCGGCACTGGTGCTGATGAAGACGGCAAAACGTTTCGTCGGGCCGGAGATCGAAGGCTGGACGGGCGCCACCTACATCACGCTCCCCGGCGTTGCGCTTTCTTCGGTGTTCTTCTCGACCGACGTGATCCTGCTGTTCTTCATCGCGATCGCGCTGCTTGCCTATTTCGGCCTGACGCAGCGACGCTCGGTCGGGCTGGCGCTCGTCATGGGCCTTAGCGTCGGCCTCGCCTTCCTGACGAAATATGCCGTGCTGTTCGTCGTTCCGGGCGGCGCGCTTGCCCTCCTCCTCATTCCGGCGGCGCGCATCGCCATCCGGGATTGCATCATCGCGGTCGCGGTCGCGGCCGTCGTCGCCCTGCCGAACCTCTGGTGGAACCTGCAGCACGACAACACGACGGTGCGGCATACGCAGGATATCGCCCATTGGAGCGAACTCGGTATCAATGTCCGTCGCGGGCTTGAATTCTTCTCCGCCCAGTTCGGCGTCGTCGGGCCGATCATCTTCTTCGCGATGCTCTGGGCGGTCTACCGTATGGTCAAGGGCAGGAGCGACGATCGGGAAAAGATACTGGTCTGGCTGTCGATGCCGGTGGTGGTGCTCATCACGCTACAGGCAACGGTCGCCAAGGCCTACGCCAACTGGGCGGTGACCGCCTATGTCGCCGGGACCATCCTTGCCGTCTGGCTGCTTTACCGGATGTGGCCGAAGGGCCTCAGGCTGTCGTTGACCATCAACGGCATCGCCAGCCTGCTTTTTCCGCTGGCGACGATCTTTCCGCATCAATTGCTGCTGCCGAACGGCGACGAGCTGATGAAGCGCTATCTCGGCCGCGCCGAGGTCAGCCGCGAGGCCGCCGCACTCGCCGCTCAAGCCGGCACCGACATCATCGTCACCGACAATCGCGACATGGTCGCCGATCTCTTCTATACGCTCCGCGATGCGTCCTACAGGATCTATGCGCGAGCGCCCGCGGGCCTTCCGGAGAGCTATTACGAGCAGGAATTCGCTCTGCCTGCCGACATCAGCGGCAAGGTGCTTTTCCTGACGGACGGGGCCTTCACCTGCGCCACCGAGACGCCCGAGGTGCTGAAGAACTGGCAGCCGACGGAAGGCAACTACAAGGGCAAGACGCTTTCCATCTACAAGGTCTCGGCCACCTGCCTGGCACCCTAAGCCGGTTCAGCCGGCTGGATCAGGCAGGCAAAGGCCGGTGCCCGCCCCTTCGATCTCCACGAATTTGACGCCGCCCTCCTCGAAGGCGAGGCGGAGCTGCGCCTCCGTCGCGCGGTGGATGTCGTGGTGCCGGCCTTCATAATCGCGGATGGTGCTGCGCGAGACGGCAGCCCTCTCGGCAAGATCGGTCTGAGTCCAGTCGAGCAGTCCGCGCGCCGCGCGACAGAGAGGGGGAGTGAGAATTGTTTCCCTTGCGCCTTGACCCATGATTTCAAGTTGCCCATATTGGTCGATATAGACCATATATGTCATATTACGAACGGGATTTCCAGATCGGGAGACAGCAATGCCACACGATACGCCCTTGATTTCGACAATCGTCGGCGGCCTCGTGCTGGCTTTCATCTTCGGCGCCTTCGCCCATCGGCTGCGGATGCCGCCGCTCGTCGGTTATCTCATCGCCGGCGTGCTTGTGGGGCCACATACGCCAGGTTATGTGGCGGATCAGAACCTTGCGCCGGAGCTGGCCGAAATCGGCGTCATTCTGCTGATGTTCGGCGTCGGGCTGCACTTCTCCCTGAAAGACCTGCTATCGGTGCGCGGCATCGCCGTGCCCGGCGCGATCGTGCAGATCGCCTTTGCGACACTGCTCGGCTGGGGGCTTGGCGCCTTCATGGGCTGGCCGACCGGCGGCAGTCTGGTCTTCGGCCTGGCGCTTTCGGTCGCCTCCACCGTTGTGCTCTTGAAAGCGCTGCAGGAGCGGCGCCTGGTCGAGACGGAGCGCGGCAGGATCGCCGTCGGCTGGCTGATCGTCGAGGATCTCGCCATGGTGCTGGCGCTGGTGCTGATTCCGGCCGCAGCCAGCATCGGCGGTGAGGGTCACGCTCCCGTCGAGCCGCTCTCGGCCGCGCTGAGCCGCCTGTTCGACCTCGATCTCGGCATCGGCGGCATGATAGCCATGACGCTGGTCAAGGTGGCGCTGTTCGTGGCGCTGATGCTGGTCTTCGGTCGTAAGCTCATTCCATGGACGATGCACCGCATCGCCCATACCGGTTCGCGCGAGCTCTTCCGGCTTGGAGTGCTGGCGATCGCGCTCGGCGTCGCCTTCGGAGCGGCAAAGCTCTTCGGCGTATCGCTGGCGCTCGGCGCCTTCTTTGCCGGCATGGTGCTTGCCGAAAGCGAGCTCAGCCATCGCGCAGCACAGGAAAGCCTGCCGCTGCGCGACGCCTTTGCCGTGCTGTTCTTTGTCTCTGTCGGCATGCTGTTCGATCCGAACATCCTGATCGACAAACCGCTGCCGATCCTTGCCACCATCTTCATCATCGTCATCGGCAAGTCAGTCGCAGCGCTCCTGATCGTGCTCGCCTTCAAGAAACCGCTCGGCACCGCGCTGACGATTTCGGCCAGCCTCGGCCAGATCGGCGAATTCTCCTTCATCCTCGCCGCCCTCGGCGTCGAACTGGGACTGCTGCCGGAGGAAGGCCGCGATCTGATCCTTGCCGGCGCCATCATCTCGATCATCCTCAATCCGCTGCTGTTTTTCCTCTGCGACCGCATGCGGCCGCTGCTGGATGGTGCAAAGCGCGAAGACGTCGTGGCGGACCCTGCTCCCGCTGCAGATGCGATAGCAGCGCAGGAGGAGATGGCGTCTGAAGATGACGAGGTGCACCCGACGGCTCTCAGCGGCCACGCCATTCTCGTCGGCTACGGGCGGGTTGGCAGCATCGTCGGACAGAATCTCAAGTCGTCAGCCACACCTTTTCTCGTCATCGAGGACTCCGACAAGCGCATCGGCGAGCTGAAGGTGCAGGGTATCGAAACCCTGGCGGGCAATGCAGTGATGCGGGAAACGCTCGACCTTGCCAATCTTTCCGGCGCCCGCAGCATTGCCATCGCCATCCCCAACGCCTTCGAGGCCTGCCGCATTGCCGAGCAGGCGCGCGGCGTCAATCCGTCGATCCTCATCGTCGCCCGCGCCCATTCCGACGCCGAGGTCGATGAGCTGAAGCACTATGGCGCCGACACCGTCATCATGGGCGAGCGTGAAATCGCGCTTGGCATGGTTGACCGGCTCGCCCAAGTGCATCATGAGAGTGTGCCCTATGAAGACGGGCATGGGCCTGATACAATTATGCCGACGGATGACCCTCCGCCGGGAAGAGAATGAGAGATTGGCGCGCTTTTGAGCCGATACGGGAGTGACATCGCCGGGACGGAGAAGATGGAGCTGGACCAGCACCGTCTGACGAGCCGTATCGCCGCTTCTCTCCTCGTCGCCATCCTTGCCTATCTCGGCCTGCTTTTCGGCGGCAATCTGGTGATCTCGCCAGCCGCTGCCGTCAATACGCTTTCCTCTTCCGGTCGAGATCCGCAGCCGCCGCAGTTGACTGCGCGCGACACCGTGCGTGGGCTGCTTGCCACGGAGCGCAAGCTTGCGCCGAAGCAGACGGCACATGACGCCGGCTCGCCTGCCCTTGCCGCCGCTCCGGCCCTTGATTTCGCCGGCTGGAACATATCAGCCGCTTTTCCGGCATTCGAAGCTTCGCTTCACGCCGCAGTCTCCAGGACCCATCAGCCGCGCGCACCGCCGGTCGCTGCCTGACGCTCGCGCCGATCGGCGCTTCCGACATTGACGACATGCCGCCAGCGCCCGAGCGCCGGCCCTCGATATCAAGGAATACAACATGCGTACTTCACCATGGCTGGTGTTCACCTATACGGTGATCATCCTACTCGGCCTATTGATCGCCCTGCCGAACGTCCTGCCGCAATCCGTCCTCCAGCGCGTGCCGGCCTGGCTGCCGCATGAGCAGGTGTCGCTCGGCCTCGACCTTCGCGGCGGCTCGCACCTCGTTCTGGAAGTCGACGAAGCCGACCTGACCAAGGAGCGGCTGCAATCGCTGCTTCAGGACGCGCGCCGCGTGCTGCGCGAAAAGGGCATCCAGCCGAAAGCCGTCGTCCGCAGCCAGAACCAGATCGTCGTGACGCTCGCCGATGCCTCGCAGAGCGATGCTGCCGTCACCGAACTCAAGACGCTCGCCAACCCGATCAGCACCGGCCTGAGCGCCGGCCAGGCCGATCTTGATGTCACTGCGAACGGCGCCACCATCACCGTCGGCTTCTCGCCGGCCGGCATCTCCGCCAATGTCGACAATGCCGTCCAGCAGAGCCTCGAAGTCATCCGCCAGCGCGTCGACCAGGTCGGCGTCTCCGAGCCGACCATTCAGCGCATCGGCGCCAACCGCGTGCTCGTCCAGCTTCCGGGCGCGCAGGATCCGTCACGCCTGCGCGAACTTCTCGGTTCCACCGCCAAGATGTCGTTCCACATGCTGGCGCCGAACAATGCGCCCGGACCCGGCGTGACCATGCTGAAGGACGATGAAGGCCGATCCTATCCGGTCCTCGACCGCGTCGAAATCTCCGGCGACCGCCTTTCGGATGCCCGCGTCGGCTTCGACCCGAACACGCATGAGCCGGTCGTCAGCTTCCGCTTCGACAGCGCCGGCGCCACCCGCTTTGCCGAGATTACCCGCCAGAATGTCGGCAATCCCTTCGCCATCGTCCTCGACGACAAGGTGCTGAGCGCGCCTGTTATCCGCGAGCCGATCACCGGCGGTTCCGGCCAGATCTCGGGCAGCTTCTCGGCCGACAGCGCCACGACGCTTGCCGCCATGCTGCGCGCCGGCGCCCTGCCCGCCAAGCTGACGGTCATCGAAGAGCGCACCGTCGGCGCCGACCTCGGCGCCGACGCGATCAAGATGGGCATTTATTCCGGCATCGTCGGCTTTGTCCTCGTCGCAGTCTTCATCTTCGTCCTCTATGGCACCTGGGGCTTCCTGGCGAATATCGCACTGTTGATTCACACGATCCTGACCTTCTCGGCGCTTACGCTGGTTGGGGCGACGCTGACGCTGCCGGGCATTGCCGGTATCGTTCTCGGTATCGGCCTTGCGGTCGACGCCAACGTTCTCATCAACGAGCGCATCCGCGAAGAAACGCGAAAGGGCAGGAGCGCCTTCGCCGCCATCGACACCGGTTTCCGCCGTGCCTATTCGACCATCATCGACGGCAACATGACGGCGCTGATTG
The DNA here is from genome assembly GCF_056406515.1 of Rhizobium sp. P1_B8. Classification (NCBI taxonomy): domain Bacteria; kingdom Pseudomonadati; phylum Pseudomonadota; class Alphaproteobacteria; order Hyphomicrobiales; family Rhizobiaceae; genus Rhizobium; species Rhizobium sp. P1_B8. The sequence goes on along the minus strand of NZ_JBFTZZ010000004.1, from coordinate 218,377 downwards.
CTGCAGCCATCCTGTTCTATTTCGGCTCCGGACCGGTTCGCGGCTTTGCCGTGACCATGGCGCTCGGCCTCATCATCTCGATGTTCACCTCCGTCGCCTTCGTGCGCGTCGCGATGATCGAGATCACCCGCCGCAGCAAGCTCAAAGTGCTGAATATCCGGCCGTTGATCCCGTTCAGCCCTTATGACAAGCACATCCAGTTCATGAAGGCGCGCTTCTTCGGCGTCACCGTTTCGGCACTGCTTTCGATCGCCTCGGTCGTGCTCTTCATTCATCCCGGCCTCAATTACGGCGTCGATTTCCGCGGCGGCATCCAGATGGCCGTCAGGACCACCGCCCCGGCTGATCTCGCGACGTTCCGTGAAGGCCTGAACACCCTCGGTCTCGGCGAAATCTCGCTGCAGTCCTTCGGTGACAAGAACAGCATTCTCGTTCGTGCCCAACGACAGGAAGGCGGCGAAGAGGCACAGACGGCAGCGGTGACCAAGCTGAAGGCCGAAGTCGCCAAGATCGATCCGACCGCCACTATCGAGGGCACCGACGTCATCGGTCCAAAGGTCAGCGGCGAGCTTGCCTGGGCCGGTATCCTGTCGGTCGTGATCGCAAGCTTCGCGATGCTCATCTATATCTGGGTACGGTTCGAATGGCCGTTTGCCGTCGGCGCCATCGTCACGCTGGTGCTCGACGTCACCAAGGCGATCGGCTTCTTCGCGATCACCGGCCTCGACTTCAATCTGACGGCGATCGCCGCCATTCTGACGCTCGTCGGTTACTCGGTGAACGACAAGGTCGTCGTCTATGACCGCATGCGCGAAAACATGCGACTCTATAAGTCGATGCCGCTGCGCGAGATCATCGACAAGTCGATCAACGAGACCTTGGCGCGAAGCCTCTACACCAATGCGACGGCCTTCCTCGCTCTGGTGCCGATGGCGATCTGGGGCGGTAGTGCCGTCTCGAGCTTCGCGATCCCGATGGTTTTCGGCATTCTCGTGGCCGGCGCCTCGTCGATCTTCATCGCAGCACCCATCCTGCTCTTCCTGGGCGACTGGCGCCGGCGCCATGCCAAGGCACCGGCAACCGATGCGGCAGTCGAGATCATCCCTCCGGAACAGGGTCGCCCGCGCAAGTCCGCCAGCTAAATCCCCGTATTTAACGCATCTTTGAAGAGGGCGCCGGTTGCAGAGCCGGCGCCCTCTTTCTATTGTCGGCTGCTGCATTATGTGCCAATTCAAAGTGTTAGAGCGTCCTTAGCGCGTCTGAGAAGACGCGCGGCGCTGCAATTGAGATCGGGGAAACCGCCAGATGTCATCCGACCCGACGAGACCGCCGGAAACCACCGTTGCCGGAGACAGCGAGGAGCGCATCAAGCGTTTTCTCGCAACCGCCTCGCACGACCTGCAATCGCCGCTCCGTCATATCGCCATGTATGCCGAGCTGCTGCTCGACGATCTCGAGGAGACGCTCGACGGCGAACAGCTTCAGAGCCTCCGGATGATCATGGAAAAGGCGCAGACGGCGCAGCGTCTCACCAAGGCGTTGATGAGCCTTGCCGGCGGCACACCTCAGGTGACGCCTGAAGAGATCGATCTGCAGGCGTTGGCCGAAAATGTCTGGGGCGAACTGACCGATGAGACGGCGGTCCGTGAGGCAACGCTTGAAAGCGACGGCCTGCCTTCCATCCGTACCGACCCTGCCCTCTTCGGTCTGGTGCTGCGGCATCTGCTGACCAATGCCCTCACCTATCGCAGCGAAGTGTCGCCGCGTGTGGCCATTGCCGCGGAGCGCGAGGGGACGGACTGGTTCATCCGGATTGCCGACAATGGGATGGGCATCGATCCGGCTTATCGGGAGCGGATATTCGAGCCGTTCTGGAAATTGCCGAAGCCGGGAGCAGTCCAGGGCGCCGGTCTCGGACTGACGACGGCGCGGGAGTTTCTGACGGCGCTTGGCGGCGATATCAGCCTCGAACATTCGGATGCAAGCGGCAGCTGTTTCATCATCCGCCTTCCCATCGCTTGATGGTTAGATGCTGTAATCGTCCTTCCAGAAATCCGGGACGTCATAGGTCACATATTCGCGGATGATGTGCTGCAGCGCCTGGGCATCGATTTCGTCCTTGCCGATGCGGAAATCGACGCCGTAATCCGGGAATTCCTGGAAATAGCCGCCCGATATATCGGTCGAGACAACGCCGATCGGGCCGGTGTAACCGATGCCCCGCAGCTCCGGCACCGTTTCGCGAAAATCGGCATTGGGCAGCAGGCGGTTGTCGAGCAGGATGAGATCGAAGCGCGCCAAGCGGATCTTTTCCAGCGCGTCACCGATCGATGGCGAATATTCAACCTCGACGGCCGGCTCGGAGAGATCGGCGATCTTCTTCTTGAGCGCACGGAATTCGATGAATTCGTCATCGACAAAGAGAACCTTGACAGTGTTCCTTCGGCTCGTTTCGGTGATCATCGTCTCATTTCCCCAATCCCGAAACCAACTTCACGAAACCAAACCATTCCTCAAGGCGATCGCCACCATATGAACGCGGTTGACAGCGTCAAGTTTGCGCGCGGCCGCGGTGATGTGCGAATTGACCGTATGTTCGGACAGACCGAGAATGATGGCGATTTCCGCCGACGTCTTGCCTTCGCTCGTCCATTTGACGATTTCCGATTCGCGCTGGGTCAGCCGTCCGGACATTTCCGGCGTCAGGATTTCCTCGTAGAGCTTGTCGAAAATGCGCATGGCGTCGAGAAGCATGTCGGCGATCTCACTCTGATCCGGCTCCTGACGCTCGCCGCTGAGCACGAGGCAATATCGCCGCCCTTCCGGCGTAAATAGCGGGATGAAGAGAAAGACGCCGCTCAGGAATTCGTTGAAAACAAGATTGGACGGGTAAGCTTCCGGCTGTGCGCTCCTGCCATGGACCGGCGTTGCCAGGAACTGGGCGCTCTTTGCCCGGACGGTCCCGAGCGCTTCCTTCAACGTCGTGATGAAAAGGCCGACACGTCGCTCAGCGACATTGGTGATGACGATATCACGTTCACCGAAAGGGGCCGAAGCCTCGGAAATGCGGGCAAGCGCGAAATTGTTGAAGTTGTAATGCTGCGCCGCCGACTTCAGCAGACGGAAAAAATCGGTGCGGTTGATCGCCCGGCTAAGCTCCGGTCCGGCATGAAAGGGAATTGCCGGGGCATTGCTCATTCCAACTCTTCCTCTCCTCCCGCCAATACCTCTAATCCCGAAATCTTGGGATATACGTCTTAAACGCGAAGAGCTACAAAAATTGCGAGACGGTTGATGAGGGATATCGAAAACGGGGACTTTCGATATGTAAGGCGGAAATCATCAATTATCTCAACGACAGGTGATGCACGGGCAGATTTTACTGAGGGGCAGTAGTTCTTACCTGGGTATCGTATTCTTCCTGCATTCAACATCCATGAATGCGAGAAGGCAGTGCCAGACGTAAGCGCGAGAGAGCCGATAGACCCATTCAGCTAAGGGGTTGGCTGATGTTCGTGGCGGCGAACGCGGGTTGATCGGTTCTCTCAGCGCTTATTTTGCGTTCCATATTCTTCGCTCCGGTTGCATCTTGTGATGCGTCCTCGACCTTGTCAATTGCGGTTCGTCATATGGCTTGGACGAATGAGGGGGAACAGGTCATCCGGCTTTCGCCGTATTCTACATCTCAAGATTGAGAATGATCGAGGCAAGGTCAAGTGGCTTTTCCAGATAGACATCGGCGCCGGCATCGAGTGAGCGCGCGCGGTCCTCGGCAGCATCCGATCCGCTGCAGATAGCAAGCCGCATCGCCTTGAAACGATCATCCAGGCGCAACCGAGTGATCAGGCCGATGCCGCTATCGAGTGGCATGTAGAGATCGGCGACCAGCACGTCAGGCGGTGTCTTGCCTTCCGCCGCGCGCGTCTCCAGCGCCTCCAGCGCCATTTCGGCTGCGGAGAAACAGAATAGATCGACGTCTATCTGCTGCTTTCTGCAGATATAGTCGAGATAGAAGAGGTCATCCTTGCTGTCGTCGACATAAAATAGGGTGGTCATCTAGCACCGAAATTTGGATATTGTTCGAATGAACCTCGCTGTCCTTCGACATCACCATATCGCGGTTCCACTGAAATTCGATATACCTCATCGCAGATCATTTCGCAAAAAGCGTGGCACCGCCCCGCCTTGCCTATTGAGTATTCCTCGATTTCGGAAAAGATGGCCGCGCGAACCGAAGGAGGACACACGGGTGCAGGATCAGGGCAACGTGGACCTGCAGGACCAGCCAAGGCGGCACTACCGTGCCTTTGCGATTGCGGTCGGCTGCCTGATGTTCCTTCTCGGCGTGACTGCCCTTGCCGGCTGGCTGCTGCAGGTCGAGATTGTCATTTCGCTGGTTCCTGGCTTTCCGTCGATGGCCTTCAACACCGCGCTGTGCTTCGTGCTTTCCGGCGTGGGGCTTGCCGCCTCGACACTGGCGGCCCGCCGCTTTCGGGTGACGGCAACGATCACGGCGGGGCTTGCGGCGGCGATCGCTGCGGCCCGGCTCGTGGAAATCGTCACGATCGGGCGGACTTTTCACAATGTCGACGTGTTGATCACGCGCTTCCTGGTTCCGCCCGATTTCATCGCCAAGATCGGCGGCGGCATGGGACCGAACACGGCGTTGGTCTTCTTGCTCGCCAATCTTTCGCTGCTGCTCTCGCTCCACATGGAGAAAAAAAGCCAGGTGGTGCAGGAACTGACGAGCTACGTCGTTGTCACGCTCGGCATGATCGCGCTGGCCGGCTATGTCACCGATGCCGAACAGGGTTACCGCTGGGGTCCCTATGCGGCAATGGCGCTGCATACGGCGATCGGCATTGTGATCTTCGGCTCGGGGCTTCTCGCCCGCTCCTGGTGGATGCAGCCGGCAAACCGGGCGCAGATCCCGCTCTGGATCCCGGCCGCGGTCTGCTTCACCGGCCTTCTCGTCGATCTCTATACGCCGCTGGGTGTCGCCAACGGCATCCTCTATGTGCCGCTGGTGCTGACGGCGCTCTGGTTCGGCAACAGAAATGCGCCGCTTTTCTTCGCCTTTGCCTGCACCGTGCTGTTGATGCTCGGCTTCTTCGCCGTCAGGCACAATGAGGCGGCGTTCTGGCAGGAGATCGCCAACCGCACTATTACGGCTGCCACGCTCTGGCTGATCGCGCTCCTCGTCTACTATTTCAGGCGCAACACCCATCACCTGGAAGGCGAGCGCGTCCGCTTCGGCGCGCTGGTGCGCGGCACCCCTGATGCCGTCGTCGTCATCGACGAACGTGGAACGATCAAGAATTTCAATCCGGCGGCTGAAAGCATGTTCGGCTACTCCCCGCAGGAGACCATCGGCCGGAACATCAAGATGCTGATGCCCGAACCCTACCATTCCGAGCACGACGGCTATCTCGCCCATTACCGGCAGACCGGCGAGGAGCGCATCATCGGCACGACGCGCATGGTCTCCGGACGACGCAAGAACGGCATCGTCTTTCCGATCGATGTTTCCATCAGCGCCGTCGTCACCGGCCAGACAAAGACCTTCGTCGGTATCGTGCGCGACATCAGCGAGCGCGTCCGGCAGGAAGAACGGATGAAAACGACGCTTTCCCAGCTCGAGGCCTATACGGCCGAGCTCGAGCGCAGCAACCACGACCTCGATGAATTCGCTTATATCGCCTCGCATGATCTCAAAGAGCCGCTGCGCGGCCTGCACAACCACTCCCGCTTCCTTCTGGAGGACTATGAAGACAAGCTCGACGAGGACGGCGTGCGCCGGCTGAACCGGCTCGTGCGTCTCAGCCAACGCATGGAGAAACTCGTCAACGACCTACTTTATTTCTCCCGGCTCGGGCGTCAGCAGCTGGCGGTCAAACGCACCGATATCGGCCTGATCGTCAAGGATGTCGTCGCGACGATGGAGTTGTTGCTGGAGGAGCGGCATGCCAAGGTCATCATTGACGGCCGGCTGCCGGAGGTGGTCTGCGACGCGCCGCGGCTGACCGAAGTGTTCCGCAATCTCATTACCAATGCGATCAAATACAACGACAAGCCGGCGCCGCTCGTCTCGATCGGTTACCTCGACCGGTTCGTCGGCAAGGACGGCACGGTTGCCCGCAACGTGTTTTTCGTTAAGGATAACGGCAAGGGCATTCCGCAGGAATTCCACGAGGATATTTTCCGCATTTTCAAGCGGCTGGAAAAGTCGCAGGATTCCGACGACGGCACCGGAGCAGGCCTTACCTTCGTGCGCAAGATCATCGCGCGGCACAATGGCGATATCTGGCTGGAATCCGAGGTCGGCACCGGCACAACATTCTATTTCACCTTGGGAAAAAAGCGCGAGGGGCAAAATGCAGCAGCGTGACACGCAACCGATCCTGATCGTCGAAGACAGCGAAGACGATTTCGAAGCGACGATGCGCGCCTTCAAACGCACCAACCTGCGCAACTCGATCCGCTGGGCGGCTTCCGGTCAGGAAGCGCTCGACATGCTCGCCTCGATGGTGCCGAAACCGGGACTGATCTTGCTCGATCTCAACATGCCGGGCCTTGACGGCCGCAAGACGCTGGAGGCGATCAAGTCGAATGCCGGCTGGCGCAAGATCCCGGTGGTGATCCTCACGACCTCCGACGACGAACGTGACATCGAAGGCTGCTATGCGCTCGGCGCCAATACCTATGTGCAGAAGCCGGTCGATCTCGACGGGCTCTTCGCCGCGATCCAGCGGCTGAAGGAATACTGGTTCGAAATCGCCATCCTGCCGCTCGAGGACTGACAGATTGGCGGAACACTGCTCCATTCTCATCATCGACGACAACATCGACGATCGCGAGGTCTATCGCCGCATATTGGGCCGCGTTTCCAGCACCGCCTATACCGTCGTGGAGGCGGAGACGGGCGAAGAGGGCCTTGCACTGAACGGCCGGAAACGGCCGGACTGCATCCTGCTCGACTATTCGCTGCCTGGGCGCGACGGGCTCGGCGTTCTTGCCGATATCCTGGAGGATGACCCCGCCGCCAACGTCATCATGCTGACCGGCCAGGGCAACGAAACCGTCGCCGTCGAGGTGATGAAGAGCGGGGCACGCGACTATCTGACAAAGGATTCGCTTTCGCCTGAAACACTGCATCGCTGCATACAGAACGCCATCATGCACGGCATGCTGGAAGCAAAGCTGGAGCAGAAGCGACAATCGCTGGAGATCTTCACTCGCGCCATGGCCCATGATCTGAAGGAGCCGCTCCGGACGATCAAATCCTTCAGCCGCATCCTGCACGGCTCTGCCGCGCTCCCGGCCGAAGACCGGGAGTTGCTTGATTACGTACTCAGCGCCGCCGACCATATGGAAGACCTGATCGTCAAAGTCTCGGGTTTCACCAAGCTCGAGGCCTACGGCGGGCTGGAGCTCAGGCCGGTCTCGCTATCGGCCGTGCTCGACCAGGTAGAGGACAATCTGCGTCAGCAGACCGAAAGCCGCGGCGCCGTCATCATCCGCGGGGCGCTGCCGGAGGTCATGGGCGATGCGACGCTGCTGACCCAGCTCCTGCAGAACCTGGTGTCGAATGCCATCCGCTATTGCGAGCAGAAGGTTCCGGAGATCAGCATCATAGGCGAAGCGCAGGGCGATATCTGCCGCCTCACCGTGGGTGACAACGGGCCTGGCATCGATCCGGAGCATCGCGAACTGATTTTCCAGCCGTTCAAGCGCCTCGTCGGTCGTGGCATCGAAGGCACCGGGCTCGGCCTTGCCATCTGCCGCCGCATCGCGCAGATGCATGGCGGCTCGATCTGGTGCGAGGCGGAAAATGGGCCGGGCGCCACCTTCATTCTCGAAGTGCCGCTCGCCGAGGTGAGGTCCACGCCGCCTGCCGCGTCGGTCATCCCGCACAGCGCCAAGCCGGCGGAGCAGCCAGGCGAAGGTTCGGGCAGGCTGGCCGAGGTGCTGCTGGTGGAAGACAGCCCGGCCGACATCCAGATTCTGAAGATCAAGCTGATGCGGCGGGAGAAGGTGAATTTCAACCTGCATGTCGCCACCAACGGACGCGAGGCAATGCGGCTGCTCGAAGAACGCGCAGGCATCGCCGATGTGCCGCAGATCGACCTGATGCTGCTCGACATCAACATGCCGATCATGGACGGCTTCGAGGTGCTGCATGCGCTTTCAGCCGACGTCCGCCTCAAGCAAATTCCCGTCTGCATCCTCAGCACGTCAAGCGACGAGAGCGACATGCGACGGGCCAGAAATCTCGGCGCGCGCGCCTATATGGTCAAGCCGCCGACCCTGCAGCAACTGGAAGAGGCGCTCGAAGATGTTGAACATTTGGAGTTGTTGCAGCGCGGCGATTCGCTTGCGCTTTGTGCGGAACAAAACTAAGCGATCGTCATTGGCAACGGTATGACCTTCGCAGCTCTCATACTCGCGCTCCTGACGACGCCGCTTCAATCAGGACTGCTCTCGATGGTATCAGGCATACATCACGTCACGGCCGTCACCCGAAAGGTGCAGGCGAACGTGGACTTCTACGCGGGATTTCTCGGCATGCGGCTCGTCAAGCAGACAGCCGGTTACGAGGACGCGACGCAACTTCATCTCTTCTATGGCGATGCGGCAGGGACGCCGGGGTCGCTGCTGACCTTCCTCGCCTGGGAAGATGGCGCGCCCGGCCGGGCCGGCTATGGCCAGATCAGCGAAATATCGCTGTCGATCGACCCTGCCAGCATCGGCTACTGGCTGACGCGCGCCATGAGTTTCGGCCTGCGCTCAGAGGGCCCGGCCGACGAATTCGGTGAGCCCGTCCTGCGGCTGAAGGACCCAGATAACATCATCCTCAAGCTCGCAGGCGCAAAGAACCTGGTATCGCCGGCCGCCTGGGACGGCGCCTCGATCCCGGTCGAGCATGCCATCCAGCGGGTGCGCGGCGCCACCATGCTGACGGAGAAGCCCGCCGAAAGCCGCAGCTTCCTCGAGAGCCATTTCGGTTACCGTTTGCAGGCCAGCCGCGGCACGATCGACAGGCTGGTGTCGCAGTCCGGCGACATTATCGACGTGCGCGATGCACGTGGCTTCTGGTCCGGTGCGCCGGGCACCGGCACGGTCGATCACGTCGCCTTCCGCGCCGCCGACGAGGAGGCGCTGCTTTCGGTGCGCAAGGCGCTCGAGGCGACCGACGCGTCGCCGACCAATATGCACGACCGCAAATATTTCCGCTCGCTTTATGCGCGCGAGCCCGGCGGCACGCTGGTGGAGCTTGCGACCGACAAGCCGGGCATGACCGTGGACGAAGAGCACGCCGCCCTCGGGGGCAAGCTCTTCGCGCCACCCGAAGCCATCACCAATCTCCATGACCTGAAGGTGATGCTGCCGCAATTTTCAATGCCCGGTCAGCCGCGCATCAATTATCGCGAGCTGCCATTCGTCCATCGCTTCTATACGCCCCCGGACCCCGATGGCAGCGTCTTCGTGCTGCTGCACGGCTCCGGCGGCAACGAGACGACGCTGATGCCGCTGCTGAACAAGGCGGCGCCGCGGGCGACGCTGCTCGGCGTGCGCGGCCGGGCGACGGAGGAAGGGTTTCCACGCTGGTACAAGCGCATTACTCCCTTCTCCTTCGACCAGAACGACATCAAGACCGAGGCGGAGGCCTTCGCGGCCTTCATCGAGGGCGCCGTCAAATCCTACGGGCTCGATCCTCAGAAGGTCGTTTATGTCGGCTACTCGAATGGCGCCAACCTTTTGAACTCGCTGCTCTACCTGCACCCGAACCTGGTTCACAAGGCGGTGCTGCTGCGCTCCATGCCTGTGCTCAGCGACTATCCGCATGCCGATCTGAAAGGCACGGACCTGCTCGTCATCAGCGGCAAGACGGATGCCTACGGCAAATATGCGAGCGAGTTGGAAGAGAGGCTGAAGAGTTCAGGCGCCACCGTCGATTCCGACGTCATCCCCGGCGGCCACGATCTCGGCGATGCCGACATTCCGATCATCCAGAAATGGCTGCTGCAGGAAAATCGCTGACGATCAACCGCGGCGGGCAACCATGATGCCGGCCAGCACGACGCCGCCGCCGAGCGCCTGCATCGTCCCGATCGCCTCGTTGAGCAACGCCCAGGCGAGAATGGCCGCAACAACCGGCTGCAACAGCAGCGTCAGCGAGGAAAAGGCCGCCGGCAGATAGGCCAGCGCATAGGTGATCGCCACCTGCCCGCCGGCATGGCTGATAAAGGCCAGGCCGAAAACGATCGACCAGCCGTAGACGGTTGCGGGCAGCATATGGCCCTCGTAGATCAGGCCGATCGGAAAGATGCAGACCGCAGCGCAGGCTGTGCTCCACAACATGATGCGGATCGTATCGAACCGGCTGCGCAGCCTGCCGATCGCCAGGATGTAGCAGGCATAGAAGAAGGCGGCGATCATCGCGATGCCATCGCCGCTGAAATCGCCGTTGCCAATGGCTGCGGGCCCGCCCTTCAAAATGACGAGGCCGGAGAGAGCCACGGCAAGTCCGAGCATGAAGATGCGGCTGATCCTCGCGCTGAAGAAGAGGAAGGCGATCAGCGTGACGAAAACCGGTGCGAGGTTGGCCAGCAGCGTCGCATTGGCGACCGACGTCATGGTGAGCGAAAGGTGCCAGGCGCCCAGGTCGAGCGCCAGCATGACGCCTGGCAGAATCAGCATGCCATAGTCGGAAAGGCTCTGCGGCTTTGGCCCCGCATCCTTCTTCAGCAGCGAGACGATGAGGATCGGGATCAGCGCCAGCGCCACGCGCCAGAAGGCCGTCGCCATCGGTCCGACCTCGGACAGTCTGACGAAGATCGGCGAGCCGCCGATCGCCGCCCCGCCGAGAAGCAGCGCCGCGAGGGCGAAACGATTGGAAGGCGAGGCTTCGGAAAGGGTGGAGGCAGCCTGCGACATGGTCTCGATATTTCTGGCCGCCCGAATGCCGGGCGGGAATTGGTGGCCGAGTGACTATCAGAAGTCGCTCACCGGGGACAGTCGAAGAGCGACATATTGGTGGAAAATCAGGCAGGATGCCTATTCGTCGCGCTGGTCCGCAGCTTTTCGGCGATCTCGCCGGCGATGAAGAACGCATGCTCGGTCACCTGCGGTAGGCCCATCAGCTCGCCGAACGTGCCGCGTGCCAACGGGCCGGAGATCAGCAGCGAAGGATCTGCATGTCCGGACGGGCCGATCGCTTGCGAATGCTGGTTACAGGCAAGGCCAAGGCCGGTCGGATCGAGCGATAGGTGGCCGCTTGCCGCAAGTGCCGCGAGCCAGGGCTGGGTTTCGAGAATGCCACCATGCGCCGGGCCGGTGGTGACAACGACGGCGTCATAGCGCCGCTCCAACAGCTGACGCTGATGACGCGGCTGCAGGGTGCAAAGAATGAGTTCGCCCTCGATGCGCGCATCGGCAACCGACCCGGCCAGGATATCCAGACGGCCCGAGGCAATCGCTGCGTCGAGCACGGCCTCGACCTGCGGGGCGATACGGAAACGATGCACATCCCAATAGGGACGCAGATGGCGGACGAGACGGCGTCGTTCGGCAACCGGTAGCGCCTGCCAGAGATCGTATCCCTGCGCCCGCACCTGATCGATCACGCCATGCCAGCTTATGCCCTCTGCCTTCGCCGCTTTTATGGCAGTGCGGATCGCTGCCAACAACGATATGGCGGAATGGGCGGCATTGGAGACGAAATCGCCGAAGAGCTCCTGCGGCACCGGCGCATGGCCGCGAGACCGCAGACCGCGGCGCGAGATCGCGGTCACCGAACCGTCATGCCCGCGCTGCGCCAGCGAGGCAATGACATCGGCGGCCGTCAGGCCATTGCCGATGACCAGCACCCGGTCATGCGGGCGGATCACGTCGAGCGCATCCGGCTTGGTGGTGTCGGCGACGAAACGGGGATGGGCGGCAAGCCGGCTCGCAAGCCGGCCGGGGGCTACCGGCGGCGGATGGCTGGTGGCGATCGCGACGATATCGGCCTCCGTCACGCCGCCTCTGTCGTCGCGGATCGACCAACGGCCGGCACGGGCTTCGACAGCCGTCACCGCAGCGCGGCAATGACGCACGCTACCGTCTTCCAGCAGCGGCTTCAGCAGCGAGGCGACATATTCGCCGAAGAGCCGGCGCCGCGGGAAGAGCGAGCCATCGGGCTGCCTGGCCTCAGGGTCGCCGGCGACGGCGTCGCGGGCTTCGATCCAGGCCAGGAATTCGCCCAGGTCATCGGGCTGCAGGCTCATCTTGGCGGCGGGAACATTGATGCGGTGGGCCGGATCGGCCGTGTCATAGGCAAGGCCGCGGCCGAGTTCGGCGCGCGGCTCGAAGACCATGATGGCAGGGCGCTCGCCGCAGTCGGCTCTCGCGAGATGATAGGCGACGCCGGCGCCGGAGACACCGCCGCCGATAATGGCGACGACGGGCTGTTCAGACGTCGGGAGAGGCTTGGGCTGCATGGTGGCCGGGATCATTGCTTTCGATGCCCGAGCATATAAGCCGGGCATTGGTCACGCAATCCTCCGCCCTCTATTGTCTATAATTATTATGCAGATTTAACCTTATCCCGATATCGTCGTCGAGAACTCGGGATTGCCGCGGATGGTGTTGCTCACCGTGCAGATCTCGTCTTCGGCGGCATGGGCGATTTTCTGTCGGGTTTCCTCGTCGATATCGCCCTTGATCGAAAAGGCGATGTTGAACTTGGCGACGCGCGAAAGGCCTTCCGCCGCCTTCTCGCCGGTGACCTCGGCAGTGATCTCGCTGATCTTGTCGAGAACGCCCATCTGGCTGGCGGCGATGCGGGCGCTGAGCACCAGGCAGGCCGAGAGCGAGGAATAGAGCAGATCGAGCGGATTGAAACCCGGCTGCGACGGCGCGGTGACGATATCGATCTCGCCCTTGGTGGCGGAGGTGACGTGCGGGAAACCGGTACGGCCGAGAACGGCGGTGGCGCCGGTCGGGCGGGGACGAGCCTTGAGATCGGCCATGTTGAAATCCTCTTGCGAATATCTTGCAGATGGTGATTTCCGCCCGAGGCGGCAATGGCAAACGCCGCCATGGGTTTCGGAACCTTTCCATCCGTCATCAGTTGAATACACCTGAACGAAATCAGTGACAAAGGTGGATTGCAATGCCTGACGTCCGCAGCATGGATAACCAAGGCCGGCGGATGGATGCTCGCGATCGGCTGATCGTTGCGCTCTATGCGCAGCTGAAGGCCGAGCGGGAAACCCGCGAAACGCTGGAATGGGCGATCCGAAATGGCGCCGTCTCACAGGCGGTGCTGGAAGCCATCGCTGCCGATCCGGTTCCCGTCGTCACCAGCGAGGACATCGCATCGCTGGAGAAGATCATTGCGCTCGATGAACGGCGCAAATCAAAGCGGAACTAGCCGACGACATCATGCACCCTATTTAGTTGAGAAGAGGAGATCCGAAATGGCCGATATCACCTATCAGGTCGTGCCGCATGACAATGGCTGGGCCTATAAGCTCGGCGACACACTTTCGGAAACCTATGCGACAGCTGACGAAGCGATTGTCCATGCCAAGGACGCCGCATCGCGCCAGAAGATCGGCAATGGCGATGCGCTGCTCGCCTATCCCGCACCCGACGGCTGCGGCTGGGCATTTCAGGAACTCGAAACCGACAAGAGCGGCAGCCGGCTCTGATTTGCGACGGAGGATGGAATGGCCGCTCGGGCAAGCTGGAAGGGTCATCTGAAGGTAGGCGACCTTGCCTGCGCCGTCGGGCTCTACACCGCTGTTTCCTCCTCTGACCGCGTCTCCTTCAACATTATCAACCGCAGGACCGGCCACCGGGTGGAACGGCAATTCGTCGACAGCGAGACCGGTAAACCGGTCGAGCGGGGCGACCAGATCAAGGGCTACCAGATGGAGAATGGCGACTACATCGTCATCGAGGGCGACGAGATCGCCGAAATCATGCCGGAAAGCGACAAGATCCTCAATATCAAGGCTTTCATCGCCTTCGACGATATCGACAAGCTCTATTTCGACCGCCCTTACTATCTCGCGCCCGTCGACGAACATGACGAGGAGGCGCTGTCGCTGATCGCCAGGGGCATGCGTGACGGCAAGGTCGCGGCTCTGGCCGAAGCCGTGCTTTTCCGGCGCATCCGGACGCTGCTGATCCGTCCGCATGACGACTACATCGTCGCGACGATGCTGAATTTCGACCACGAGGTGCGTTCTGCCGATACGGTCTTCAAGGATATCCCCGACATCAAGTTCGACAAGGAAATGATCGAGCTTGCGGGCCATATCATCGGCACCAAGCAAGGCAGCTTCGAACCGAGCACGTACGAGGATCGCTACGAGGCTGCCCTCGTCGAACTGGTGAAGGCGAAGATCGAAGGCCGGGCGCCACCGAAGAAGAAACAGGCCCCGGAACGCAAGGTCGTCGACCTGATGGAGGCACTGCGCCAGAGTGCCAAGATGAGCGGCAAGGCGCCAGCAAAGAAGGCCCTGGCGAAGAAGAAGGCGCCGGCGCGCGGCGACAGCCGCAGCAAGAAGGCAAGCTGAGATGGCCTCGCCCCCTGGCGGGCGATGGGCAATCTCAAGCGCACCCGACCTCGCGCGAATACAACGGTTTGTCGCGCCGGCGAAGCCGCGGGACCTGAAGCGCGTCAAAGGATTCCCGCGATGCTTTAAGTCTTTGATTTATGTATATCGTTTCCCAAAATCGCTGGCCACTTTTTCATTGGCGCGGCTTCTGGCCGCCTTCCGCTGCGAGGCTCTTCTTCAGCGCATCCATGATATTGATGACGTTGCCGGTCGATTTCACCGGTACGGGTTTTGCCACGGGCGCTGCCTTCTTCAGGCTCTTCTGCTTGCCGCGGATCATCGACTTCAGGCGTTTCTGGACCGGGTCCTGCACCATGCTCGGGCTCCAATCCTTCGTCTCTTCCTTCACCAGTTGCGTCATCAGCGTCAGCAGCTTGCTGTCGATCTCGGCCTTATCGTCGAGTTCGGCTATGGGATCACGCACCTCGTCGCCGTAGCGCAGGGTCCAGAGAACGATGCCTTTGCCTTGCGTCTCCAGCAGCACGGCACGCTCGCGACGATAAAGGACAAGGCGGGCGATGCCGACGACCTCATTCGCCTTCATCGCCTCGCGGATGACGCAGAAGGCTTCCACCCCGACCTTGTCCTCGGGCGCCAGAAAATGCGGTTTATCGTACCAGATCCAATCGATCGAGCCGCGCGGCACGAAACTGTCGATCTCGATGGTGCGGGTGCTTTCGAGCCCGATTTCCTCGATCTCCTCGTCTTCGAGGAGAACATAGTCGTCCTCGCCGCGCGGATAGCCCTTCACCTGGTCCCTCTCGGCCACCGGTTTATGGGTGACGCTATCGACATAGCGGCTTTCGACGCGGTTCTTCGTCTGGCGATTGAGGACGTGGAAACGGACCTTGTTGCTTTCGGTCGTCGCCGGCGTCAGCGAGACGGCGGCGGTGACGAGCGAGAGCTTGAGATAGCCTTTCCAGAATGTCTGACGTGCCATGTCTGTCCTGCCTCCCGGACACGGTTGGGCATGGCTATCAACGGCGGGTTCGGTCTTTGGTTCCGCGAGCTGAACGAAGTTTCGATTGGCGACAACAGCCAACCTCCCGGCGTGCGTGTCAGGGGTGCGATCGTACCCGCCGGGGAAGTTGGACAAGATCATACCCACATTGAATGATAGTGGCGTTACGCAGTTGCGAGCGTGTGGCAGCGGATGGCTAGGACCAGTTGGCGCGACATATTGGAAGGTTTAGCAAACTGGATTCGACGAATAATATGGCTTAGAGTGGCGCCCACATGGCGGCTTAAGCAGAAATTGAAGCAATAACTTATTGATCTGGTTCATGAATTGCACGCCAACCACACACACTGCAAAAGAGCTACGTGCCGGCTGTTTTGGATTGTGGGAGTGGCGAACCAATCGAACCGTATCGATTTGT
The DNA here is from genome assembly GCF_056406515.1 of Rhizobium sp. P1_B8. NCBI lineage: Bacteria > Pseudomonadati > Pseudomonadota > Alphaproteobacteria > Hyphomicrobiales > Rhizobiaceae > Rhizobium > Rhizobium sp. P1_B8. The sequence goes on along the minus strand of NZ_JBFTZZ010000004.1, from coordinate 202,386 downwards.
GATGGATTGTAGACAGAAACCAGTGTCGATGATTTCATGTCGCATACAGAGTCCGGCAGAGGTAAATTGTGATTTTGGCTCAGTCCTATTTCGAATAGGAACATCCCCGAACATGAGATAGAAGAGCTCTTAATGGCGATACAAGACGCGTCTATAGCACGAGACTATTATCAAGGCAGCCACCGTCGGCGCACTGCGTCCAGATGGCGCGTCAGGCGAGACGTGCTGGCGAAGCTGGTTCTTACTGTCGCATTTTATGCGGCGCTTTGGCGGGCGACCGGCATGTGGTACGGCCTGCCTGCAAATTTCGATGATGGCGCGTCGGTAGACCCGCTTCCGATGAAGTTAATGCTTTACAGCCTTATCCCATTGTCCGGTCTGTATTTTCTGTTGGAACAACGGCAATTCATAAGAACCTTTTCAAGGATTTCACCGCTCATCGGGGTCGTTGCCATTTCCTGTCTGACATCAATCGTCTTCTCGATTGACAAAGGTGCATCTTTAAAGGGATTGGCCGCCGTCATCGTTCTTGCGGTCCCGCCGCTTCTTTATCGCGCGCGCTATGGCAACGTGGAAGCATTTCGCATCCTGGGGCGTTTTGCGATCGCGGCGGCATTTATCAATGTTCTCTATACTGCCGCTTTCCCGCAATTTGCAATCATGCGCGGCAGCTATGCCGGTATGGTAAAGGGAGCGTTTTACCACAAGAATACATTGGGACAATTTTGCTCAGTCAGCTTTGTTTGCCTGTTGTCGACGCAGAAGCTAGGTCGACTTCGTTACAGCACGCTTGTTCGATGGGCTGCGATGCTTTGCCTCCTCGCTTTGATTGTAGCGACAAAGTCCTCGACAGCGGTTGTATTGACGATGTTCGGCAGTGTCATGCTGTATGCTATCCGGATTATCCACGTCTACCCAAATCGCCTTTTTCGCTCATTTGTCGTCGCTCTGCTGTTTCTTCTTGTGGGTTTTGCGGCCAGTTTCATTTATTTAGGTGTGGCCTCTGCCGTTGCTGAAGCTTTCGGCAAAGACCTTACTTTCTCGGGGCGCACCAACATCTGGGAACAGCTGTTTCCGCTGATATGGGATAGGCCCATAACCGGCTACGGCTTTGCGATGTTCCGCCAGCCTGATGTCATGGAGGAATATGTCAAGGTGACGTTCGACGCGCGGTCGACGCACAACACCTATCTCGAACTTGCCCTCAATATCGGCATTCCCGGTGTCGGTGCATGGGTTGTGTTTTTGGTGACTCGTCTTTTCCGGAAGATGACAATCGTCGAATCCGATCAAGAGCAATCGGGCGCCAGACGGAAGGAGATCGTGATTATCATCCTGATCATGCTTGGATCCATGACAGAGGCAGGGATGATGCTCGCACCCTTTATCCTCTGGCCACACACGGTGATTGCACTCTCCGAGCTGCGTCCGAGGTTGTTGGCAAACCGGAGACCGCGTGAGGCTTGAGACGCGGAGGCTTCACGGAGGCTCCGCCTGGCCTCAGTGTGGCGATTAAATAGAGAGATAGCGCTTCTGCCAAGGCAGCATGTTTTCTTGCCATGCACGCGGCGTGAAATCGTCATAGGCCGTCTCGGCAATCGCCAACATCCAATTCTGCCCCTTGCGGGCCAGCAATACGCATGACAATTCCATGCCAGGCTCGATCGCAATGGAGGGCCGGTTGGCGCCTGATATATCGATCCCTTTGTTCCGCCACTGGATGCGGATTTCGTCGGGCTCGGATGTCCATTCGCCGGAGGAAACGGAAGCCTTTCCGTCCGGCTTGACGCGAAGCGGCGGCGGCGTGACGTTCAGAAAGCTGCCGTCGTTGAGATAGTTGTCTTCGATTTCCCCCGCAGTCGCTCTGCCGTTTCCTTTTAGAAAGATGTCCTGCTTGCACCGCAAGAATATGTTGCGTCGAAAGCTTCCAGACCACGGCCGATTGGCAAAAAACCCAATCTCACATTCGCTGATCACGTTATCGTGGATATCCATGTCTTTGCGAAATGCCAGGCTCTGGTCCGAGTAACCGCTCAAACTCACGCCACGATTGCTGTTCTCGATCCTGTTGTCATAAACATGGTGGCCAGCATGGTCGACTTGATCGCCAACCCCATACCCGAAGGAATAATCATTCATCTTCCCGTCGCGCATGACGTTACTGCGCACGACGGCATCGTCGCCGATCGATGAAAAGGAGAAATTTTTCCCCCCGATGAAATTGTATTCAACAAGGTATTGTCGCGTTCTACCGCAAACCAGCGCCCCCTTGTTGGATGTGCTGGTCGGCGACTGAAGAAAAAGGTTGCCCCGAACCACCACATTGGAGCTCACATTGCGATCGTCGTTTTCGTAGGCGAATTGGCAACAATCCGCCCCCTGGCCGGGCGCCGGGCCGACGCGGTTGTTCTCCAGCAACACGTCCGACGTCATGGTTAGGTAAATGCCGTCGCCGTTCACATTCTCGGTCTCACAGCGCCGTATGACGAGATTCCTGCCATTGTGAAATTTGAAGCCGCGGGGAGAATTCTTGACGATCACGTCTTCGACCACCGTATCGGAAAACACCTGATAGGCGACGCCGATGTCCGGAGCGCCGTCGATGACCTGTCCCCGCGTAGATGCACCGTGAATTTTCTTTCGCAAGATGGCGGGCATCGGATCTCCATTCGATACGGTTACAGCTTCTAATAATGAGGGGTCGTGTGGCGGATGTTTGAATATCTGGAAATTATCCTAAACTGAACGACCGCTGAGAAATCCATGTAAATAGACCCATGACGTCCCGGCCACATCGATTGAAACTGTGTCCGTCCAGCTGCGTGCTCTGCCCTGGGATCGCCTTCCGGCACTCTGTTGGTCACACGTTCGCCCAATTTGGCCTGCAAGCCGTCCTTGCAATGCCGCGCTGCGTTTCGGCAGTCAATGTTAAATCGCCCGTCAGCCTTATGGGCTGAGTTGTGGAACCGTTGAAAGGCAGCTGTAAAATGTGCCCTTTAGTCGAATCACCGTCGAAATGAGAAGCGGATGGACATCGCTCTCCTTCTCGCCAGCTTCATCGGACGAATGGTAAAATAAGCAATACTCCGAAAACACCGATGACCCTTGCGGCCCCTCCGCCGGCTCTCGAGGCCGTTTCTCGCTGTGGACAGAAGCCCGTCTAAGGCGAGTAGTTTTCATTTCACCCTGATGCTGATTGCATATTGACCGGTCTCACGGTACGAAATCCTGGGAGGCCAAATATCGAGGCCCAAATGATTACGCATCGTCAAGATATCGACGGCCTGCGTGCCGTAGCCGTAATTTTTGTGATTCTTTATCACTGTGGATTTGACCGCATTCTCCCCGGTGGATTTATCGGGGTGGACATTTTTTTCGTGATCTCAGGATACCTGATTACGAAAATCATTCTTGCTGACGTTGGGGATGGCCGATTCTCGATTGGCAACTTTTATGGTCGCCGCGCAAAACGAATTCTTCCCGCTGTCGTGGTCATGTATGCCGTTGTGATGGCGGCTTCTTATTTTACGATGCTGCCTGACGAAAGCTTGCGGGTCTTTAAGTCTGTCACTTCCTCCGCGCTTTTTGCCTCAAATGCTTATTTCTATTTTACAACTGGATATTTCGATGATTCCTCGGAATTCAATCCAGTCCTGCACACATGGTCGTTGTCGGTCGAAGAGCAGTTCTACGTCTTTTTTCCACTGATCGTCATGTTGGCAAGCCGATATGGGCGCAGGGCAACCGGGATGGCCATAGCGGGGCTTTTTGCGGTCAGCATCATTGCTTCCATTATCACTGTTCCAATCAACCGCTCCGCAGCCTTTTATCTTGTACAGTATCGCGCGTGGGAACTGCTCGTAGGCGCTCTCATCGCAGGACCGGCACTGACGAAATTCTCTGATGCGCGGATCAACGATGTGCTTTCGGCAATCGGTGCTTTGCTCATCTGCCTCAGCGCGTTGCTGCTGTCGAAGACGTCCGAGTTTCCCGGATTGACGGCGTTGCCCGCGACCGCAGGCACGGCGCTGATCATCTGGACGGGCCCAAGCACCCTTGTCAGCAAGCTTCTCTCATTGAGGGTCGCCACTGCTATAGGCTTGATCTCGTACTCCCTCTATCTGTGGCATTGGCCGATTTGGGTGTTTTCGAACCAGTACGGAGCTTGGGAGCATGGCTGGCAATTGGTGCCGATCGCTTTGAGTTTCATCGTCGCATATGTTTCGTGGCGATTTGTCGAAACGCCGTTCCGAACAATGAGATACCGACCTCTCGTGTCCGTAGCCGCCGGAGCTGCTTCAATCGCATCCGTAGCAATGCTGGCATTTGTCGGGCAACTCGCTGCCGATCAAATGAAAGAGGACAACACGGCTGTTGAACGGGTGGCGGAATTTGCTGACTACGACCCTTCGAAAGCCTTTCGCAGTGGACAATGCTTCCTCACGTCAAACGACGGCATCGAAAAATATGATCGTGATGCCTGCCTGGCTCTATCAAACAATCAGCAAAACATAGCGCTTGTCGGTGATAGTCACGCCGCTCATCTATATCCCGGGCTAAGGGCGCTTTCGGGGGCCAATGTCATTCAAGCGAACGCATCAGGGTGTCGTCCCACCCTCGACGCCGAAGGCGAGGAACGCTGCATTGAACTCATGAACTACATGTTCAAGGATTTCTTGCCGAGCCATAAAGTCGATGTTCTCGTATTGGCTGGACGCTGGACAAAAGATGACGTGAAACTCATCAGAAAGACGGTGGATTACCTATCACCGTTTGCCAAAAAGATCGTCGTCTTCGGACCAGTGGCAGAGTATAAATCTTCCCTGCCGCGGTTGCTCGCACACAGTCTCTACGACAAGCAACCATTTAAAGCCGCCGATCATCTGGTGCCTCGACAACACATCGGTCTGGACATTCAAGACGCGTTGGCCGGAAGCGGGGCAACATACATCTCTACCTATAAGACGATGTGCAATCCAGATTGTGTGGTGTGGACAAACAGCGGAGACCCAGTCCAATTCGACTATGGGCACTTCACCGCCGACGGCTCCCGCGTTCTGATTTCAAGAGTTAAGCAAGCCCTCGTCGTTCAGTGATAAGAGCGTGCCCATCATCGCTCGTTTAGTTGAAATGATCCCATCGATACCGGCGCAGCAGGGATTAAGCCGGAGCATGGAAGGCGGAAGCGATCAAGCAGATGATCGAGCGGCTCGCGCGGAGACGCTCATTCTCACGCCCCCGCCACAAGCGCCTTGTTCTTACTTTGAGACTGCCATGGCCGCCTCATCGATAAAAGCCGCGACCTCCAGAGGCTTTGATTGCGGCAAAGCATGACTTGCTTCCAAGGTCATGACTTTCCGAGCATTGAGGCGAGCCGACATTGCCCTCTGATTTTCGGGAGCAATCATCCTGTCTTCACTTGCTATTTGATACCAGGACGGCTTCTTCCGCCAGGCGGGCGCGGTGATGACGTCACCAAAGGTACCCGCAAGCGGCGCTTTTTGGGTAGCCGCCAGAACGACACCTTTTTCGGGAGGCAGATCCTGGCAGAAGCTTTCATGGAATTTGTCGGCCTTCAGCCAGAGATAGTTGTCGCTGTCCGGCTCGATATTGGCCAGTGCCGCAGGAGGATGCTGTTGAGTGATGCTGCCTGGACTTTCGCCTGCATCGGGGGCGAATGCGGCGACATAGACAAGGCCGGCTACATTCGGTTGATCTCCGGCTTCGGTGATGACCGCACCGCCGTAGGAATGACCGACGAGCAGGACCGGTCCTTTCTGTTGGGCCACCATCTTGCATGTCCGTTCGGCATCCTCGGCGAGCGACGTCAACGGCAGGTCGACCGCGTGAACGGACTGATAGCCCCTATGCGCCAGCTCGAGTATCACCTTTCCCCAATGGGCGGCCCCGCCCCAAAAGCCGTGCACCAGAATGATCGTGGGTTTATGACTCATTAGTTTCTCCTGTTTTCTGAAAAGAACGATACGACCGTGATCGGCGAGAACGGACTCCAAATATCCTCTGTCGGCGGAAGAACGGTTTCCAACCGCTTTAATTGATTGCATTCAATATAGCTAGATTTTTTCGATTGATGCGATAATGCCTGTTGACGCGTAGCCCTTCTTCGAACCGAGACGCATCCATTGAATTGCGACGCCGCCGGAAAGGCGGCCTCAACTCGGACAACGGCTTCGATCCTGGCCCGCGCCGGGCAAGTATTAATGCTTCCTGCAATGATTGACGACTAATTGAATGCACCTGTTTTGAGCTTTCGTGCATTCGATTTTTGCACGCCGTCGCTCAGAAAATTAGCTCTAAAATTTTCGTTTTCGTTATTGATAGCATAATTGAATGCATTATCGTCATATTTGACTGCTATTTGCGCATAATCAATCTGGCATAGCGCTTGCAATTGGATGGATGCTCCCCGGATGGGGATCGGATTTCAATCAAGGAGCCATCCATGCCCGCAGTGACCAAGCCAGCCAATCAAAAAGGCGACTTTCTTGTCGATTACGAGGACAAGGTTTTTGAGGACGTACAGGCCGGCGAAGGCGAAAAGGCCCTCGTCACCTTCCATACAGTGGCCTTCGAAGGATCGATCGGATTCGTCAACCTGCTGCAGGCGACGCGCCTGAAGCGGAAGGGGTTCGAAACCTCGGTCCTTCTCTACGGCCCGGGCGTCACGCTCGGCGTCCAGCGCGGTTTTCCGACGCTCGGGGCGGAGGCCTTTCCCGGCCATCTGAATTTCAACAACCAGATCGTCAAGTTCATGGAAGAAGGCGGCAAAGTCTATGCGTGCCGTTTTGCCCTTCAGGCGCTTTACGGCCATGGCGAAGGCGCGCTGATCCCCGGCATCACGCCGATCAGTCCGCTCGACGTTCTCGACCTGATCCTGATCCATCGCCGCGACGGCGCCTTCATCCTTGATACCTGGACGCTCTGAGCATCAGGCGCCCCAAAGAATAAAAGGGCGGAGCCTTAGCGGCTCCGCCTCCCCACCCGTCAATCGAGGATTTCGTCATGGAGAAAAAACCGAGCGTCCGGGTTGCCGCTGCGCAGATCGCGCCGGATCTGACCTCGCGCGAGAAAACACTGGCCCGCGTGCTGGACGCAATTCGTGAGGCCGCCGCCAAAGGCGCCGAGCTGATCGTCTTTCCCGAAACCTTCGTCCCCTGGTACCCCTATTTTTCTTTCGTGTTGCCGCCGGTTCTTTCCGGCAAGGAGCATGTGCGACTTTATGAGGAAGCCGTCACGGTGCCGAGTGCTGCCACCGATGCCGTCTCGGCAGCCGCCCGCCAGCATGGCATCGTCGTGGCGCTTGGCGTCAACGAGCGTGACCACGGATCGCTCTATAATGCCCAGCTGCTGTTTGATGCCGATGGCACGCTCCTCCTCAAGCGTCGCAAGATCACCCCAACCTTTCATGAGCGAATGATCTGGGGCCAGGGCGACGCCTCCGGCCTGAAGGTGGTCGACAGCGCCGTCGGACGCGTTGGGGCGCTGGCCTGCTGGGAGCATTACAATCCTCTGGCCCGCTACGCCCTGATGGCCCAGCACGAGGATGTCCATATCGCCCAGTTTCCGGGCTCGATGGTTGGACCGATCTTTGCCGACCAGATGGAAGTCACCATCCGCCACCACGCGCTGGAAAGCGGTTGTTTCGTGGTCAATGCCACAGGCTGGCTGACCGACGAGCAGATTGCCTCCATCACGTCCGACGCCGGCCTGCAGAAGGCGCTGCGCGGCGGCTGCATGACCGCGATCATCTCGCCCGAAGGCAAACACGTCGTGCCGCCGCTCACAGAAGGCGAAGGCATCCTGATCGCCGATCTCGACATGAGCCTGATCGTCAAACGCAAGCGGATGATGGATTCGGTCGGCCATTATGCCCGACCCGAGCTGCTGCATCTTGTCATGGATGGCCGCGCCACGGCGCCAATGGTCACCACCTCCCAGCCATCCCTCCCCACAGCCGAAGCAAGGACCTTTTTCGATGGAGAATACGATACGTCTGCCGACCGAGATTCTGATCAACGAATTGCAGTCCTACGGAGCCCGGCTCGTTGACCCCAAAGCCGGACATGAAAGCCGCCGCGGTGGTGCCGGACCTTCCGACCACAAGGCGCTGACCATTGACGGCATGACGGTGATGGTGCCGGTTCACACCGCACCTGCGTTCGAGAGCCCCTATCTGGTGGAAAAGCCGGACGAGATGGGCCACAGCCGTATCAGCCGGGATGGCACGGTGCTGGGCGAGGTTTCCTTTCCCCTGCGCCCGCGCTTCTACGAGCGCTCGACCGCTGACGGCATTCCCTATTCGCAGATCGCCGTTCTGCACGGCAAGGACGTGCTCGCTACCACCGTGCTGCAGACCTGCATCCGCTATCAGAGCCGCACCAAGACCTGTCAGTTCTGCGCCATCGGCCAATCGCTGGCCGCCGGCCGCACTATCGCCCACAAGACGCCAGAGCAGCTCGCGGAAGTCGCCAGGGCCGCCGTCGAACTGGACGGCGTCAAGCATATGGTGATGACCACCGGCACGCCGAAGGGCGACGACCGCGGCGCTGCGATCCTCGCCGGCAGCGCCCGCGCCATCAAGGCGGCCGTCAACATTCCTATCCAGGCGCAATGCGAACCGCCGGAAGACGATCTATGGTTCACCCGCATGAAGGAGGCCGGCGTCGATGCACTGGGCATGCATCTGGAAGCCGTGACGCCAGAGGTGCGCGCCCGCGTCATGCCGGGCAAGGCGCAGGTCTCGATCGCCAAATACATGGCCTCGTTCAGGGCCGCAGTGGAGGTTTTCGGGCGCGGCCAGGTCTCGACCTACATTCTGGCGGGTCTCGGCGACAGCCGTGAAGCCATTTTGGATATCTGCGAAAAGCTGGTTGCGCTCGGTGTCTATCCCTTCGTCGTGCCCTTCGTACCGATCTCCGGCACGCCGCTCGAAAGCCACCCGGCGCCGAGGCCCGACTTCATGCACTCGATCCTCGGACCCTTGTCCAGGATGCTGGTCGCCAGCGGCTTGAAGGCCGTCGACATCAAAGCCGGCTGCGGCAAATGCGGCGCCTGCTCCGCCCTTTCCACCTATGAAAGGATGCTCACCAAATGATGCTCGAAGCCTTTGCTCCCTATCGCTCGAGCGAATTCCAGGTGAAGTTCGCAACCTCCGCCTGGGAGCGCCGCCAAGCGCATGCGCTGCGTCGTGCCGTCTTCTGCGAGGAGCAGCAGATCTTCGAAGGCGATGACCGCGACGCGATCGACGACGACGCCATCCCGATCGTGGCTCTCTCCATGCTCGGCATTGCCGCCGACCAGTTGGTCGGAACGGTGCGCATCCATCAGGCCGAACCCGGCCTCTGGTGGGGCTCGCGACTGGCGGTCCATCCGGATTTTCGCAAGATCGGCGCCCTGGGGGCGACCCTGATCAAGCTCGCCGTATCCTCCGCCAATGCGATCGGATGCCACACATTTCTCGCCAATGTGCAGGTTCAGAACCGTCTGCTGTTTCGCAGGCTGCACTGGGATGTGATCGAGGAGTTCGAGGTCTACGGCAAGCCGCATCTCAGGATGAAGGCCGACCTTGCTTATTATCCGCCCTGCGTCACACCCGAGGCAGGCTTCACCGCCCTTTCCAGAAAGGCGGCGTGAGAATGGTCGCGATCGACATCAAGACCCTGGCGGCAAAACTCTCGACCAGCAGTGGCATCGCCGCCAAGCAGGATATCGGCACTATCGCGGCAAGGCTCGGCCTGCAAGGGCAGCAGATTGCCGTCGGCGACGATTGCGCCGCGCTGCGCGATGGCGACGGTTATCTGCTTTTTGCCATCGAAGGGTTCATGAACGAGTTCGTCGCCGCCGACCCCTGGTTCGCCGGCTGGTGCGGCGTCATGGTCAATATCTCCGACGTCGTTGCTATGGGCGGCCGGCCAATCGCCGTGGTTGATGCCGTCTGGGCCAATGGCGAGGCTGGCGCGACACCCGTTATCGAAGGCATGCGGGCGGCATCCAGCGCCTTTGGCGTGCCGATCGTCGGCGGGCACACCAATATCCGCACCGAACGCGGCCAATTGTCGGTCGCCATTCTCGGTCGTGCCAAGAAGCTGCTGACGAGCTTCGATGCAAAGCCGGGCGATGTGCTGGTTGCAGCGATCGACCATCGCGGCCGTTACCGCGAACCCTTCAACAACTGGGAAGCCGCCACCGATGCCGCGCCGGCGCGCCTGCGCGGCGACCTCCAGCTGCTACCCGAGATCGCCGAGGCCGGGCTGGCGCTGTCTGCGAAGGATATCAGTCAGGGCGGCATCATCGGCACGGCCATCATGCTGGCCGAATGTTCGCATGTCGGCATCGATATCGACGTCACCGCCATTCCCCTGCCCGCCGGTGTGAGCCTTGACCGCTGGCTCGTCACCTTTCCGAGCTTCGGCTATCTGCTCTCGGTCGCGCCGGAACATGCGGCCGATGTCGTCACCCGCTTCACCGCGCGCGGCATCAGCGCCGCGGTCATCGGCGCAGTCGTGGCTGGTGCCGAGGTCGCACTGGTCGATGGCGAGAGCCGTGCAGTGGTGCGCGATCATGCCGAAACACCCCTGCTGCAGCTCGGTCGGCAGGATGTCGCCGCATGAGCCTCCCGCCGCACCGAACCCTGCGCATTGCCATGCTGAGCCATTCCACCAACCCGCGTGGCGGCGTGGTTCATGCCATGCAGCTTTCGGAAGCGCTGACCTCGCTCGGTCATGAGGTGGTCCTGCATGCGCCTGATGCCAAGGGGGCGGGCTTCTTTCGTCAGCCCTCCTGCGGCACGGCCTGCATTGCCGTGCGGCCGGCACCCGCGGACATGACGCAAATGGTCGAGCAGCGGATTGCTGACTATGTCGGTTACTTCCGAAGAACCGGAACCAATGGCTTCGACCTGTTCCACGCCCATGACGGCATTTCCGGCAATGCGCTGGCAACCCTCAAGCTGGAGGGCCTGATCCCGAATTTTGCCCGCACTGTCCACCACATCGACCAGTTCGCCGATCCGCGTCTGATGGCTCTGCAAGATCGCGCGATCGACGCGGCCGATATCGTCTTCGCCGTCAGCCGCCTCTGGCGGGACAAGCTGAGAGAGGATCGCGGCATTGATGCGGTGGTAGTCGGCAATGGCGTCGACACCAACCGCTTCTCGCCTGCCTGGAGCGGGGAGCAGGTCGCTCTGCGCGACAGGCTGCAGCTGGGAAGCGGGCCGATCTTCCTCAGTGTCGGCGGCATCGAGGCGCGAAAGAACACCCTTGGTATTCTCGAAGCCTTTCGTCAGGTCCGCGCCATCCGGCTTGATGCCCAGCTCGTCATTGCCGGGGGCGCCTCGCTCCTGGACCATGGCGACTATCAGGAAGAGTTCCGTTCTTGCCTCGCCTGCCTCGGTCGGGACGCCGCGGCGGTGCATATCACCGGTCCGATAGCAGATACCGACATGCCCAGCCTCTACCGGCTGGCGGATGCGCTGGTATTTCCCTCGTTCAAGGAAGGTTTCGGCCTCGTCGTTCTCGAAGCCATGGCCAGTGGCATTCCGGTCGTGACGTCCTCGATTGCGCCCTTTACCGAATATCTGGGTCCCGGCGATGCGATCTGGTGCGATCCGCACCATCCCGTCTCGATTGCCGAGGGCATGGCGCTGGCGCTGGTCGCACCGATCCGCGAGCAGATCATTCCCCGTGGTCTCGAGGTTGCCGCCCGCCATGGCTGGCACCAAACGGCAATAGCCCATCTTGCCCGCTATCACAGTCTGTTGGAGCCCAACCATGCCTGAAATGCGGTTCGTCATTGCCTGGCCGGATGGCCGCAAGGAGACCTGTTACTCGCCCTCGCTGGTAATCAAGGACTATTTCGCCGAGGGCCGAAGCTATCCGCTGTCCGACTTTCTCGATCGCAGCCGCACGGCACTGACCATCGCCAGCGACAGGGTCAAGGCGAAATACGGCTATCCCTGTTCCCTGGCGCTCGGCCAGCTGTCGCGCATCGAACAGGCCGCCACTCCCTATCTCACCGACGCAGGGGCCGAAGTCCGCTGCGAAAGCTTCATCCTTTGAAAGGACCCACCATGACCACACCATTCCTCAAGAGCCATTACAGTGCAGTCGTCATCGGCGGTGGCCAGGCCGGGCTCTCGGCCTCTCATTATCTGAAGGGGCACGGCATCGATCACGTGGTCTTCGAGAAGAAGACCGTTGCGCATAAGTGGAAGTACGAACGCTGGGACGCCTTCTGCCTGGTGACGCCGAACTGGCAATGCCAGCTTCCCGACCATCCCTATGATGGCACGGATCCGCACGGTTTTATGGTCAAGGACGAGATACTCGCCTATGTCGATCGCTTCGTGAAAAAGGTCGATGCGCCGGTCTTCGAGCAAACCAGCGTGACCTCGCTCGAAAAGCATGGCGGCCTCTTCCGGCTCGAGACTTCGGCTGGCGCGGTGACCGCCGATGCCGTGGTGATCGCCACCAGCCTCTATGCAGATCCGGCCATTCCGCGTGCTGGCGAGCGCCTGCCGGAGGACATCATGCAGATCCATACCGCCGCCTACCGCAGCGCCGATCACCTGCCGGACGGCGGCGTCATCGTGGTCGGCTCCGGCCAGTCCGGCTGCCAGATTGCAGAGGATCTGCATCTTGCCGGCCGCAAGGTGCATCTCGTCACCGGCAACGCGCCGCGTTGCGCCCGGTTCTATCGCGGTCGCGATGTGGTCGACTGGCTTTCCGATATCGGCCAGTACGACATCACGGTCGAACATGATGGCATGACGAAGAAGAAGCACGACACCAACCATTACCTGACAGGACGCGACGGCGGACGCGATATCGATCTGCGCAAGTTCGCGCTGGAGGGCATGGCGCTTTATGGCCGCATGTCCGGCGTCGCCGCCGGCCGGATGCTGTTCGAGCCGAACCTGAAGGCCAATCTCGACGGCGCTGACCGTGTCTACAACGGCATCAATGCCCTGATTGACCGGCACATCGCCGAAAAGGGCATCGAGGCTCCGGCCGGGTCCCCCTATATCCCCGTCTGGGAGCCTGAGGCGGAGATCGCCGAACTCGACCTGAAGGCGGTAGGGATCACCTCGGTCATCTGGGCCACGGGATTCAGCCCGGATTGGTCCTTCGTCGGACTGCCGATCTTCGACGGCAACGCCTATCCCGTTCATCGCCGCGGCGTCACTGCCGTCGATGGCGTCTACGTGCTGGGACTTCCCTGGCTCTGGACCTGGGGCTCGGGCCGGTTCCTCAGCGTCGGCAGAGATGCCGAACATGTGGTCGGGCATCTGGCAGCTCGACGTTCGGCGCAGACATCGTCTCTCAAGCAATCGGTCAGCGCCTGATCATGAGCGCGGCCCTTCTCGATTTTCCGCCCACGGGGCCTTCGGCACGCGACCTGATGGAACGTGCCCTTGATCCGCACATGCTGCTCGGCATGCCCCATTTGAATGGAAACGGGCTATCGGAGACCTGGCTGATGAAGGAACTCGGCCATCGTCACTGGCTGATGCTTGCCTGTCATCTCGGGATCGACAATGCGGATTTCAGAACGGCCGACGGAGAGGAGGCCTATGCCGCGATCTGTGCAACGTCACTTACGGATGCACGTTTCGACCTCGTGCAGGCGAACAATATTTTGACCATCCATTCGAGACTGTCCGCAGTCTCGCGAACCCGGACTTCGACCCGACATGAATTGTCTGTCCACGGACGAAGCGTCGGCGCGGTCGAACTCATCTCAACCTTCGTTTACAGAACGATCAAAGACAACAATCACTCGATAGCGCGTGTGACGTTGCCTGAGCCGCCGGGACAGCGGTTCCAGCCCAGCCTTCTGGCCCAGAACGCTGCAGGCATCCGGAATGGGCGGTTAGCAACGCATTTCGGGTTTTCCGTCCTCGCCAACAAAGTGCTCCGAACTTTTCGGTTTGATCCCAGCGCCTCGCAGGAGTTCAACGGCGCGGGACTATTTTACTTTGCCGAGTATCAGGCTCTCGCCGATCGCGCCTTGGAAAACTGGTTTCCCTGCAAGGGGCCGGCAGTCCGTAAGGACGTCTTCTTCCTGGGAAATATCGAACGAAATGAAAGCGTTTTCTTCGACCTTGTTGATTTTTCCGACGAGCAAAGAACTGTCCATGGGCAGTTGCGACGCGAGAACGGGAAAGTGATCGCCAAAATATTCGGCACCTGGAAAAGTCTTTGCTGAGCCTGCACGGGAGTGCACCAGCGGCGCGCTTGATGCGGCGTCCCGCTAGTGATCTAGTGGATGATGAAATGAAGGTGAACTTCAGCAGCCCGTCTCATGAATGTTCGACCGCTCCTGTGCTAGCGTCCTATGCGCGTCTGAAAAGACGCGCGGCGCCGTAGAGAAAGAAATGCGAGCACGTGACGACCAGCATCAGACATATCGCTAAGCTTGCAGGAACGTCAGTCTCTTCGGTCTCGCGTGTTCTCAACAACAGCGGTTATGCCTCGCCTGAGCTCAGGGACCGGGTCGAGGCGGCTATCCGAACACTGAACTACACGCCCAGCAAGGGTGCACGTATGCTGCGGGGTGCACCAAGCCGGATGATCGGACTGATGCTGCCGTCGATTGAAGTGCCTTTCTTCGGCATCCTGGCCCATGCCATCGAACAGGAATTGTTCCAGCACGGCTATCAGACGTTGATCTGCAGCACGGCGGAAAACATGGACCACGAGGTGCGCTATATCTCCATGCTGCTCGCCCAGCGCGTCGATGGCGTCATCGTGGCGAGCGCCTTCGGCAGTATCGAGCATTTCGGAGTGCTCAGGGACGCCCACATTCCGATCATCGCCATTGACCGCGAGCTGAACGGCATTGCAGACGACGCTGTCATGGCCGATCATGCGGAAGGCGGACGGCTGATGGCGCGCCATCTGATCGACCTCGGCCACCGGGCGATCGCCATCGTCGGCGCGCCGGCACACAGCCAACCTATCCAGCTTCGCCTTCAGGGCATCACGGCGGAAATGGCCAAGGATGGCATCGCACCTGCCATCGTGGCGATGGCGGAAGAGCACAGCTTTGCGGAAACCTACCGACTGGCGCGAGAATTGCTGGCGTCTCGACCTGAGGTCACCGCGATCATCGGCACAACCGACGTTTCGGCGATTGCCGCAATCCACGCCATTCAGGATCGCGGATTTTCCGTTCCGAACGACTATTCGGTCGTCGGCTTCGACGACCTGCCGGAGGCAGCCTATGTCTTTCCGCGGCTGACAACGGTCGCGCAGCCGATCCGCGATGTCGGGCGGCAGGCAGCACGGCTGCTGGAAGCGCTGATCGAGGAGCACCAGACAGGGGACGGATCTCAAGGCGCGGTCGTAAAAGTGCCGGTCACGCTGATCGAGCGTGATTCCACCGGCCCCGTCCGCAACTGAGCGGCAGTGTCGATCGGAGATGAGCGACGTGAGCTAGGGTCGGACGATGACCTTGATCTCGCCCGGTAATGGCGCGTTGCCCACCACGTCGGCGACCTCCTCGAGACCGATGGTTTTGGTGACCAGCGCGTCCAGCTCCAATGCCCCGTTTGCTACCATTGCAGCAGCGCGCGAATGGGTGAAAGGATTGAGGTAGGCCGGCCTGATATCGACTTCGTTCACCAGCAGATCGAAGGGCAGAACCGGCACCTCGACACCTGCCGGCGTGACCCCGAAAAGCACGAATGTGCCACCGCGCCGCGCCATCCTCAGACCGCTTTGAAGCGTGTCGGGCACGCCGGCGCACTCGATGACCACGTCTGTGCCGCCTTTGGTAACCTCTCGCACGGAAGCGATCGTGTCCGAGGAGGCCGGGTCGAAGGCGTGCGTCGCCCCCAGGCGCAGAGCGGTTTGGCGTCGCGACTGCTGGCGCGTGATCAAAATGATCTCGCTCGCCCCCGCCAGGCGGGCCAGTTGCACCATCAGCAGACCGATCACGCCCCCGCCGAGGATCGCGACGCTGTCGCCCGGACGGATCCTTGCCTTGTCGATGGCGTGGATACAGCAGGCCAGCGGTTCACTGAAGGCGCCGTGAACGGGATCGAGGTCGGCCGGCAACCTGAAGGCCTGCGCGTGCGGCACCGCCACATATTCCGCAAAGCCGCCATCCCGCGTCACGCCGATGGCAGTCAAGCTCTCGCACAGGTTCGGCCGCGCCTGCGTGCAAGCCGGACAGATGCCGCAGGCGATATTGGGGTCGACCGTCACGAGCTCCCCGCCGGCAAACCGTGTCACACCATCGCCGATTTCTTCCACGATGCCGCAGAATTCGTGGCCCAGCGTGACGGGGATCGCAGTCGGATATTCGCCCTTATACATGTGGCGATCGGAACCGCAGATGCCGGCGGCTGCCACCCGGACAAGCAGCTCGCCTGGCCCGGCAACCGGCTTCTCAACGTTGCGCATGGTCAAAGACCCGATCGACTCCAAGCGTACAGCCTTCATTCCACTCCTCCAGACCTAAAGTTCGATTGCCTATCGTGCTGATGAAGCCGCCTGCGACGCGCGGCTCAAGCGTTCAGCTCATGACATTGCCGCCGTCGACATTGTAGCACTGCGCCACGATGTATGCTGCATCAGGCCCGGCCAGGAAGGCGGCCATTGCAGCTTGTTCTTGGGGCGCGCCAAATCGTCCGGCGGGAACGGCGGCGGCCACGCGGCGCTTGACGTCACCGGGTTTCAAACCTTCCCGGCTGCCCAGTTTTGCATCGACGACGTCCCACATCGGCGTATCGACGACGCCGGGAGCGATGGCGTTGACATTGATCCCGTAACGGATCAGCTCCAGAGCGCAGCTTTGCGTGATGCTGATGACGGCCGCCTTGGAAGCGCAGTAAGCCACAGCAGGTCCTTCGCCCCGACGCCCCGCCTGGGAAGAGAAGTTGATGATGCGTCCACCCTCCCCTCTCTCCACCATGTGCCGGGCAACGGCCTGTGTCATGAAAATCACGCCTTCGATATTGACCTGAAATACCCTAGCGGTGCGCTCCCGGGATATTTCCAGAATGGACTCGACCTCGTAAATGCCTGCGGCATTGACCAGGATATCGATCTTGCCGGCAGTGGCGATGGCGAAGCGTGCAGCTTCTTCGATGCTGTCCTGGCTGGTCACGTCAAGCGCCACACCCCAGGCATGCGGACCGATCGCTTCCGCCACCCGTGCGCATCGTTCACCGTCGAGATCCGCCACGACAACCCTAGCGCCTTCGGCGGCGAAGCGTTCGCATACTGCTTTGCCGATACCGCTCGCTCCCCCTGTGACCAATGCCACCTTGCCCGAGAGCCGCGCCGTTTCCGTATGGGTCATCGCACTGCCTCCCCGCTCGGACCTGCGCCGGCAAGGGTGCCGTGCGCGGCTGCCATAGTGAATAGCTTCATGTGTGCTCCTCCATTCTGACTGGATGGTGATTGGAACCGCCCTCTCCTGAGACGACGCCAATGGGCTATGCGGATTGCGGGCTCGCCTCCTGCGCCTCCCGAAGGAGCACAGACATGTCGGGGATGCCGTCGGTGGCCGTCGCACCCGCGAGGCAATGCGCAGCCGCCGCATGGGCAACGGCGCAAATATGCTCGACAGGCCAGTTCTCATGCAGGCCGTAGAGCACGGCGGCACAGAAGGCGTCTCCTGCGCCGACCGTACTGACGATGTCATCGGGATCGACGGGTCGTGAACGCGTCATGATCGGGGAGGCGCCTGATGCAAACCAGAAGCAGATTTCCGGCGCATGGATGATCGCGCCTTTGGTGACGCCTGCGGCCAGCAGGCGCTTGCCCGCTTCCAAAATCCCCGCCTCGATCAAATCTCCCTTCGTATCACGAACGATGACGCCGGTTGCCCGACCGGCCTCCATCTCGTTGATGATCAGGAAATCGCAGAAGGGCAGAGCGACGCCGACTTTGGCCGCAAATTCCGGGTCTTCGCTCGATACGAAATCCACGCAGGTCGTCAGCCCCGCGCGGCGTGCGGCTTCCAGCAGGCGCGACGCTCCCGAACGACCGTCGGGGCCAATCCGTTCGAGACCCGGCAACAGCATGAGATAACCGAGATAGAACAGCCGATAGCCGGCCTTGGCGAAGGCTGCTGGTGAGACAAGCTCATCCGTCACGGCATCGTTGGCGCCGCCATGATAGAAGAAGGTCCGGTTCTGGCCGGGCACATTCATGACATGCGTATGCGCCGTCACCCGGTCGGCAAGCGCCGTCAACCCACCGACATCGACGCCGGCAACCGTAAGGCGGCCCTTGACTATCTCCCCGTCCTGATCCGCGCCGATGCATCCGGCCGCCGCCAGCTTTCCGGGAAATCCGAGCGAGGCCAGATCGGTGACGACATTGGCCGCCCCGCCGCCCACGCCCAGATCCTGGTGCAGGATATGCGCGAGATTGCCCTGTACGGGCCAATAGGACAGGGTGTGGACGCGATCGACAATGAAGTTTCCCGCGCAGACGATGCCGCCCTGCTTCTGGCTGTCGCGATCGCAAACCTCCTCCCCGGCTCGCATCAGCTGACTCCTTCGTTCCACAAGGGTCTCTGCGGCGGCTCATCTTCCTCGATCGCGGCGAAGCGCCCGATCGGCTCCAGAAAGACATTGTCGTTGTTGTCGTCGTTGACCTGGCTGACCTCGCCGACAAGGACAGGTCCGCCCCCTTTCCTGCCGTAAAAGCGGTGGTAAATCCCGGTGTGGATCGTCACGCTCTGGCCAGGCTGGAGAACCAGCGGTTCCCATGCAGCGAGCCGGCGCGGCAGCCCGTCGACCGGAACCGTCACATCCTCCGTCAGCACATTGCCATCGGCATCGGTTGCGGCGAATTCGATGATGAGATCGCCGCCGGCGCGATTGATGATGTCTTCCATCTTCGCCGCATGACGGTGCGTCGGCGTGACCTGCCCTTCCCCAACGAAGAGCAGCTTTTCGGCATAGGTCCGCTCCCCCTCGACATCAACGATGCCATTGCGCAGGCAGAACAGCACGAGGCCGCATTCGGCGAACCGGTTCGAGCCGAAATCGGTGACATCCCAACCCAGCTGATGGGCGCGCAAATAGGCCGAGGCCTCCGGATGAGAGGCAAAATCCGCCGCCATCCAATACCCCCATGCCGGCAGGGACCAGTGCCAGCGCTCGAGAGTTTCGGTTGCCCGCCGCAACGCGGCGTTGATCTCGGAGCGCTGCATCAGACGGACGCCCCATCATACGCGACCGGCACCACGACGTCCTCGCGACCGGATTTGAGGGCAGCCGTCAGGACCGCATGATGCGCCTGCGCCTCCGCCGGGGTCGCGCAGCCGAAACCGTTCGCATTCCCGCCGGCAAGCTCATCGACGAAGGCCGCCCACATCTGCTGTATGGCGTCGGCAAAACCGAATTCGAAGATCTTGCCTGTAATGGCTGGAAACAGCGAGCCATAGCCGAGATCCTCGGTGCTCCAGGCCTGCGCACCGCCTTTATAGTCCATCCATTGCCACTGGCGTGGCGACTTCGTGCTGAAGAAGGCGCTTTTCTTCATGCCGAGAACCCTGATGTACCAGGTGTTGGATTCGCCGGGCGCGATGCGCCAGGTTTTCAGCACCATCGGGAAATCCTGATCCCCGGTGCGTACGCGGCTGCTGATCGTGGCATTGTCCCAGGTAGTGCAGGGCAGCATGCCGCCCTTGCCGTCGGGACGTTCGGTAACCTTCTTGACCAGTTGCGCATGCAGGGTCGTCGGGCGCCAGCCGAGACGCAGCGGCACGTGCAGCACATGCATGCCGAGATCACCCATGCAGCCATAGTCGCCATTGATCTCGGCCCTGCGCTTCCAGTTGATCGGCTTCTGCCGGTCAATATCCGAAGAGTGCAGGAAACCCGCCTCGACTTCGAGAATATCCCCCATCTCGCCGCTTTTTGCGAGCGCGATGACCTTCTGTGCGCCGGGGAAGAAAGGCATTTCCGACGAGCAGCGGACCAGGAGTTCGGGATGCTCAGCAAGAACCGCCACGATTTCCCGGTTCTGAGCGGCGTCCATGCCGAAGGGTTTTTCGCCGAGAAGATGCTTTCCCGCCTTCAGGACGTCGATGTAGAATTGCTGGTGCAGCACATGCGGGACTGCGCAATAGACCGCATCGACCTCAGGATTGGCCAGAAGCTCCTTATAGTCGGCGGTGAACTGGCGAACAGTCGGCACATGATGCCTGAACCAGTCGAGCAGCGTCGCGTTGGTATCACAGACGGCGACGATTTCCGGTCGCGCCTTCACATCGGACAGATGCAGCCAGCGCGCCGCAGCACTCGCGAACTCGCGCCCCATCAGACCGCAGCCGATGACGCCGAAGCGGAATATTTTCGTCATGACATCTCCTCCCCAGGCGCGTCAGGCAATATGCAGCGAGGCTTGCTCGACGGAAGCCTTGTCATGGACGATCGCCATTAAGGCCCGCGTCATGCCGCCGGGATTGTTGTGTTGAATGACGTTGCGGCCATAGACGATGCCACGGGCGCCCTGCTCCATCAACTGCTTGGTGCGGATCAGGATTTCCTGATCCGAAACGCGCCCGCCGCCGCGCACGAGTACCGGCAGGCCCTGAGCGATCTCGACTACGCGATGATATTCCTCGACATTGTCGCAGGGGTCGGCCTTGATGATATCGGCGCCGAGTTCGGCGGCCTGGCGCACAAGCGGCAGGATCTTGTCGATCGCGCCGTCGACCATGTAGGCGCCCTTGGAATTGTCCCGCATGACAAGCGGCTCGACCATCAGCGGCATGCCGTAGATCTCGCATTCGCGTTTCAAGCTGTTCACATTCCGCACGCAGGCGCGATAGACGTCCGGCTGGTCCGGCAGCATCAAGAGATTGACCACGACACAGGCCGCATCCAATGCAACGCCCTGTTCCACCGCCCTGTCGATCATCTCTGAAAACAGCTGAGACGGTAAGGGATTGCCATAGATGTTGGCGATGTCGGTGCGCAGCACCAGTGCCGGGCGCTGCTTGCCGGGAATAGCCTGCAGAAGGGGTGCCGTCCCCGGCGGCAGCTGAATGGCATCCGGCGCCGCTTCCGCGATCACCTCGATGGCAGTCTTCATGTTCTCGATGCCGGCAAGGAAAGTCCGTTCATTGAACATGCCGTGATCGATAGCAACGTCAAAACAATTTCCAGACACGCCGAAAAGTCGGTTCAACCGCGCGGATTTCATTATGCTCCTCCCAGATATGGCAACGTTTCCACATTCGAATAAACAGAGCAGAATTGCGAGTCAAGAAAATGTGGTAACGTTTCCACATTCGTTGATTTGTCCGTAGCCGGCCTTCCCATGCGGGCGAGGCGCCGCTCGCGCCTCGCCCGCGCAAGCACTACCAGCAGGTGAACCCTGCATCGACGTTGACGATTGATCCGGTCATCAGGCTGGCGCCGCCCGACGCGAGGAAGAGGACGGCGCTTGCAACCTCTTCCGGCGTTCCCATCCTGCCCATCGGCGTGTCGGCGAGCCAGAGCGGAATACGCTCGCGATTGGCTTCGACGGCCACCACCATCGGCGTCTCGATGTAGGTGGGCGCGACAGCATTGACCCTGATGCCGTGGGGCGCCCACTCGGCGGCCAAAGAGCGCGTGAGGTGATGGACTGCTGCCTTGGAGACGTTATAGGCCGTCTGAGGCTGAGGCCGGTTGCAGATATGACCCGACATCGAGCCGAGGTTCACGATGGCGCCGCGTTTCATCGAAATCATGGGACGACCGAAGGCGCGCGAGCACCAGAAGACGCCGTTGAGATTGACGTCCATCATGCGCAGCCAATCCGCGTCGGTGAGCTCTTCCGCCGGGATGCCACTCTGGCCAATTCCGGCATTGTTCACGAGGATCGTTGCCGGCCGGCCGCCATCGGCAAGCTCGGTTGCGATTGCGTCCATTCGGGCCGCGTCTGTGACGTCGCCGACCCGAACTTCGACTTCGTACCCCTTGTCGCGCAGCGCAAGCGCTTGCTCAGCGTCGGCCTCGTTTCGCTCGATGACGACGACGGCGGCGCCCGCCTCCGCCAGCGCCTCAGTGCAGCAGAGCCCGATCGCACGCCCTCCACCTGTGACCACCGCACGTTCGCCGTCGAGGCGAAATTTCTGCTGGTAACTCATGTTCGGCTCCTTCAGATGTCAAAGGCGCTTGGAAGCACCACGATATCACGGATGGTGACGTTGCGCGGCCGGGTCAGCATGAAGATGATCGCGTCGGCGACTTCCTTGGGCTCGATCAGAGCCCCGGCCTCCTTGGCCTTGCGAAGGTTTTCCTCCGGCCAGTCCGCGAGCAAAGCGCTGATCACCGGTCCTGGAGACACCGACCCCACACGAATGCCACTTTTCAGAAGCTGGCGTCGCATCGTCTGGACGAAGCACGTCATCGCCCACTTCGATGACGAATAGACCGGTTCCCATGGAATCGCCGAATGTCCGGCGACCGAGCTGGTGACGACAATGTCGCCAGTGCCACGTTCGATCATGTGCGGAATGACATTTCGAACGTTCTTGATGACGACATTGACGTTGAGATTGAGCATCCGATCGATGGTATCGAGGTCGGTTTCCACCAGGTCGCCACCGATATAGGTCCCTGCATTGGCATGCAGGATGTCGAGCTTGCCGGTCTTCGACAGAATGCCCTCGAGTAATCCCGCACACTCGCCGGGATCCAGCAAGTTGATCTTGAGCGGAATAGCGCGCTCGCCAAGACGGGCGCAAACTCTCTCAAGGGCCTTCTCATCGCGGTCCACCAGCACAACCGTCGCGCCAGCGGCGAGCATTGCCTCCGTCGAAGCAAGTCCTATTCCGGATGCTGCGCCCGTGACCGCCGCAATCTTCCCATTCAATTCGTTCATCGATTTTTCCTCCTGTCTTGATCCTGATTGTCAATTCTTCCCGACGCCGCAGGCGGCGTGATAGTCTGAGAGACTCTTCGTCACTCTCCAGATCAAAACCTGTTCCGGATCGAGCGGCGCATCTGCGAAATCCTGCGCGGCCGGCATATGCTGCCAAAGCAATGGCAGCGGTACGGTTTGCCCTCGAAGGGCCTCGCACAGGCGCCGGACGGCCTCTTGTGCTTCAGCCGACGCCCAATAATAGCGGATGCGGTCAGACAGCGAATAGTGCCGCAGCCAGCGCATCTCGGCGTTTGTCCCGTGGTAGTGACGGCTCCAATTGCCGGACTGATCGAGCATCAGCGCTTCCATTGCGGCATAGAGCGGACGCTGGCCGTAGTCGAACAAGAGGTCCGACGCGATCGCATCCAACGCATAGAGCGCCTCGCGCAGGACGAAGGTCAACTCGGGACCGACTTTCAGAATGGGAAACCCGTCCTCCACCAGTTCGGTCAAGGGCCGGGTCCCCTGATAGTCCGTCGAGTGGGCCTCGAAGACGAATTGCGGCTCGTCGGTCAGCACCGATTTCAGCGCGTCTATCTTGCTGTGATCATAAAGGATGACATTGTGATTGCCGAACTCGACACCCGGCTGAACGACCAGCCCGATGGCCCGTCCAAACGCTTGCCTGAGTCCTGCCTCCGTAAAGATCCGGCGGTGGACTTCGATCGTCTTCAGCGCCGCTGCGGCAGCCGTCGGTTCGATGGTTGTCAGGGCATGATCGGCCCCGCCTGGCGGCGGCACTTCGGTGCCGATGACGTAAACCGGCATTGCGCCGCCGCTCTTCTTCGCCGAGGCCTCGGCGACCGCCGCAAGCCGGGCGGCACGATGCGCCGTGGTTTCGTCGTCGAGCGCCACCGGCTCGCCCTTGCAGCCCATCGAGGCGTCGAGGTGAATCTTGCGGAATCCGGCGTCGACATAGGCGGCAACCATCTTCTCCGCCTCGGCCATGGCCTCTTCCGCCGGGCGGTCGCGCCAAGGATTGGGGCCGAGGTGATCGCCGCCGAGAACGATGAGTTTTTCGGGGCACCCCTCCTCCGCCGCGATCTTCATTACGAGGGACGCGAAGTCGCTTGGCGTCATTCCGGTGTAGCCGCCGAAGTGATTGACCTGATTGCAGGTCGCTTCGATCAGGACGGTGCTTCCCTCTCGCTGCCCGTGTCGGAGTGCGGCTCGAAGCACGATCGGATGGGCGGAGCAGACGGAGGTCACGCCTCTTGGGTGGCCTTCGATCCTCACCTTGGCCAGTTCGTTGAGATGCACCTGCATCACGGGCGCCTTTCCGTTGAAGCGATAAACGCATCGAGTTCTTGCTGAGTGCCGGCACCTTCCATCGGACCGAGGACCGTCACGTTGCGGGCGCCAGCGGCCGAGGCATAGGTAAGCGCTTCCTTCTGAGACATTCCGAGCCGCCGGCAGGTGAGATAGGCACCGCCGAAGCAATCGCCGGCGCCCGTGGGGTCGACCTCCTGAACGACAAATGCCGGAGCGTCGATGCGGTCTCCCTCCCTGCCGAAGTAGGTCGCGCCTTCGGCTCCGCGCTTCAGCACGATCTCCTTGACGCCAATCTCGAACAAGCGGCGGATCGCTTCTGCCTCGCCTTCGACACCTGCGGCACGCTCAAGTTCCTCTCCGGACGGCAGAAGCAGATCGGCGGCGGCGACGAGCATGGAAAACCGGCGCTCGGTGTCCGCGTCTAGCTTCAATTCCTTGCGAATGTTCGGATCCACCGAGAGCGTTCCCCCGCGGGCCTTGACGATGTCGACCGCCTTGTCGATCACCGCGCGCGCACTGGGGACAGACAGAGCCGAACCCATCACATGAAGATGGCCGCTCCGATTGATGAGATCGCCGACCGTTTGAGACCAGCCGAATCGCGCAGCTGCTGATGTGGCGATGTTGTAGACGAAATCCCGGGAGCCATCCTTGCGGTAGCGAACAAACGCGCTTCCTGTGGGATAGTCCGGATCGATCGAGATCGTGGAAACATCGACGCCGTCACGTTTGAGGCGATCGGTATTGACACGACCGAAATCGTCATCGCCGACCGCGCCGACCATGGCGGCCTTGCCGCCCAGGCGGCCGCACTGCGAGATGAAGATCGCCGGCGCCCCGCTCGCGAACGGACCGACGAGCGGCTGGGCTTCGAGAAAACCGTCTCCCACCGTCGTGGCGACGATCTCGACGAGGATCTCCCCTACGCAAACCGTGGGACCAAGCTGGTCCGGAGCCAGTACTGAAGTCATTTGCAATCCTGCTTTCGATCGTTCTTGTCGTCAACTTGTCGCCGATTGGACCGGCGCACCGTCCTCGCTGCCGAACTCCTCGCTCTCCAATGACAGAAAGCGCTGGTGCAACATGCATGCCGCTCCGAAGGCGGAACCGAATTCCGCATCATCGTCCACGACGATCTCAGGCGTGGGGAAAGGTATATTCTGGCCCTCCGACATGTGGACCGCCACGCGGGCGGCCACCATCGGGTAGAGAGACGCCACGGAGCCACCCAGCACGATCCTGTCCGGGTCGAGCAGACGACAGGCCTGCAGCAATGCATATGCGAGATGGCGCGACCAGGTTTCGGCTATATTGACCGCAGCCGGGACACGGTCACGAACGCCGCCGAGGAATTCCTGCAGATCAGCGTGTTTACGTCCGACGGCCTCACGATACTGCCTGATGAGCACCTCGCGACCGATCAGCTGTTCAAACTTCTGACCGCCGCTTCCCGGCACCAGAGTGTGGCCGATTTCTCCGGCCAGACCGTGGCCGCCCCGGAATAGCTTGCCATCGATCATGATGCCGCCGCCGACGCCCGTCTCCATCAGCAGGAACAGGGTCACGCCTGCCGCACCGTGACGATAGCTGTCACCGATCGCAAAGGCATTGGCGTCGTTTTCGACCGCGATCGGCACGGCCGCCGGGAAAGCTGACCGCCCAATCTCCTTCAACGACACGTCTCGCCAGCCGATGATGGGGGCGAGAGTGACAATTCCGTCCGGCCGGATGTGGGCCGGCGCCGAAATGCCCAGACCCTTGCACCGTCCGATCATCCCTTTCGCCATCGCGCCGACAATCAGCTCGACGCCCTGCGACACAGCCTCCTCCACCGTCGAAGATGGTGTGTCGAACGCTATTTTCCGACATGCCCGGACGTCGGCGGAGAGATCGACAACTGCAGCTGATATATGCTCGACGCCAATCTCGATTCCGACGAAGAATGCGGCATCGGGGACCAGTTCGAGCATGATGCCCGGACGGCCGGCACGGGAATGCTCCAGGCGCTGCTTGCCGCTCTCGTCCGACTCCTGAACGAACCCGCCTTCCGTCAGTTCAGCGACGATCTCTCCCGAGGATGAGCGATTCATCCCGAGCTTCCGGGCCAGGTCGGCCCGGCTGAGGCTTCGGTGGGCGTAGATCGTCTGCAAGGCGGCGACGATATTGTTCTGTCGGATCCTGCGCGGCGAACTTCCGATGGAGACGGTGTCGTTCATATTTCAATTCCCTTCAGTCGGCCCAACCCTTACACGACTGGAACAGGCTGTCAGAAGGATAATTAGGGCCGCGCGTTTGTGGCGCGGCGACGCTTGGCCTCGTCATATTTCAGCTCGATATAGCGCTTCGCGTGCGCGGCAAGCGGATCATTATCCTCCCAGGTGTCGCGCCAGATCGCGCAGGCGAGCGACAGGCCTTCGTCGACGACCGTCGTCGAGAAGCTCTCGAACACGACGTCGCGCTTGTAGTCGATGTCGAGCAGGGCGTCGAAGATCAGATCGAAGTTGATGACACCGTCGCCGAGATAGCCGCGATTGCTCTCGCCGATGTGGAAGTAGCCGATCTTGTCGCCGGCCAGACGGATCGCCGCGGCCGGATTGGCTTCCTCGATGTTCATATGGAACGTGTCGAGGTGGAGACGGACATGCTCCGATCCGGTCTCGGCGATGAACTTTAATCCCTGCGCCGCCGTATTCAGCAGGTTCGTCTCGAACCGGTTGACAACCTCCAGCACGAGGTCGACGTTCGCCTGCCTGGCGACTTCGCCGGTCGCGGCGATCGCAGCGACGCTGTTGTCCCAGCCCTTCTTCGTCGGCTGGCGATTGTACTTGGTGTGCGCGGAATAGAGAATCCCGCCGAGCTTGTTGCCGCCGATATCACGGACCGCACGAACGGCGTCGGCCAGTGTCTGCTTGCCAGCGGATACCGCAGACATGTCCTCGCTCGATACGTCCTTGTCGAGCGACAGACCCATCGTCACGCCAATCTCGACGTCAAGCGACTGCGCAAGCTTTGCCAGTCTATCGAGGTTGAACTTCTCGGGGCGCAGATAGGCAAATTCGATAGTGCGATATCCGTGTTCAGCCGTTTTGTTGAGGGCCATCTCCAGCCCTTCCTGCGTTTGGCCGCCTGTCCATACAAATGAATGGATACCCAATCGACGCATAGCCTTTTCCTCCAAAAAATATCTTTGGCTGCGCACAGTGCTATGCCATTTAGTTTGGCAAGACAACAAATAATTTTTGGTGTAATTTTTTTGCTGCTTTGCAAAATTACCTTGCAATGCAATATTTTACGCTTCTCATCACTGCATTTCTCCCGCCGGCGGAAATTAGTTTCTGCAAAAATCAATGAGATAGATCCATGATTTGCATGTTTAGACAACAAATGTTGCGCTGGAAGTTTTTTTGGCCTACACAAAAGACCGGCGAAATGATCTCGCTGCACTTTGGGAGGATTGAAAATGAACTATGCTTTGAAGGCTAGCGCGCTTGCGCTGACGCTCAGCCTCGCTACTGCCGCTTCGCCGGCCTGGGCTGACTTCTGGTCCGACGCCGGAGCCAAATTCAAGGGCGTCACACTGCACGGCGTCACCGAAAGCACCCCGCCATCGAACTACATCAGGAACGTGCTCGCTCCGGAATTCGAAAAGAAGACCGGCATCAAGGTCGACATCGAGACGACATCCTGGGATCAGATGTACGACAAGGCCATCAAGGACATGGAAGCCAAGACCGGCATCTATGACATGGTCTACATCGAGCAGGACATCATCTACTCCTATCTGGCCAGGAATTTCCTCGTCGACATCACGAAGACGCTGAAAGACCAGCCGGATCTGAAGGCGCCGACCTACGACGATGCGAACTTCACCAGCTTTGCCAATTACTTCAAGGACACGAGCGGCGATCTGTTCGGCGTTCCGATGGAAGCCTTCCTGAAGACGTATCTCTATCGCAAGGACCTCTTCGACGATCCGAAGATCAAGGAAGCCTTCAAGAAGGAAACCGGCAAGGACTTGAAGCCGGCGACCACACACGCGGAATACACCGAGATCGCCGACTTCTTCACGAAGTACGGCAAGGACAATGGCATGGAGCTCTGGGGCACGACCGCTCAGGCACATACAGGCCATCCGGCGTCGTGGTATGAATTCTTCGAGTCCATCGTGCCGACTTTCGGCGTCTACAATTGGGGCATCGACGCCAAGAACAACTATGCGGCGACGGTCGAACATGGCGGCGCGATGAACAGCGACAAAGCGAAGGCGGCGTTGAAGTATTGGCTGCACCTGCGCGACATCGCTCCTCCGGAATCGACACAGTCAACCTGGACGGAAACGGCAACGACCTTCGCCGCCGGCCGTGTCGCCCAGGGGCTGATCTACGGTGAGAACGCCGCGTGGATCGCAAGCGATCCAGCGCAGTCGAAGGTGGTCGGCCAGGTCGGATTCGCTCTGCCGCCGCTCGAGCCGGGCGTGCTGGACGACGCGAAAGCCGGTAAGGGCTATATCGGCTATTATGATGGCGGCGCCTTCGGCGTGCCGGTTACGTCCAAGAACAAGGATGCGTCGCTGCTCTTCCTCGAATTCATCGGTCAGAACGAAGTGCAGCCCGATTGGGCTATCGCCGCACCGCGCATCACCAACACGGCGACATTCGATGATCCAAAAGTGAAGGAAATGGACGTCAAGCTCGGCGGCTTCTACACGATGCTGAAGGACGAGGGCAAGCTCTTCGCCGGCGCTCCTCCCTACCCCTTCCACGCTCAGGTGCGTGAAGCGACCGCTCCCATCTTCTACGACATCCTGACCGGCAAGATCGCTCCCGATGAAGGCCTCGACCAGATGGCGGCCAAGGCCGAAGAGGAGCTCACCTCGCTCGGCTATCGCAAATAAAATATCCTCCCCAACTGACGGGTCGTTCCGACGACCCGTCATCTTTCGCTCCCTGATGGAGCGGACGTCCACATAGCGTTCAATGGGGGATAGGCGATGCATTCGCAGAAGCTCGGGTGGCTGTTGTTGTCACCGACCATAGTGATCCTCGGACTGTTCGGGATCTTTCCTTTCATCTACGTCCTCTGGGTCTCTTTCCATTCATGGAACCCGTTCGCGGCCAATCCGGGCATGATCTTCAACTGGGCTGAAAACTATCGGCGGCTCGTCTTCGACCCACAGTTCCTGGCATCGCTTGGCATAACCCTGGCATTCGTCTTCTTCGCGGTCGTGTCGGAGCTGGTCCTCGGCTACATCCTCGCCCAGGCGCTGCTCAAGGACTTTCCCGGAAAAGCGGTGTTTCGCACGATCCACACTCTGCCTCTGATCATGGCGCCGATCATCGTCGGCTCAGTCTGGAAGCTGATGACCACCCCATCCATCGGCATCATTCCCTATCTCCTCAGGAGCTGGTTCGGGTACGATCTGAATATCGGCCAGAGCGCCGTTGCGGCCTTCACTGTCACTGTCATAATGGACATCTGGCACTGGACGCCGCTCGTCACCCTCTCGCTGATCGCCGCACTCGTCTCGCTTCCATCAGACCCGTTCGAGCAGGCGCAGATCGACGGCGCCGGCAAGAGCCAGATCTTCTGGCACATCACGCTCCCCTTGATCCGCCCGGCCATGCTGGCCACTGTGTTCATCAGGCTCATGGACGCGTTGCGCACCGTCGACGAAGTCCTGATGCTGACCGGAGGCGGCCCGGGCTCTTCAACCCGCTACATCGGCGTCCATATCTTCAGGGAAGTCTTTCCCAAGACGAATTACGGCTACGGTTCGGCGATCTCCGTCATCGTTCTCTACCTCACCATCGTCGTCTGCTGGCTGCTCTATGTCGGCTTGATTGCGCCCCGCGTGAAGAGAGGTTGAAGCGATGAAGACCAAAAATCCCTGGCTTCCGGTCCTCCTGTGGACCTTGATAAGCTTTGTGACCCTTTTCCCGATCTACTGGCTCTTCGTCATATCGGTGAAACAGCCCTTCGACCTGTTCTCGACGCCCGATGTCATTCTGCGGAGCTTCTTCTGGAAGAATTACCAGGACGTGCTGACCAATCCGACCTTGCGCGGATACATGCTCAACTCGCTGATCATTTCGTCAGGCAATGCGCTGCTCGTCACCACGCTCGGCTTCCTTGCCTGCTACGCCCTGACGCGCTTCGATCTCGCCGGCAAGGAAAGCATCTTCTTCTGGACGATCACCAACCGCATGGCGCCGCCGGCGGTCTTCCTCCTGCCGCTTTTCCTGCTGCTGACGCAGGTCTACAGGATCGGCGACTTCTCGCTCGCCGATTCCCGGCTGGGCATGATCCTGGTCTACTGCTCCTTCAATCTTCCTTTTGCCATCTGGACGCTACGCCCGACCGTGGAAGGCATTCCGAAGGAATTGGACGAGGCGGCCTATATGGACGGCGCGAGCCCATGGACCGTTCTCTATGACATCATCTTTCCTTTGGCACGGCCCGGACTTGCGGTGACGCTGATCCTGACCTGGGTTTTCGCGTGGAACGAATACCTGCTCGCGGCGACGCTCACCAACTTCAATGCGCGAACTCTGACCACCGGTTTGTCGGAATACGTGACGACGACGGGGACGGCCTGGGGCATCATGGCCGCGATCTCGATGCTGACATTGGTTCCGGCGCTCATCGTCTTTTCGGTGGTGCAGCGTCACATCGTCGCCGGCCTGACCTTCGGTGCCGTGAAAGGATGAAAAGATGACGTCTCAATCAGGAAATAACGAACGCAAGCCGGGGTTTCTGCCGATCGAAACGAACTGGTTCGACCGGCTCTTCATCTCGATCGTGATCTGGGTCGCGCTCTCGCTGTTCTGGATGCGGTTCATCGAGCCGTTCGGGCTTTCGGTATGGTTCGCGGCAGCGATCTCGGCGGTCCTTGGCGCCTACATCGTCTGGAAGGGATGAGCCGATGAATTCCATCAACAACATCAAAGCCGTGCTGCTTTAGGGAGGAACGACATTGGCAAACGTACAGGTTAGCGACGTCACCAAGAGGTATGGCTCTCTTCAGGTCATGCACGGCGTCAGCGTCGACATCGAGGACGGCGAATTCGTCGTGCTCGTCGGTCCATCCGGATGCGGCAAATCCACCCTGCTCCGCATGATCGCCGGTCTTGAGACGGTCAGCAGCGGAGACATCCGGATCGGCGGCCGTGTCGTCACCGACGCTCCTCCAAAGGAGCGTGACATCGCGATGGTGTTTCAGAGCTATGCGCTCTATCCCCACAAGACGGTCGCCGAAAACATGGGCTTTCCACTGAGGATGGCCAAGCGTCCGAAGGCGGAGATCGACGAGAAGGTCGGCAAGGCAGCCGAGATACTCGACCTGACGCGTTATCTCGACCGCTATCCGAAGCAACTGTCGGGCGGACAGCGTCAACGCGTGGCGATGGGTCGTGCCATCGTCCGAGATCCGAAGGTCTTCCTGTTCGACGAGCCGTTGTCGAACCTGGACGCCAAGCTTCGCGTCACCATGCGTGTCGAGATCAAGGAGCTTCACCAGCGGCTGAAGACTACCACCGTCTACGTCACGCACGATCAGATCGAGGCCATGACGATGGCCAACAAGATCGTGGTGATGCGCGACGGCAGGGTCGAGCAGATCGGCAAGCCTCTCGATCTCTACGACTTCCCGGTAAACCTCTTCGTCGCCGGCTTCATCGGCAGCCCATCGATGAACTTCCTTCAGGGCCGCATCGCCACCAGCGACGGCAGGAAGGTCGTCGTCACCGACCAGGGCATCACCCTTCCGATGGCAGACACAAATGCGGATGAAGGAAGAGCCGTTACCTACGGCATCCGACCGGAGCACATCACGATCGGCGATGAAGGCGTTCCGGTGGAGGTATCGGTGTTCGAGCCCACGGGTTCGGAGACATTGATCTTCGGCCGCACGGGAGGCGTGCCGATCGACGCGCTGATCCGCGAGCGCATAGAGGTAGACCCTGGACGGACAATGTACTTCCATATCGATCCCCGGCGTGCACACATCTTCGATCGGGAAACAGGCCAGAGACTGTAGGAGGACGGCCCATGGACTTCAAAGGAAAGACGGTCATCGTTACCGGCGCCGGCAAAGGCATCGGACGCGAAATTGTAAGGATGCTCGCCGAACGGGGAGCGCAAGTCGTCGCCCTGACCCGGAGTGCTGCCGATGTCGAAGCGCTGCAAGGGGAATCCGGCTGCCGGGCTATACAGGTCGATCTTGCGGACGCCGATGCGACCAGAGAGGCTGCCATCGCTGCCCTTCCCGCCGATTTCCTCGTCAACTGCGCCGGCACGACCGAGCTCCAGCCATTCCTGGAGACAACCGTCGAAGCATTCGACCGTCTTGTCGCGGTCAACACGCGTGCTCCGATGATCGTCGCCCAGGAATATGCCCGTTCGCTGATCAAGCAGGGCCGCAAAGGCGCCATCGTCAATGTCTCGTCGGTCGCCTCCTTCGTCGGCCTCGCCGACCACGCTGCCTATTGCGCGTCGAAGGGTGGATTGGATGGCTTGACCCGGGTCATGGCAAAGGAGCTTGCACCGCACGGCATCCGCGCGAACGGAATCCATCCCACGGTGACGCTGACCCCGATGGCGGTGAAGGCATGGAGCGATCCCGAGAAGGCCGCGGGGATGATGAAACGAATTCCCGTCGGTCGCTTCGCCGAGCCAGCAGACATTGCCGAGGTTGTTCTTTTCCTGCTCTCCGACGAGGCTGCGATGGTGAACGGGATATCGATGCCGGTTGACGGCGGCTACATGATCGCCTGAAGTTCAGGACTACCGCGTGGTACGAGCCCGCGATTGCAATACGGGAAGCGGCGACGTTGACCGCCGCACCAACCGGCGCAGCTCATCTTGATCAATAAAATGATCGGTTACGCCGGCCTCTTTATCCGGATGACTGAAGACAAGTCCGTCGGAATCCTCAAGCTTTAGAGCTTGCTCCGTATTCATGATCCCCAGTGCCTGGCGCTCGTACTCGGATTCGAGCGCCGCCTCGACGATGGCTTTTCTCTTGCGCATGTCCATATCCTCCGTTCCACCAATGGGTAACGGACGGGCGGAGTCGCGGTTCCGATCAAGGCATCACGATATGAGACTGGCTGAAACGAGCGTCCGCCGATACACGCCGGTACAGACGACACCGCCTAACTCGGCGAGACGTCGGGCCCACCGGCGGCTCTTTGAATTAAGCGGGCAACCACTTCAGTGCGGTTCTGCGCCTGCAACTTGCGCATTATGTGTTGCAAATGCATCTTCACCGTATGCCCCGATAAATTGAGTTTTCCTGCAATTACCTTATTTGAACAGCCGCATTGCAGCTCTGCGAGGACATCCGCTTCCCGGGGAGTGAAATCAGCAAACGCCAAGTACTGCGTCCTATCATCCAAGCTCTTTTCGGCCTCATTTCGGGCCGGACTATGCTCGCTCGAGCCGTTTGTACCAGCTCCCAATAGCTGCGGGAAAAATGTTCCTCCTGCCAGGACGAGGCGAAGACCGGCAAGGGCAATGTCAATGGGAAGTGAAGTCGAGAAAAGGCCGCGGATGCCCATCTTGAGTGCCTGACGGGCTATGATGGCGTCATCCGTACCTGAGAGCAACGTGACAGGAGCCTCAGGAAAACGTGCAGCAATCGCCGCGAGATCATCCCGCAGGCTGGTGCTCTCAACACCTCCGCCGGCCAGACCTAATACAATCAAACGCACCTCGGATCCAAGAGCTCGATCGAGACTCTCGGTCGAGATCAGATCTATAACGTTCCACCCGGTGAGTTCACGCTCAAGAAGCTTCACCACGGTGGTGCGCGCCAATGTAGAATGCTCAATGATGATCACAGTTGGTGCATTGCGCCCCGTACGGCGCCTAGCTGTAGCAATGTCGGACACTTGCGTGCTCCCCAAGAATATTTGCAACGCAACAGCCATTCATATTATTCCTGTTCTCACTACATGTCATGATAAAAAGTGAGTGTATTTCAGATATCAATAGTCTGATCTCTCATGATAATTCTTATAGTCTATAAGATTTCATCGATAGATAACTGGGCTTGCAGAGAACATTTAAGGGATTGTTCATGATGGCCTTCTGGTTCGACTTGTCGCTGCAGACTTATCAGCCTTCGCCGAATTCACGTACGGCAAGCGGGTCAACAAAGCTTTCAAAGGCACTGTAAATGCAACCGATCTGCGACAGACCCATTTAGGAAAGAGCCATTGGATAGAACGAACTGCCGATCGGCCGGGCGTTGTTTCCATACCTCAATTCAAAGCAGTCGCAGACCCGGCAGCAAAATGACAAACGCGAAAAGAAACAAAAGCCTGAGATCGCTGATTACCCGTTATGATTAGTAAAACGGCGCTCTAATGACGCGTTAATACCAGTTGTTTCGCTCAGGCAGCACTGCGCCGGCACCGCCAGATACCGGACAGAGGCCACGGCCTCTGGCGGCCGAAATCGGCGGCAATGCTGATGAGGTCATGGTGGAAGGTTCAGCATCTCAGTGAGCCCGCCGTTCAGTGCCATGGCGGCCAAGGAGGCGAATGCCGGGCGGCGGAAACAATATGGCTTGAAAGATCGCATGAAGAACGGTTTCGTGCAGTTGAGCCTCCGCGAGGTGGAGCCCATCTGCTAGCTGTGCATGAAGTCCAGAATGTCGTTTACGAGAGCCGAATGGGCGTCCGTGAGGTTGCCCTCTCCGCCGTGGCCGGCGATGCCGGCCAACTGCAGCGCATGCTGGTCATAGAGAACATGATCGATCTGCTGGGCGTCCGCCGTCCCGCCGGCGGGAACGGCAATGTTGATGGGATGGAAATAGCCGAAATTGACATCGACCATGCTGCCGGTTGACGATCCGTCCCCACCGCCGCCACCCGCGTGATTGCCGGTAAAAATCGTATCTGACGACAGGTTAAAGCCACCGCCATTGCCGCCGATGCCTGCGATCTGCACAGCACCCTGATCGAAAATGACATTGTTTGTCTGATGGGCCTCCGCCGAGCCGCCCGCGGCGCCGACGGCGATGTTGATCGGTGAGAAGATGGCGATACTCACGTCGACCATAGTGCCGACGAAATATCCATCGCCGCCATGACCCGCATAAAAGTCGCCGGTCAATGTGAGCGCAGTTCCCGGGCTCATCGACGGGCCATGGCCCGCGACGTTATGGTCTCCGCCCGAGCCGCCCATGCCGCCGATCTGGGTTGCGCCCTGCAGGAACAGGGCGTTGTTCGATTGGTCGGCGTGAGCCTCCGCGCCAGGGCCTGCAGCCACGGCGGTATTGACGGGGGCAAACAGCGCGACTTCGGTGCTGACCAGTCCACCGTAGAAGAGCCCGTTGCCGCCGGTGCCGGCATGATTGACGCCATCGCCGCTGCCGATGGCAACATTGCTGCTTCCACCATTCCCGCCTATCCCAGCCATTTCGGTGGGATGCTGATTGATGAGCGCATCGTTGCCTTGGAAAGCGTCGGCACCCGAATGAGGTCCTGCAATAGCGGCATTGGACGGCATGAAGACGGCCAATGAATTGCTGCTGATCACGCCTTCGCTTATTCCATCGCCACCGCTGCCGGCGGAATTATAGCTTGGACCGGAAGCGACATCCAATGGAAGCCAGGTCGGCATCAGCGCCAGGTGCCCCGCGGCCACGTTGGAGACGAGGTGTTGATCGGTGCCCGCCTTGGGCAAGTCTTCCGATGAGGAACGAGTTTCCGCCATTACCGTCTCCATTCGCGGTCAACCGCACGGCCACCGAGCGTGCGGCGCTCTGCAGCCTGAATTGTTCAGGCATTGTGCATCTGAACGCCGGAAAAGCAGAGCCTGCAATTCGTCTACATCTCATCGGCTAGTACTGTAGCCATTTGGCTGTCATGGCCGCGGCGCCCGTTGCGCGAGTTTGCAAGCACTCAATCCCCGTTTGGGTTAGAGGCCCAACATCTTGCACACTCGTTCTCGCGGCGGATCATGAAAGCGTTTCACCTCCAAGCGGGGTCTCCTGCGCCAAGCGCAGCCTGATCAGAACCCCGGAATGCAGCCGGTTCGCTTGGGTGGCCGTTGCTCCGAAAAACGGCGTCGCTTCGACGAGGTCGCAGACATGATCATGACCATGCCATCCGGCCGCAAATCACTTCGTACTAATCATAAATAACGTTCCGCCGCCTGCAAGTATATATCCGAATGAGCACCACCGAATATCTAGATAGTTCACAGATTAAATCGCATGCATTATTCGATTGCGGTTGTATTGGCTGGCGGTGACATGCTGGATACCCACGCCGTAAAAGTAACGCTGACGAAACGAAGTAGAAGGAGTGACATCAATGCCTATTCCACAGATATCTGACACGATTCAACTCCATAACCCGGATGCCGGTGACGCGAATGCCGGCAACGGCGGTGATGGCCACAACGATGGGAACATCAACTACAACCCGGTTGCATATGTAGACCCCGTGCAAACGGTCTACGGGGCAGATACCCATCTGCACAATGGCGATCACGTTTGGCAGAAGGCAGATTGGGACGCCGGCAGTGGCGGAGACGGTGGCTTTGCTCAGGCCAAGAACGGCTTCCTGGCGAAGGTCACGAACAGCGGCGACGGCGGCGCGGGGGGAGATTCCCACTCCAACGGCAGCCAAGGAAACTCGAGCGGCGGCGACACGGCCTCCGTGCATGCGGCTACGACCGCGACACAATATACGCAGCTCGTGGCCGATCAGCATGCCACCATCCTCGCCGGCGTCGGCGGCAACGGCGGTAATGGGAACAACGCTCTCGGCGGCGACATCTCGTCAGCATTGGTTCACTCGGATCCCGAAACGACGACGGTGAACAATTCTCTCGATCACTTCATAAACGCCTTCGGCCATATCGACGTCGACCATCTCGGCTCATGAACTCAAACTCCGAGGGTCGCCGGTTTCGGCTGGCGACCCTCCTGAATTGCTGAACCAGCACGCAGTCTTTTCTCGTCAGTATCAAATCCAGCGAGAGCTGATAATGACAACGATTTCCATAAAGCCATTGCGCCCGCAGACACAGCTCGTTGTCGCGCTCCGAGCCTGTGCCGGAGCCTTCGGGTTGGTCTTCCTCTATAGCTGCGGCTACAATCTCTTTCTTCTGGCGCCGTCCATCTATCTTCTGCAGATCTATGACAGGGTCCTGTCGAGCAGAAGCGCCGACACGCTCCTGATGCTGACGATGATCATCGCCATCGCCGTGCTGGTCGGGTCCACGCTGGATATCGTGCGCAGGGCAGCTCTTTCGCGCATCGGCAGCTGGCTGGACCACAGGCTGCGGCCCCTGGTGCTGACCGCATCATTCGAATATGCCACTCGCGCCGATACGGGAGCCGCCACGGAGTGCTACAGGGACCTGGCCGCATTACGCCAGTTTCTCGATTCACCGGCCAGCTCGCTTTTTTTTGACGTTCCCTGGGCGCCGGTCTTCCTGCTCCTGCTCTTTCTCGTTCATCCGCTGCTTGGGACCATCGGTCTTCTGAGCGCCGTTGCACTTCTGCTGTTTGCGTTCCTGACGGAACTGGCGACGCGAGAGCCGCTTGCCCACGCCAATCTTGCCCTTTCGATGAGCTATCTCAGATTTGCGACCGCCCTCAAAAACATCGAGGTCATCAGGGCCATGGGCATGCAGGATGGCGCAGCGCAGATCGTCTATCGCGATGCAGAAATGGCCAGAAGGGCGCAGGACATCGCGATGCATCGCACGGAGATCATTATTGGTTTCTCCAAATCGATCCGCACGCTCGCGCAGATCCTCATGATGGGATCGGCGACATGGCTGGTGCTCATAAACAGCGGCAGTCCCGGGATCATCTTCGTTGCGAGCCTGCTGCTCGGGCGCGGGCTTGCACCAATCGAGGGGGCAATAGGTGCATGGCGCTCCTTTACGTTTGCGCGCAATGCGTTCCGTCGCTTGAACAGAATGCTGATAGCAGTTGCATCGGAACGCGACGGCCGAATGGTGCCGATACCGGAACCCAACGGCCTCGTTCTCGATAACGTCAGCTATATCAAGCCATTCGCCGATCGGCCGATATTGACAGGCATCACATTGCGCCTCGCGCCCGGCGATTGCATAGCGCTCATCGGTCCGTCGGGATCAGGGAAATCGACACTGGGTCGCGTCATAGCAGGCGTTGTGCAAGCTACGAGCGGATGTGCTCTTCTCGGCGGGGTAGATATCTCGGCTCTGCGCCTTTGCGGGGGGACTCGCCACGTCGGATATCTGCCGCAAGACATCGAACTTTTCGGAGGAGCGATCAAGGATGTGATCGGCCGGCTGGACGGAGGAGATCCCGGCAAAGCGATCGATGCCGCGAAGCTGGTTGGGTTGCACGACGCGATCATGCGGCTGCCCCAGGGCTACGAGACCGATATCGGTGAAGGTGGAAACCTGCTCCTTCGAGCGCAGCGCCAACAGCTGGGACTGGCACGGGCGGCCTATGGAAATCCGTCTCTGATCGTTCTCGACGATCCGAATTCGAGCCTGGATTATGACGGCGAACGGATGCTGTTTGCGGCAATCGAGCGCATGAAATCCAGGGGGATGACCGTCGTGATCATAACTCACCGGATGGGGATCCTGCCAGTCACCAACAAGATTGCCATCATGCGTAACGGGACTGTGGCTGCCGTCGGCGACAGTGAGCGAATTTATGAAACTTATCTTCAACCACCGTCTCGAACAGGAACGTAGGGAGAAACGCCGCCATGACCCTTGTTCAACTGGACGCAACGCCGGCGAAATTTTCAAATTCGCCAAGGACGGGTCGGCGGCTGGCCAAGCAACAGACGGCCTATTTGCCGGTGATCGAGGCGAAACAACGCGGACCCGCGCCCTCCTCGCCCATGCCGGGGCTCAGAGGCGTTGTCTGGACGGGCAACCTGTTGATCCTGGTCTTCATCGTCGGATTGGGGATCTGGTCGGTTCTGGCGCCGCTGAAAAGCGCTGCGGTCGCATCGGGCGTCATCGAACCGGAATCCAGCCGCAAGACCATTCAGCATCTGGAAGGCGGGATCGTGCGACGGATCCTCGTCAAAAACGGCGATGCTGTCATGGCCGGGCAAATCGTAATCGAGATCGACGATACGAAGTCTCGCTCGGAGCGCGACAGCATTCAAGGGCAACTTTGGGAGGCCGAAGGAAGCCGCGCTCGCCTGCTTGCGGAGCAGACGGGCGGCGACCATGTCGCCTATCCTGGGAATCTCAGGGCAGCAATGGCCAAATATCCCTTGGTCGGCGCGATTCTGATTGGGCAACAGAAAATTTTCGAAGCCCGTCGCCGGGTCATGCAGGCGGAAATTCAGATCGCCAATGAAAAAATCGCGCAGGTGCGGCAGGAAATTGTCGGACTTGGCGCGCAGAAGGCGGCGCTGGCCGACAGAGCCGCGATCTCTCGGCAGGAACTGGATCAGGTTACGACCCTTAACGCCAAAGGACTGGAA
Source organism: Rhizobium sp. P1_B8 (assembly GCF_056406515.1). Taxonomy (NCBI): domain Bacteria; kingdom Pseudomonadati; phylum Pseudomonadota; class Alphaproteobacteria; order Hyphomicrobiales; family Rhizobiaceae; genus Rhizobium; species Rhizobium sp. P1_B8. The sequence goes on along the minus strand of NZ_JBFTZZ010000004.1, from coordinate 162,743 downwards.
ACAAAAAACAGGCTTCTCAACCTCCAGCGGGAAAGGGCAGACCTTGATGGCCAGCAGGGTGAAGTGGAGGCGCAGATCTCCCGCGCCTACCAGGTGATCAGCGGGTCACAGGCCGATCTCGCAAAGCTTGAGAGCGACCGGTTGAGCGAAGTCGCACAAGGCATGCGCGAGACGGAAAGCCGGATCATGCAACTGCGCGAGCGCTTGCGGGCGATCGACGACCAGCTTTCAAGGACCTATATCCGCGCTCCCGAAGATGGAACGATCATGAACCTGCGCGTCCACACCGCTGGTGGGGTGATCGGCGCGGGTGAACCGCTGGTCGATCTTCTGCCAGGCGCCGATCGCCTTGTCGTGTCTGCCCATGTCAGGCCGGAAGACATCAATCTCGTCCATGCGGGGCTCGAGGCACAGGTTCACCTCCTTCCATACAATCAGCGGCGCGTTCCACTCCTGAAAGGCCGGGTCGAGTATGTTTCAGCGGACCGTCTCATCGATACGCAGAACGGCCAGCCCTACTTTGCCGCGACGATCCGTGTAACGGACGAGCGGCTGGCGAAAATGAGAGATGTCGAACTGGTCGCGGGCATGCCCGCACAGACACTAATCGAAACGGGCGAAAGCAGCGTGGCGCTCTATGCCATCAGACCACTCCTCGACAGTTTCAACAGAGCATTTCGCGAGGACTGAGGCGGTGATGGGCAAGAGAAAATTCGACGACAACCAGATTACCGGTATTCTGAAGGAGCACCAAGCCGGGGTGACGGTGGCAGATGTTTGCCACAGGTACGGCATCAGCGAGCCGACCTTTTATCGGTGGCAATCCTTGCAGTCCGGAAATGTCGGTCTCCATGCCAAAAGATTGAGAGCACTGGAGGAAGAGAACCAGAAGCTCAAGAAGCTTTTGGCCGAATCCATGCTCTCGGCGGCAACACTGAGCGAGATGCTGGCGAAGACATCGAAAGGGCGACACTAACCTCTAAACAGAGGGGTTTGTGTTGGCCGCCTTCAGGCCCTATATCAACGCGACTGGGGTCTACCTCTTGCCGTCGTCTACGGTCAGGTGATGCTAGAAGTTTGCATCGACAGCATAAATCGTCGGCGCACCGAAGCAAACCTACCGGCTTGGACTGCGCATAGCGGACGAGAATGGAATCGATGGAACGCAAAAACTGACTGGAACGACATCGCCATCCCGCCGCGCTCAGTTAGCCGGAGCGCTCGTCAACCCAGTGATGCGTGCCACGTAGGCCGTCGTTTAATACCAGCGTCCTCGGCCGTACCAGCCGCCGCCGCCTAGCAAAAGAAGTATCACAACGATTATGAGAAGGGTTGTGAGATCCATGTGCGTTCTCCTCGGGGACCACCACCATCTCGTTCGCGCCTGACGGGCGTTGCTCATGGTGGGACTCCCTAGCTTATAACGGCAATGACCGGGGTTGGTTCCATTCGATGACCCTACCCGGCCGGCGCCGACCTGGGCGGAGTTTAAAAGAAGGATGCAACATTGGGCCGGGAGGGCACACTCAATCTCCACAGCCCTCCGCCAGCGTACCGGCCGCCGCAAGGACGGAAAGTTGCGAGGGGAGCGCGTGGTATCAACGGCTATCTATCGCTTCGTGGCATCCGGCCACGGCTTGGCGATGACGAGGGCGCACCGTCAACCTGGTTCTGGCTGAGGCCTCAGACACACCCGTCGCAACCATTCTGCGCGAGATGGGCAAGGACTACGCAACGATCGCTGAGATGCTCGGGCAGAAGACCGAGGCCATGGCCAAGCACTATTCGCGTCTGGCTGACACATCCAAGAAGATGGCGAGACGGTCAGCGATCTCGATGCCGAGGTGAACAGACGAAAACGAAAAGCGTCTAGAAGACAAAAAATAGTGTCTAGACGCGGCCGGACCGCATTAACATAAGGAACTAAAACATGCGCAAAAGCAGTGATTTATGAGTGGTGCCCAGGACCGGAATCGAACCAGTGACACGCGGATTTTCAATCCGCTGCTCTACCAACTGAGCTACCTGGGCTAACCTGCTTCCGATGGTTCTTTTCAAGAAAAGAACCGCGGGGCCTTGGTTCACCCCGGAAGCGAGCGGGGTTATAGCATCTTGTTCGCCCATGGCAAGCGTCAAATGACTCTTTTTTGACAGTCTTGCCGGCTTTGCCGATTCATGAGGAAAAATAAGAGCTTCGCGGGCGGAATTCTCTGAAGAGCGTCGCGTCAAAGCGGACTCATATGACCCGCTTTAGATCTTTGATCGATGCATGTCTTTATCCCAAATCGCCGCGCACCGTTGGTGCGCCATGACCTAGCTTTCCTCATCGGGATAATCGGCCTTGGTCTCGTCGTCGGCAACCGGAATGGCGTAGGCGCCGGTCAGCCAGCGGGAGAGATCGGCCTCGCGGCAGCGGTTGCAGCAGAAGGGGTAATGTTCGCGGTGGGAAGGTTTGCCGCATTCGGGGCAAGGGCGCGTCTTGCGCAGCGGTTCGACCTTGGCGGCCGCTTTCTTCTCTTCAGGCATATCTGTCCGTCCTAAAGCATGTCGCGTAAAAGTGTGCAGCGGTTTTGCGATAACGACATGCGTAAAAACAAAGCCTTAAAGCGCGAGGGATCTGAAGGATCGTGACGCGCTTTAAGCATCGGCCGTCGGGCTCAGCCCTCGGGCCACCGGCTATGCACATCGAAGCCTTCGCCGGTCAAAAGCAGAATGGTTTCATAAAGCGGTAGGCCGACGACATTGGTGTAGGAGCCCACCATCTTCTGCACGAAGGTGCCGGCGAGGCCCTGGATGCCGTAGGCGCCTGCCTTGCCGCGCCACTGGCCGGAGGCCAGGTAGTTCTCGATCTCGAAGCCGGAGAGACGCTTGAAGCGTACCTTGGTCTCGACGATCTTCTGACGGATCTTGCGATCCGGCGTCACCAGGCAAACGCCGGTGTAGACCATATGGTTGCGTCCCGAGAGGAGATGCAGCGAACTCAACGCCTCGTCGGCGAACTCAGCCTTGCCGAGAATGCGCCGGCCAACGGCGACCACCGTATCGGCAGACAGGATATAGCTGCCCTTCCAGGTGATATCGCCCTTGATGGCGGCAAGGGCAGCTTCCGCCTTCTCAGCCGAAAGCCTGCGGGCGAGCGAACGCGGATGCTCCGACTTCTTCGGCGCCTCGTCGATATCCATCGGCATCAGGCGCGAGGGCTCGATACCGGCCTGGTTGAGCAGGTCGACGCGCCGGGGCGAGCCTGAGGCCAGAATGAGCTTGTATTTCAGCGCCATGGAACCTCGACCATCGGCAGACGGGAGCAAAAACCCTTGCAGGACCTTCGGGCAAGCTTACTTGAAACGGTAGGTAATCCGGCCCTTGGTCAGATCGTAGGGCGTCATTTCCACAAGCACCTTGTCGCCGGCGAGAACGCGGATGCGGTTCTTGCGCATGCGGCCTGCGGTGTGGGCGATGATCTCGTGTTCGTTTTCGAGCTTCACGCGGAACGTCGCATTCGGCAGAAGTTCGGTGACGATTCCCGGGAATTCGAGGACTTCTTCTTTAGGCATATAAGTGTTTTCTTCCTGTGGGTTGAATAGGCAGCGCAGCGCGCGCCTTTAAAATTTGGGCGGAAACTACACAATCAACGCAGGTTTGTGAACCTTGTTGAACGGCCTTTCCTTTATTTGTTTTCATGCCGATTGCGCAGCAATGCCATTTCGTTTGAGTAGCCGGCTTTCGATGAGGCCGGCCAGATGATCGCGGACCTCGCGGTAGCTCTCCAGAATCTGCTCGCGCGTTCCGATTGCAACCGTCGGATCCATCGTCGGCCAGTAGACGACATCGACCGCATTCGACCGGGTCAGCTCAAGTGCCGCATGATGGGCCTGCGGCGACAGCGTGATGATCAGATCGAAGTAATCATCCTCGAGCTCTTCCAGCGTCTGCGGCTGGCGGCGCCCGAGGGAAAGACCGATCTCGTCGAGCACGACATCCACGAAGGGATCGCGCTCGCCGGCGCGAACGCCGGCGGACCTGATATAGGTATTGGCCGGCAGAATGCTACGGGCGATCGCTTCGGCTATCGGCGAGCGGATGGCATTCATCCCGCACATGAAGAGGATGGCGCCCGGCCTCTTTCCCTCCTCGACGTCGACGGGCCGCTCCATTGCCGTCATCCGCGCCAGTAGAGCACGCAGACCAGCGTGAAGAGGCGCCGGGCGGTGTCGAAATCGACCTCTATCTTGCCGGCCAGCCTATCCTTCAGCGTCTGCGAGCCTTCATTGTGGATGCCGCGCCGGCCCATGTCGATCGCCTCGATGCGGCTTGGCGTCGACGAACGGATCGCTTCGTAATAGCTCTCGCAGATCATGAAGTAATCCTTGACGATCCGCCGGAAGGGCGTGAGCGACAGGATATGGGTGGCGACACCGCCACCCTCGTCGGTGGTGATGGCAAAAACCAGCTTCGAATCGACCAGCGAGATGTTCAGCCGGTAAGGTCCGCCGACATGGCCGAGAGGCTCGAAACTATTCTCCTCGATCAGATCGAAGATGGCGACGGCGCGTTCATGCTCGACATCGGGCGTCGAACGGCCGATCGTATCGTCAAGGACGACGTCGCAAAGCCGGAATTCGCCCTTCGCCATGCCCTCACCTTTCGAGGTTGAGGCGGATCGCGACCGATCGCGCATGGGCATCGAGGCCTTCGGAAACGGCAAGGGCGATCGCCGCCGGGCCGAGGGTGCGCAGCTGCTGCGGGCCGAGGCGCAGGATCGAGGTGCGCTTGACGAAATCAAGCACCGAAAGACCAGACGAGAAACGCGCCGAACGCGCCGTCGGCAGCACATGGTTCGAACCGCCAACATAATCGCCGATGACTTCAGGCGTATGGGCGCCGATGAAGATCGCGCCGGCATTGCGGATGCCGTCGAGCAGCCGGTCCGGATCGCCGACGGCGAGCTCCAGATGCTCGGCAGCGATGCGGTTTGCCAAGGGTATGGCCTGTTTCAGATCGGCAACCAGGATGATCGCGCCGAAATCGCGCCAGCTTGCTGCCGCCGTCTCAGCCCGGTTCAACGTCTTCAGCTGGCGTTCGACCGCCTGCTCCACCGCCTTGCCGAATGCGGCATCGTCGGTGATCAGGATCGCCTGGGAACTGACGTCGTGCTCGGCCTGCGCCAGGAGGTCGGCGGCGATCCAATCCGGATTGTTGTCCTTGTCTGCAATGACAAGCACTTCGGAGGGGCCAGCGATCATATCGATGCCGACGGTGCCGAAGACATGGCGCTTGGCAGCAGCGACATAGGCATTGCCGGGGCCGGTGATCTTGGCGACCGGGGCGATCGTCTCGGTGCCATAGGCAAGAGCCGCGATCGCCTGGGCGCCGCCGACACGGTAAATCTCCGTGACACCGACAAGCTTGGCCGCCGCAAGCACCGCCGGATTGACGGCGCCGCCAGTGGCAGGCACGGCGATGACGATGCGATCGACACCGGCGACCTTGGCCGGCACGGCGTTCATCAGCACCGAGCTCGGATAGCTCGCGGTGCCGCCTGGAACATAGAGCCCGACCGCTTCGATCGCCGTCCAGCGCGAGCCGAGACCGACGCCGAGGTCATCCTCGTAGATATCGTCCTTCGGCAGCTGCCGGCGATGGTGGGATTCGATGCGCAGTGCGGCGAGTTTCAACGCGCCCAGCACTTCCGAGGGCACCGCCTCGACTGCAGCGTCGATTTCCTCTGATGTGACGCGCATCGGGACGGTGGCGAAATCGATGCCGTCGAATTTCAGCGAATATTCGGCAAGCGCGACATCGCCACGGGCGCGCACGTCATCAATGATGGCGCGAACAACGATGTTCACATCCTCGGAGACTTCACGCTTCGTCGTCAGAAAGGCGGCAAAATGCTGCTCGAAACCTTTCGATGCCTGATCCAGCCAGATTGCCAAGGCCGATATTCCTTCTCAACTCGAAACTGCGATGTTCAAACTCAAGGCGTCAGGCCCTAGAGGTGGCGAGGCTTGGAAGACGCCTCCCAGGCGCCGCCGATATCGGCCAGCTGGACCTCGATGCATTCGACATCGAGCGCAATCGAGGCCGTGCCCGACAGCGACAGCTCGATCGTGCCCTCCGGCCCCTCGCCCTTCTTCTCGAAGCGCAACGCCAGCAGCGACAGCACCTCGTCCCGCTTCTGACGGTCGATGCCGAGCGAGCGGACGGCAAGCGCGCGCTTGAAGACCAGGGCAGCACGGCGGCGCTCGAAACCCCTGCGCTTGCGCTCGGCACCTTCCCAGACGAAACGATTGACGGCAAGCGCGAACTGCGCGTCGCGCGGCGACCAGTCGATGTCGCCGACCTTGAAGACGCTGTCCTGCATATGCGCGGAAATGATCGCAAGATCCTCGTCATCGAGCGCAACAAGCTTCAGGTCGGTCATTCAGTCTCAATCCCATTGCCGGCCGAAGCCGGGCACCGCCGGAATGGCGATGCGTCAGACAAGGGAAATAAGGCGCTGCGGCCAATTACGCAACCGAGATAAGGATCGCCTTAGATCCGGATGCCGATTTAAGGAGTTATGCTCCAGCGCCCGTTCCTCACTCGCTGATGCGCTCGACGATGGCGCCGCAGCGGGTCAGCTTCTCCTCGAGCCGCTCGAAACCGCGGTCGAGGTGATAGACGCGGGACACCGTGGTTTCGCCCTCGGCGGCAAGGCCGGCGATGACCAGCGAGACGGAAGCGCGCAGATCGGTCGCCATAACAGGCGCGCCGCGCAGGCGCTCGACACCCTCGATCTTCGCCGTCTGGCCGGACAGTGAGATCCTGGCGCCGAGGCGGGCAAGCTCCTGCACATGCATGAAACGGTTTTCGAAGATGGTCTCGGTGACATGCGAGACGCCGGAAGAGCGGGTCATCAGCGCCATGAACTGCGCCTGCAGATCGGTCGGGAAGCCCGGGAAAGGATCGGTGACGATATCGACCGGCTTGATGCCGGCGCCATTGCGCTTGATGCGCATGCCATTGTTGGTCGACGAGATTTCCGCACCGGCGCGGCGCAGCGTTTCCACCGCGGTTTCGAGCAGCGCCACGTCGGTATTCTCAAGCACGACGTCACCGCCGGCCATGGCGACGGCCATGGCATAGGTGCCGGTCTCGATGCGATCCGGCAGGACGCGGTGGCGGGCGCCGGAGAGCGAGGTGACGCCTTCAATGGTGATCGTCGCCGTGCCGGCGCCTGTGATCTTGGCACCCATAGCGTTCAGGCAGTTGGCGAGATCGACGACCTCAGGCTCGCGGGCGGCATTGCCAATCACCGTCGTGCCGCGGGCAAGCGTCGCCGCCATCATCATCACATGGGTGGCGCCGACGGAGACCTTCGGGAAGGTGTAGCGCGCGCCGATCAGGCCGCCAGCCGGGGCCTTGGCGTTGATATAACCGGCATCGATCTCCATGCTCGCGCCGAGCGCCGTCAGGCCCTCGATGAAGAGATCAACGGGGCGCGTGCCGATGGCACAGCCGCCCGGCAGCGACACGCGGCAATGGCCTTCGCGCGCCAGCAGCGGGCCGATGACCCAGAAGGAGGCGCGCATCTTCGAGACCAGTTCGTAAGATGCTGTGGTATCGACGATGGTGCGGCAGGTGAAATGGATCGTGCGCGAATAGGAATCTTCCTGGCGCTCGCGACGGCCGTTGACGGCGACATCAACGCCGTGATTGCCGAGAATGCGCATCAGCAATTCGACATCGGCCAGATGCGGCACGTTTTCGAGCGTCAGCGTATCGCTGGTCAGAAGCGAGGCGATCATCAGCGGCAGTGCGGCATTCTTGGCGCCGGAAATCGGAATGATGCCATTCAGCTCATTACCGCCGACGATTCTGATACGATCCATGTGCGCTTACGGGCAGCGCCCGCCTTTCCTGAAAGTTCTGCCTTGGAATAAGGAGTGAGGTGTTTAGGGGATTTCTCGAGACGCTTCAATTCGCGACGGACGGAACATTACGATTCGTCCATTTTTGCGGCGGGCAGCCCATTTGTTTCGTCGGCCTGGCCCGAACGGCGGGCGCGGACCTGCTGTTTGCGTCGCCCCAGATTTTCCCTGAGCTTTTCGGCGGCGCGCTCGCGGCGCAGTTTCGCCTGTGCCTCGATCGCCTCTTTGCGGCTCTGCTGGCCGGTTTCGGTCTTTTCGTTCATGGGAACAGGATTAGCTGAATTCGCGCCGATCCAAAAGGCCCTTCGCCGCAATCGACGCGAAGTTGGAATTTGCAGCTTGCGCTGGCAGCCAAGCTGTGGCAATAGCCCCCCGTTCTCGCGATTGAGCCACCCGGCTCGCGCGGGCTGGTCCTGCTGCCGTAGCTCAGTGGTAGAGCACACCCTTGGTAAGGGTGAGGTCGGTGGTTCAATCCCACTCGGCAGCACCAGTTTTCTTGAAAAGACAGTCAATCTCGACTCCACCCTTCCCGGCGAAAACACCTTATAAGTTGGCGTTTCTCATCAGTTGGCGTCCATAGGCTTTCCTGTCATGGGTCGAGGCGAAACCATTCGTGGCGGCATCAGTGACGATCCGCCCATTTGCCGACGGTGAAAATCGCGCTAGAGTATTAGCTATCGCAGAGTCTCCCCGGAGGAACTGGGAGATGTTGCGCTCATTTCTGTCGAAAATCGTGGAGGAGCGTCGATGGCAACTGAAAGATGGAACAGCCCGGTCAAGGTTGGTTTCGAAAATGCCGATGCGCGAACGGTCAATGGTCCGTTCGATGCGCTAAAGTGCCTGGCGGATCTCTGGCCGATTGTGCGCGGGCTTCGTTATATCAAGGCCCGCAGCACCTGCCGGGCAGCGCTCGACGGGCGCAAGAGCGTGGAAGAGGCGAGAGCCGAGTTTCTGGCGGCAGCCGAAGAGGCGAAGCTGAAGCTTCATTGAACTGGCGCATAATCCTTTCCGAAAATCGATTCCGATTTTCGGGGTTATGCGCTGCACTTCGGTCAGGATTTCCAGGCCGCTTCAGGTCGTTCGTAAACGGAACGTGCCGGAACGGGACAATGATTTAATTTTACTTAACCCTGCATCGAACTCGCGCCGGGTTTTGGTGCAACAGGCGTTGCGCCTGGTACAGGGGTCTACATAGAAGATGGCCAGCCATCATGATGATGGTTAGAGGCTCGTCACCTCTGCGGAAACGCAGGCGAGCCTCGTCCGAGCAAAGCTGATGTTTCAGCAGTCCGCGCCGCCCTCATTCTCCACTTCGACATAACCGACACCAATGATCGTGCCATCCGCCGCGCGGATGAAGGACGGCAAATACTGAGGATCTGCCGGCGTGCAGGCGACGGTCCCGGTATATTCGTTGAGGGCGATCTGGTCCTTCGGCAAAGCGGAATAATTCGTGCCGGTTTCCAGCGAGGCATGGGCGGAGCCGGCAAAGACACCGCCTGTTATCAAAGTCATTGCAGAGATGCGAAGAAGCGACTGCATGGGGGTCTCCAGCGTTTAGGTCCGGCCTTTCAACACGTGGGAGGGTGTTTTGGTTCCCTTCATGCATCGCAAAGACATGAGCGCGCAAACCGGCGCGGCAAGACTTCAGCGTCGCAGCAGGCGACCACGCACATAGCCTCGCCCGACGACGCCCTCGGCGATCTCGATCGCCCGCTCGACATCGCCCCGCCGGCGCACGAAACCCTCCAGGATGAGATAGGAGCCCGATATGCTGACGGTGATTTCGCCGGCTTCGAAATCGGCGGCCGCATGAAGGGCGCTTTCCACCGAGGCGCGCGTCGCGGCATCGCTGTGGCCCTGCCGGCCGGGCTCGTCATGCCCCGTGAATGCTGGAAAGCCGAGCACCGTGAACGTTTCCTGATGTTGGTTGATGTGTGTTAACGCCGCAGGTACGCATTTCGTTGCGTTCCCCGGAAAAGAAGAGCCTGCTCGACAGCGATACCTGCGCGGTGGCATGGGCTACCCTTGGCGAAAGGTGCGGCGGCTTCCATATCTGGCTGCAGTCGAAAGAGGGATGATGACGATGAAAGCGCTTCTGTCTGCCTTGTTTGCCGGGGCATTGCTTGCCGGCTGCTCCTCGGCCGATACGCCGGCGCTGGACCCCATTCCCGGCAGCATTACCTATGGCGGCCAGCCGCGAACGAAGCTCACCAAGTCGCCGGTCGGCAGCGCCGTCTACAACCAGTTCTACAACGGGACGGGACAGCGCGTGGAGGAAACCTATATCCTTCAGCCCGACCGCAGCCTGAAGCTGGTGCGACGCGTAGTCGGTCCGGATTTCCCCGATTGAGATGTTGCTCGCGCGCCAGATCGCTTGACAGGGACGGCAATCGCGAACATTCAAGGAACATCTAATCTTTCCCCAGTGATTCTGCGGGAGCCCGACCGGACGGCTGGATGTATCTCGAAAAGCTCAATCCGCAGCAGCGCATGGCCGTCGAGCACGGCACGCTCATCGACGGCAGCCATATTGCCGGGCCGCTGCTGGTCATTGCCGGCGCCGGCTCGGGCAAGACGAATACCTTGGCGCATCGGGTCGCCCATCTGATCGTCAAGGGCGCCGATCCCCGCCGCATCCTGCTGATGACCTTTTCGCGCCGGGCAGCCGCCGAAATGGCGCGGCGCGTCGAGCGCATCTGCCGCGATGTGCTTGGTGCGAATGCCGGCGTCATGGCGGATGCGCTTTCCTGGTCCGGCACCTTCCATGGCATCGGCGCGCGGCTATTGCGCGATTATGCCCAGCAGATCGGCCTCGACCCGGATTTCACCATCCACGACCGCGAAGACAGCGCCGATCTGATGAACCTGATCCGGCACGACCTCGGTTTCTCAAAGACGGAAAGCCGCTTTCCGACAAAGGGCACCTGTCTTGCCATCTATTCCAGGGCGGTGAATTCGGAAACCGCGCTCGACCTCGTGCTGCGCGACGTCTTTCCCTGGTGCGCGGCGTGGGAAAAACAGCTCCGCGAACTATTCGCCAGCTATGTCGAGGCCAAGCAGAGCCAGAACGTGCTCGACTACGACGATCTGCTGCTCTACTGGGCACAGATGGTGGGCGAGGCTGTCATTGCCGAGGATATCGGCAGCCGCTTCGACCATGTGCTCGTTGACGAATATCAGGACACCAACCGGCTGCAGGCCTCGATCCTGCTGGCGCTGAAGCCCGGCGGCCAAGGACTGACCGTCGTCGGTGACGATGCGCAGTCGATCTATTCCTTCCGCGCCGCGACGGTGCGCAATATCCTCGATTTTCCCGCCGCCTTCAGCCCGGCCGCCAATATCGTCACCCTCGACCGCAACTACCGCTCGACGCAGCCGATCCTCGCCGCCGCCAACGCCGTCATCGATCTCGCCTCGGAGCGCTTCACCAAGAATCTCTGGACCGAGCGGCAATCATCGGAGAGGCCGCGCCTCGTCACGGTGCGCGACGAGGCCGAGCAGGCGCGCTACGTCGCCGACATGGTGCTCGACAACCGCGAGGAAGGCCTCACGCTCAAGCAGCAGGCCGTGCTCTTCCGCGCCTCGCACCACAGCGGACCGCTGGAGGTCGAGTTGACCCGGCGCAACATTCCCTTCGTCAAATTCGGCGGGCTGAAGTTTCTCGACAGCGCGCATGTGAAGGACATGCTGGCCGCCCTTCGCTTCGCGCAGAACCCGCGCGACCGGGTGGCGGGCTTCCGGCTGATGCAGATCCTGCCGGGCGTCGGGCCGTCGACGGCGCAGAAGACGCTCGACCTGATGGCCGAGGATGCCAGCCCGATTTCTGCTCTCGCAGCCATGCCGGCGCCGCCGCGCTCCGGCGAGGACTGGACAATGTTCGTCTCGATGCTGCAGGAGCTGAAGGCCGGCAAGGCCGGCTGGCCGGCGGAAATCGGCCTGGCGCGGCAATGGTACGCGCCGCATCTGGAACGGCTGCACGAGGAAGCAGCGACGCGGCAGGCCGACCTGCTGCAGCTCGAGCAGATCGCCGGCGGTTATGCCTCGCGCGAGCGTTTCCTCACCGAGCTCACCCTCGACCCACCGGATGCGACCAGCGACCAGGCGGGCGTGCCGCTTCTCGACGAAGACTATCTCATCCTGTCGACCATCCATTCCGCCAAGGGCCAGGAATGGACGAAGGTCTTCATGCTGAACGTCGTCGACGGATGCATACCGAGCGATCTCGCCGTCGGCACCACCGCCGAAATCGAAGAGGAACGCCGCCTGCTCTATGTCGCCATGACGCGCGCCAGGGATGGTCTCGACCTTGTCGTGCCGCAACGCTTCTTCACCTATGGGCAGAACTCGCAGGGCGACCGGCACGTCTATGCCTCACGCAGCCGCTTCATTCCTGCGACCCTGCTGCAGTTCTTCGAGGCCTGCAGTTGGCCGCAGGTGAAATCGCAGACCGTCGCCCAGCAGCAGGCGCGGCAGGTGCGCATCGATGTCGGCGCCCGCATGCGCGGCATGTGGCGATAACTGGATACAGTTCAGAGTGAAAGCGGCGGTTCGGCCGGTTTCAGAAAATGCTCGACCATTTCGGCCCCCACGGCCTCGACTGACGCCGGCGACCATTGCGGATTGCGATCCTTGTCGATGACGGCGGCGCGGATGCCCTCGAAAAAATCGGGATTATCAAGCATCTGCAGACAGGCGCCGAGTTCGCGGCCGAGACATTCGGCAAGCGAGGCGCTGCGGCGGCCGGCCCTGAGCAGCCGCAAAGCGAGCTTGAGGCTGGTCGGTGAACGCGTCAGCATCACCCGGCGCGTCTCGGCGGCAAATTCGCCTTCCTCCCCGGCAAGGGCTGCCAGGATTTCCTCGACGTTGTCGAAACGGAATGCGCGATCGATCATTGCTGCGTTCTGCCGCAGCCGGCTTTCTTCCTGAGGCTCCGAAAGCGCCTGCAGCACGGCATCGACGTCGCTGGATGAACTGCCGCGCGGCAGGCCCGAGAGAGCATCGATCACCTCACCCAGCCGAGGCGACGCGATCTGGAGGTCGGCAAGCCCAGCGTGGATCGCGTCGGCAGCGCCGATATCGAGCCCTGTCAGGCCGAGCCATGTTCCGGCTTCGCCCGGCGCGCGCGGCAGCAGCCAGGTGGCGCCGACATCCGGGACATAGCCGATGCCGGTTTCGGGCATGGCAAGGCGCGTGCGCTCGGTGACGATGCGGTGGCGGCCGTGCGAAGACAGGCCGACGCCGCCGCCCATGGTGATGCCGTCCATCAGCGCGACATAGGGTTTGGGGTAGGAGGCAATCATATGGTTGAGGCGGAATTCCTCGCGCCAGAAGCTTGCAGCCAGGCCATCGCCGGCGCGAGCACTCTCATGCAGGACGCGGATATCGCCGCCGGCACAGAAGCCGCGTTCGCCCTCTCCCGTCGCCACGACGCTCGCCACCTCGGGATCCCCGGCAAAAGCGTGAAGCGCCCCAGTGATCGCCCGGATCATCGGCAGCGTCAGGCTGTTCAACGCCCGCGGCCGGTTGAGCCGGATCACCCCCGCGGTCTCCCGCCGTTCAATGATGACTTCGCCGTCTTGCATGGTTCACCTCATCCTGTTGAACCATGAATAGACGACGATGTAGCTTCGCTCCAGTCGATTTGCGGCGGATCGAGATCGATCATTCAGGCAGACAGCGAATTGCGGGCGGAGGCTGCGGCCTCGCACCGGGCGGCGTAATCGATGGCAAGTTCCAGCGGCAGCGGCCGCGAGAAATGATAGCCCTGCGCCAGACGAACGCCCATCGCCTTCAATCCCTCGGCGATCTCTTCGCTTTCGACGCCTTCGGCGACGGAGGCAATGCCGAGATTCTGGCAGAGATTGGCGACCGAGCGGGTAATGTTCATGCAACGGGCGTCACGATCGAAATTCATCACGAAGGACTTGTCGATCTTCAGCTTGTCGAAGCCGAGACGATGAATATGGCTGAGGCTCGAATAGCCGGTGCCGAAATCGTCAAGGGCAATCGAGATGCCGGCGGCGCGCAGCATAGTGATTACCTGGTCGGCGGTGTCGAAATCGGAGAGCAGTGCCGTCTCGGTGATCTCGAATTCGATGCGCCTTGGATCGATGCCGGAGCGGGTGATCATGGCAAGCAGCGCCATCGAGGTCTCGTGGTCGCAGATATCGCGCGCCGAGAGATTGAAAGACAGCCTGAGATGCCGAGGAATGATCGCCAGCGCTTCGAGCGCCTTGGCGAAGAGGATGCGGGTCATGCGGCCGATGACCGCCGTGCGCTCGGCGGCGGGAATGAAGGCTTCGGGACTGATCCGGCCGAAGCGGGCGCTGTCCCAGCGGGCGAGCGCCTCGTAAGCGACGACGCGGCCACTCCTCAATTCGACGATCGGCTGATAGTCAAGTTTCAATTCCTGGGCGAAGTCGTTCGCCTGCAGTTCGAGTTCGATCAGGTGGCGCTGTGTCAGGATCTTCTCGTGCTCGGCCGAGAAGAATTCGACACCGCTGCTGCGCTTGCTCTTGACCTGATAGAGGGCGAAGTCTGCTTTCTCGTAGAGATCCTCGGCCGTGTACTCGCCGATATCGGGATAGACGATGCCGCAGGAACCGAAGACACGGACCGAGCCGTCGGGGATTTCGTAGGGATCGCGGACGGCAGCACAGAGCGCCTGACCAAGATCGGCGATCGCCTGGCGTGTCATCGAGCAGGGGAAAATGATACCGAACTCATCACCGCCGAGACGAGAGACGATGCCCTCTTCGCCGACCAGCGTGACGAAGCGGCGCGCCGTCTCCTTGAGCACGAGATCGCCGGCGGCATGGCCGAAGACGTCGTTGACAGGCTTGAAGCCATCGAGATCGAGAATGCCGAGGACGGGCGGCGTCGACGGATCCTTCTGCAGCCGTTTTTCCAGCGAGAGAAAGAAGCTGCGACGATTGGCAAGGCCGGTCAGCTGGTCATGCAGGGCGTTGCGGCTGTTGACGAGGTTCAGCTCCTCGGCTTCCGCCTGCTTCTGCTTCAGCTCCTCGGTCAATTGCACGAGGCCGACGAAATTCTGGAAATAGCTGTTGATCACCCGGAGAAAGGGCAGGATCAGGAAGAGGCCGCTGACGGCAGTCGCGACGAAAACGGGATTGCCGGAGAACATGAAGGTCGCAACCATGGCCGAGAAGGTGATCACAGTGGTCAGCGCCGCCGCTATCGGCAGATGCATCAGGCAAAAGATGCAGGAAATGCCTGTCACGACAAGGAAATAGGCGATCTGACCCTGCTGGGAAGCGTCGCCATATTGGTAAAGCGCGATCGCCCAGCTGCCGAAAGCGACGGCCAGGATGGCGGCGCCTGATATAGTGATCTTCATCAGCCTGTAGGCCCGCTCGGCGGTCACGTCTTCCTTGCCCCTGATCTCCCACCAGCAGAGACGGAAGACGCAGACGACGCTCAAGGTGACGGGAATGTAGAGCGAGAGCCAGAGGGGCGCGGATTTGAGGTGGGTGATCGCCACCGCAAGGGCGTTGATGATCAGCAGGACATAGAGAATGGGGATCTGCGACGACAGGGCCTGGAACTGCGCCAGCAGAAGCGTCGGATTGTCTTTTTGCAGCTGCAATGAGGCCAGAAAGTTCTTCATCTTCTCTTTTCCGTTGGCCAGAGCCAGCCAGAGAAAGCTTGATTTTTCCTTATTCACGTAACGGCATTGGGCCCCCGCATGCGCGGGGATCGTAAACAGGCTCCAGCATCAGAACGAAGCGGCGGCGAGTGCCCGGTGGATGCTGTGCAGGTCGTCGACGCTCTTGTTCGACAGGAACAGTTCCCAATCGAGCGAGCTCTGGACGATGGTTTCCAGCGAATCGTATCTGGGCTTCCACTCGAGCACTTGCCGAGCGAGCGAAGCGTCTGCGACGACGCTTGCCGAATCGCCGGCGCGCCGCGGCGCCATATGGATCTTGAAGGAATGCCCGTGCAGGCGGGTGACCATGTTCAACACGTCGAGCACGGAATAGCCGCTGCCATAACCGCAATTGGCAACGAGCGAGCCCTTGCTTCTGCGCAGGTGCTGCAGCGCTTTCAGATGTGCATCCGTGAGATCGCTGACGTGGATGTAGTCGCGCACGCCGGTGCCGTCATGGGTGGGATAGTCGATGCCGTAGACATTGACGCTGTCGCGCCTGCCGAGTGCTGCCTCGCAGGCGACCTTGATGAGGTGCGTGGCGCCTGAGGTCGACTGGCCGGCACGGTGGTGCGGGTCGGCGCCGGCGACGTTGAAGTAGCGAAGCGCGACATAGTTGAAATCATAGGCGGCGGCGGCATCGCGCAGCATGAACTCGGTCATCAGCTTCGACTGGCCGTAAGGATTTTCCGGATTGAGGGGGGCGGTCTCCTTCACCGGCAGGTCGGTCTTTTGCTGGCCGTAGACGGCCGCCGTCGAGGAGAAGACGAAGTTGCGGATACCGGCCTTGACCGAAGCACTCAGAAGCGCACGGGTCTTGCCGGAATTGTTGTCGTAATAGGAGAGGGGATCGGCGACGGAGACCGGAACGACGGCGGAGCCGGCGAAATGGATGATCGCCTCGATGTCGTTTTCAATGAAGACCTTTTTCAGTATGTCGGGATCGGCAATGTCGCCGAGATAAAAACGCGCCGCCGGCGCCACGGCCCAGCGAAAGCCCGTGGAGAGGCGATCGAGCACGACCACATCCTCGCCCGCATCGAGCAACGCCCACACCATGTGACTGCCGATATATCCGGCCCCGCCCGTCACCAAAACCGCCATGTCCCGCATCCCTGCTTTCGTTTTTATAAGCAGGGGCATCAGGCGCCGGTTTTTCTTTCCAATTTTCTTATCGAATGGCCTTTCAAGGGGCTTTGAACGGGTATGTTTGGAGTTGTGGTTAGAGGCCGATTTCGGGCTTTGCTAGAGTTTTATCGATCCGGCGATTCCGGCACAAATTCGATCCGGCCACCCGCCACGATACCTGTTGCGGCCAGTGCTTCTCAGAGCTTGAGGATATAGTCGCAGAGACGCTCGGCTGCGGTCGCTACCTGCGTGGGGTCACGCAGGAAACAGGCGCGCAGGAAGAGTTCGCCGCCTCGGCCGAAGGCCGTTCCGGGTGCCAGCCCGACGCCTGTCTTGTCGACGATGTCGAGCGCTGCCCTTCGGCTGTCGGCGACGCCGTCGATCTTCAGGAAGGCGTAGATTGCGCCGTCCGGCTTCAGCGTCTCGACCCGATTGGTGGCGATCAGCGCATCGCAAAGAATATCGCGGGAGCGGGCCGCCTTGGCGATATTGGCAGCGACGAAATCGTCGCCTTGATCAAGGGCTGCAACGGCGCCCTTTTGCATGAACTGCGCCACGCCCGATGTCGAATATTGGATGAGGTTTTCGAGCACCTGTCCCATCTCAGGGGGTGCCACGATCCAGCCGACGCGCCAGCCGGTCATCGACCAGTTCTTCGAGAAGGAATTGACGAAGATGATCTTGTCATCAGGTTCCATCACATCGAGGAAAGAGGGTGCGCGGCCGCCGGCAAAATAGTAGCGGGCGTAGATTTCATCCGCCATGATCCAGAGGTCGTGCCTGCGGGCAAGCGCCAGGATATCGACAAGGTCCTGTTTCGTGGCGGTCCAACCCGTCGGGTTCGACGGCGTATTGATGAAGATGCCCTTGGTCTTCGGAGTGATCGCGGTTTCGATGCGGTCAAGGTCGACCACCCATTTACCGCCTTCGAACTGCAGCTCAACACCGACGGAGCGCGCACCAGATATTTCGAGAGCGGCGGCGATATTCGGCCAGGAAGGCGAGAGGTAAACCAGTTCGTCACCCGGCGAGGTCAGCGCCTGCACGGCGATCTGGATCGCCTGCATGCCGGAACCGGTGACGTAGAAATGCTCGATCGGAAGCCGGATTCCGAAATGTCTGGTGTAATAATCCGAAAGCGCCTGGCGAAGCTCCGGAATGCCGCGCTGCCAGGTGTAGAAGGTCTCGCCGGCGGCCAGCGCGTCCATCGCCGCCCTGCTGATGAAATCGGGCGTCGGCAGATCGCCTTCACCCACCCAGAGCGGCAGCAGACCTTCGCGGCCACGGGCATAATTGACGACTTCGACGATCCCGCTTTCGGGCGCCGCTACGGCGCGCGGGCTGAGGCTGCTCACGATCGACATGCATATCTCCGGTTTCCGCCTTCATAGCGGATTTGGGCCGGCAAATCCCATGACATCCAGTGATAGCATATCTATTTTCGTGATGATTGAGCCCGGCCGGAGCGGACGGGCTCCAGCCCGGATCAAGCCGTCGGGCGCGTGGCGAGAAGATCGCGGATTTCCGTCAGCAGCTGAACGTCTGCCGGCGGCGCTGGCAGCTCTTCCGGTGCCACCTTTTCCTGGCGCTCGACCTGGGCACGCAGGGTGTTTACGCCCTTGACCATCAGGAAGATGATCCATGCGAGAATGAGGAAGTTGATGAGCACGGTCAGGAAACTGCCATAGGCAAACACCGCTCCCTGCTCGCGGGCGGCGGCGAGCGACTGTGCGTTGACGGCCGACGACAGTGGGAGGAAGTAATTCGAAAAATCGAAACCGCCGAAAATGGCGCCGACGATCGGCATAATGAGGTCATCCACCAAAGATTTGACGATGCCACCGAAGGCGCCGCCGATGATGACGCCGACTGCAAGATCCATGACATTGCCGCGGGCGATAAAGGCCTTAAACTCATTGAGCATCGGATCCGTCTCCCTTTGATACAATTGTTTTTACTAGCTACATCTTCATTGCAATTAATCAATCGGCAATCGCAATTATTTGGGGATACCCCGTGCGGTCTTTGACTTAAGGCCTAGACCGGCGGGAATTCTCAAAGTGCTTGAAATAACTTAAGCTGACCCACGTTGCGGGAGGTCCCGGCGGGTTTTCCGCCGGCGGAGGGTCAATGCTTCCAGGCTGGGTCATATTCGCGTCTGCCTTCGGCTATCTGCTCCTGCTTTTCGCCGTGGCGAGCTATGGCGACCGCAAGAACCGCAGCCCGAGCACGCTCGACCGCGGCCCCGGCACGCTGGAAGGCGGATGGCCGGTGGTCTATGCGCTGAGCCTTGCGATCTACTGCACCTCCTGGACCTATTTCGGCAGCGTCGGGCTTGCGGCGCAGCGCGGCCTGGAATTTGCCGGCATCTATATCGGCCCCATCCTGGTCTTCACGCTCGGCATGCCGCTGCTTCGCCGCATCATCGAGCTCGCCAAGGCGGAGAAGCTCACCTCGGTCGCCGATTTCGTCGCCGCCCGCTACGGCAAGAACCCGACGGTTGCCACGATCGTCGCCCTGATCTCGCTGATCGGCGCCATTCCTTATATCGCGCTGCAGCTCAAGGCGATCTCGAGCACGGTCAGCGCCATGGTCAATCCGTCCGATTACGGCATCGGCAGCGGCAATCTCTATTTCCTCGACCTGCCGCTCGTCGCAACGCTGGTGCTTGCCTGCTTCGCCATCATGTTCGGCACGCGGCATACGGATGCAACGGAGCATCAAGATGGGCTGATCCTCGCCGTCTCGATGGAATCCGTCGTCAAGCTCGTCGCCTTCCTGACGGCGGGCGTCTGCGTCATCTGGTTTCTCTTCGATGGCCCGACTGATCTCTGGCGCAAGACCGTCGACAATGAGCTGGTCATGTCGGCGCTCAGCTACCATACGCCGATCAGCCGCTGGATCACCCTGATCATCTTGTCGGCTTTCGCGATCATCCTGCTGCCGCGGCAATTCCACGTGACGGTTGTCGAAAACCGAACCCCGAAACAGCTGAAACTCGCAGGCTTCCTGTTTCCCACCTATCTCATATCAATCAATCTCTTCGTGCTGCCGGTAGCGATCGGCGGGCTCTTGACCTTCGGCGGCACCGGCAATGCCGATTTCTACATGCTGTCGCTGCCGCTTGCCGGCCAGATGCCCGTCATTTCGCTGATCATCTTCATCGGCGGTTTCTCCGCCGCAACGGCGATGGTCATCGTCGATTCTGTTGCATTGTCGATCATGGTGTCGAACGACATCATCATGCCGATCTTCCTCAGGCGCAAACTGGCCGGCCGCGCCAGCCAGCGCGACGATTTTGCCAAGACGCTGCTCAATATCCGCCGCAGCGCCATTTTCGCCGTGCTGCTGTTCGGCTACGCCTATTACCGTTCGACCGACAGCACCGCAGGCCTTGCCTCGATCGGCCTTCTTTCCTTTGCCGCGATCGCGCAAATCGCCCCAGCGCTGTTCGGCGGGCTGATCTGGCGACGGGCAAACGCGCGCGGCGCGATCCTCGGACTGACCTCCGGCTTCGTCATCTGGGTCTACCTGCTGTTCCTGCCCTCGCTCGGCGGGCCCGATTATTCCTATGTGGCGAGCGCCGTGCTCGGCTTCATCTTTCCCGGGACCTCGCTATTCACCGCAGCCGACGCCGATCCGCTGGTCAATGCGACGGCGATGAGCCTGCTCGTCAACACCGCCTTCTTCGTCGTCGGCTCGCTCACCCGCAACGCCAAGCCGCTGGAACGCATTCAGGCCGGCATCTTCGTCAAGCGGCATTCGCGCTCGCAATTTGCCACACGCGGCTGGAAGACCCGCATCAGCGTCGGCGATCTCAAGGCGGCGATCTCACGCTATCTCGGCGAAGAACGCATGCAGCGCTCGTTCACGACTTACGAACAAGGCTCCGGCCGCAAGCTGGAGGACGAGCAGCCGGCCGACATGGCGCTCATCCATTTCAGCGAACAGCTGCTCGGCAGCGCCATCGGCTCGTCCTCGGCCCGGCTGGTGCTGTCGTTGATCCTGCAGAAGATCGAGGATGCCTCTTCCGACACGGCCTGGCTGCTCGATCAGGCGAGCGAGGCGCTGCAATATAACCAGGACATGCTGCAGACGGCACTATCGCAGATGGACCAGGGCATTGCCGTCTTCGACAGTTCCAACCGGCTGACGATCTGGAACCGGCGCTTCCGGCAATTGCTGGATCTGCCGGAAAGTGCGGGCCAGGTCGGTTTTCCCTTGTCCGATATCGTCACCACGCTCAGCCAGCGCGGCGACATCGCGCCCGGCGATCTCAGCCAGACGGTGCGGCATTTCCTGACGCTCGACAAACCCTTTTCACTGGTGCTCGGCGGCGGCGAGCGGATCATCGAGGTGCGCTCCAATGCGATGCCGGACAAGGGCATCGTCGCCACCTTCACCGATATCACCCAGCGCGTCAGCGCCGACCAGGCACTGAAACAGGCGAATGAGACGCTGGAACAGCGCGTCGCCGAACGCACGGCCGAGCTTACCCGGGTCAACCGCGAACTCGGCGAGGCGCGCGCCGCCGCTGACGAGGCGAATATCGGCAAGACACGCTTTTTCGCCGCCGCCGGCCACGATATCCTGCAGCCGCTCAATGCCGCCAGGCTGTATTCCTCGGCACTGGTCGAACGCATGGCGCAATCCGAGAACAGTCCGATCGTGCGCAACATCGATTCCGCGCTGGAATCGGTCGAGACCATTCTCGGCGCGGTGCTCGATATCTCCAGGCTCGATACCGGCGCCATGCGGCCGCGGCTCGCCTCCGTCGCGCTCTCCGACCTGCTGGAGCGTATCCAGACCGATTTCGCGCCGATCGCCCGCGAAAAGCAGCTGAAGCTGGTGGTGATGCCGACGTCGCTCAGGGTCCGCTCCGATCCCAATCTTCTGCGCCGGCTGGTGCAGAACCTGGTTTCCAACGCCATCAAATACACGATCAACGGCAAGGTGCTGGTCGGGGCGCGGCGGCGCGGCAACCAGGTGATCATCCAGGTCATCGATTCAGGCATCGGCATTCCGCCGTCGAAATTCCGCACGGTGTTCAAGGAATTCGCGCGGCTGGACGAAGGCGCGAAGACTGCTTCCGGCCTCGGGCTCGGCCTGTCGATCGTCGACCGCATCGCCCGAGTGCTCAACCATCCGGTCGAGCTGCAGTCGACGCATGGCAAGGGCACGGAATTTCGTATCGCCATGCCGCTCGACGTCTCGCGCCCGGCCGCGGCCACGGCGGCAATCACGCCTGCCGACCGTCCGGGGCAGCCGCTGAGCGGGTTGAAGATCCTCTGCATCGACAATGAGCCGAAGATCCTCGAAGGCATGCGGCTGTTGATCAGCGGCTGGGGCTGCGAGGTGGAGGCGCTGGATTGCCTCGCCGACGTCACCGCCGTCGATGGCCAGGAGGGAGCGCCTGATATCGTCATCGCCGATTATCATCTCGGCGACGGCACCGGCGTTGCCGCCATCCTGCACCTGCGCCGGCAGTTCGGCGCCGATATCCCCGCTTTGCTGATCACGGCCGACCGCACGCCGGAGGTGCGCAGCGAGGCCGAGCGATACGGCATCGCCGTTCAGCACAAGCCGGTGCGGCCGGCGGCGCTGCGCGCCTATATCACCCAGATTTCCGGCCTCAAGCGCGCAGCTGCGGAGTAAGAGGCAGCCTACAGCGGCGCGCCCATGACGCACGAGACGAGATTGCGCACGCGCGCTGCATCCGGCACATCGCCGAACAGGATGCGGTACATGATCGGCGCCACGACCTGATCCATGACGCGCTCGACATCCGGAAAGGCCTCGCCGCGGGCCTTCGCCCTCTCGGCGATGAGACCGACCTGCTGGCGGGTAAATTCAGCGCATTTACAGGCATTTGCGCTCGCTTGCGCCGCCAGTACGTCGCGGATCATCTCGCGGCCCGGGCCGGAGGACATTTCCTCGGCATATTGCTCGGCCCAAGCTTCCAGATCGGCCTTGCCGCTGCCGGCATCGATCGGCTGCATATCCGGCCGCMGCCGATCGACGGCGACATCGGCGAGAAGCTGTTGCAGGTCGCCCCAGCGGCGATAGATGGTCGACGGCGTCACCCCCGCCTTGCCGGCGATCAGCGGGATCGTCACCTCGGCGCGGCTCATCTCGGCCAGCAGCTCACGGACTGCTTTGTGCACCGATGCCTGAACCCGGGCGCTTCTGCCGCCCGGACGGAGGTTCTCTTTGACTGTCATGCCTGCAACCCGACTTTCGCCCTTTGACACCGTTGGTTCAAAATCTTTGATAGAACTATTAACGCAAATAATTTGCTTTTATGAGGCGCCAGTTCTACATAAGCTAACGCAACGGCTTAGCTTTAAGGGGCTTATATATGTTCGCCGCAGCCAAATCCACCGAGAATTCGCCACGCCCCTCGATCGGCTTTCATGCGCTGACGCTCGCGACCTTCTTCGGCGCCTCCGCGGCGCCGACGCCGCTCTACCGGATCTATCAGGAAAACTTTTCCGTCTCGCCGGTGCTGATCACGGTGATCTTTGCGGTCTACGCCTTCGCGCTGCTGGCGGCGCTGCTGACCGCCGGTTCGATCTCGGATCATCTCGGCCGCAAGCCGGTGATCTTTTTCGCCCTCGTGCTCGAAATCGTCGCCATGGCGCTCTTCGTTGTCGCCAGCGGTCCCGGCTGGCTGATCGCAGCACGGATCGTGCAGGGGCTGGCAACGGGAATCGCTGGCGCCTCGCTCGGAGCAGCGCTCGTCGATGTCGACCGGGCAAAGGGACAGATCGTCAACTCGATCGCGCCGCTTTCCGGCATGGCGGTGGGTGCGGCCGGCACCAGCGCCTTGATCCAATACGGCCCCTTCCCGATGCATCTGATCTATGCGCTGCTGCTCGTCGCCTTCACGCTGCAGGCGGCCGCCATCTGGCTGATAGGCGAGACCGGCGGCACGCGGCCGGGCGCGCTCGGCTCGCTGATACCGCGGGTCACCGTTCCGCCGCAGGTGAAGCGGCCGCTGTCGCTGGTGACGCCGATCAACATCGCCAACTGGACGCTTGCCGGTTTCTATCTCTCGCTGGTCCCGTCCTTGGTCGCCACCACGACCGGCAGCCGGGCGCCGCTGACCGGCGGGGCCGTCGTCACCGCACTAATGGTGAGCGGGGCGATCGCCGTCTATCTGAGGCGCAGCAAGACGGCATCGGCCAATCTGGCTTTCGGCGTATCGGCCAAGACGCTCGGCATCCTGACGGTCGTTGCCGGCGTACATCTCGCTAATGTGCCGTTGCTGCTGATCGGCACGATTTTTACCGGCGCCGGTTTCGGCACCAATTTCCTCGGTTCGATCGGCACGATCATGCCGCTCGCCAAACCGGATGAGCGGGCCGGGCTGCTGTCGGCCTTCTACGTCCAGAGCTACCTCGCCTTCAGCCTGCCGGCGATCCTGGCCGGGTTCCTGGCAAAATCGGCCGGCTACGCGCTGACGACCGATATCTATGCGACGGCGATCCTGCTGTTGATGGGCGTCGGGATGAT
Organism: Rhizobium sp. P1_B8; assembly: GCF_056406515.1. Lineage (NCBI taxonomy): Bacteria > Pseudomonadati > Pseudomonadota > Alphaproteobacteria > Hyphomicrobiales > Rhizobiaceae > Rhizobium > Rhizobium sp. P1_B8. The sequence continues at coordinate 138,518 of NZ_JBFTZZ010000004.1, read as the reverse complement.
GAGCATTCGCGCCGACCGGCGCAGGGTGGCGGAGAGCGCTGCCTGAGGACGCAGTTCACGGCTTCAGATCAAGCAGCGCCCGGCCGCTGCCATCCATGGCGAAGGGCACCGAGGCGTGCTGGTGGGCAACCAGCCAGCGGCCGTCCTGCTTGACGAGACCGAGGGTCTGGCGGAACCAGAGATCGACTTCGGTGCCGTCGGTCTTGGTCCCGGTCATGCGCATGAGGCCGCTCCAGAAAGCGACATCCTCTCCGGCCGTCAGTCTAGCATCGCGCACCTCGCCGCCGATCGGGCCTTCCCACGTATCGAACCAGGCTTGCAGACCCGCCTCGTCCTGGCCGTAATAGACGAGCGGCGGCGCCAGCGAAAATTCGACGGAATCCTCGGCCTCATAGGAAAGCGCGTCGCTGGCGTTCTTCTCACCCAGCGCCTTGGCCCGCATCATCAGCATGGCGATGATCGCCTCTTCCTCGATCCTGGCATTCGCTTCATCTTTCACGGTCGTTCTCCTTCTCCGTTATGGACAGAGGACGAACGGGAGGAGGACGATCCGACAGGGATGCATTTCCGTTTGCGCAATTCCAGCAAAACTGCTGCGCAGCTTTGCTGGAATTGCTTCAAAGATAACTCGTCACCGCCGGTTCGTTCCACCAGGCATCGTGCCTGCCGTCGGAGTAACGGACAGGCAGTGCTGCCAGTTCCTCCGGGCTGATATCGTCAAGGCAGGCGATGTTGATCGAGACATAGGCGCCACCGATCGCTTCGACATAACCGTCGCCATAGGCCGGCACACCGCAGGTGCGGCAGAAGCGGTGATGACCGCTCCTGGTGTTGAACTGATAGTCGGACGTTTCCGCCCGGTCGCACATCAGCCGGAAATCCTCCGGCTTGACGTTGGCGCCCCAATAGCGCCGTTTGGCGCAGATCGAGCAATTGCAGCGGCCGGTGCCCTCGTCGAGGTCCATGTCGACCTCGTAGTGCACTTTGCCGCAATGGCAGCTTCCTCTGTAAGTTTTCTTCACGGCGCTCTCCTCCTTCGGCGTTGTCTTCAGTCTCCGGATATGACAATATGTTGTCATTATGGATGAGATACAAAATCGACAACATGTTGTCAAACAAAATCGACCGGAGCGGACCATGGAGGGGGATGCCTTTTCCGCTTTCGCGATCACCGCCCTTCGCCTCGCCGGCCATCTGACGGCGGCGGGCGACCAGCTGGCAAAGCCGGCAGGACAGACGAGCGCGCGCTGGCAGGTGCTGGCGGCGGCACGACGCGGCGGCATGTCGGTGGCGCAGATCGCCCGCGCGCTCGGCGTCGCCCGCCAGGGCGTGCAGCGGCTTACCGATGTGCTGGAGGGTGAAGGGCTGATCGCCTATGCCGACAACCCGCAGCACCAGCGCGCCAAGCTGGTGCGGCTGACGGAAGAAGGGGCGGCGCGGCTCGGCGTCATCGAGATCGCGCAAGCCGGATGGGCCGACGGGCTGGGCGGCGCCTTCGCGTCAGCCGAACTCGATGCGGCGCGGGCGGTGATGGCCCGAGTCATGGAGATGCTGGAGGCGGATGAGGCGTCCCGCGGCTGAATAACTCACCACGGCATGTCTTGGGAAACCGAGCGGATAAGGCACGGCATCCGCCTGCCAGACACAAAAAAAGGCCGGGTTAACCCGACCTTCCCTGCTATCTCAACGTACCGTGCCAGTACATCCGTGGTCACGATCCGGAGATGATATTCAAGCCTTGAAGGCTCAGGCCGCCTGGAGGCGGTCTGCCGACATCTTGCCGGACTTGTTGTCGCGGACGAGCTCGTAAGACAGCTTCTGGCCATCCTTGAGATCGCGCATGCCAGCGCGTTCAACGGCGGAGATGTGGACGAAAACGTCGGCTGCGCCGTCATCCGGCTGAATGAAGCCGAAGCCCTTGGTTGCGTTGAACCACTTTACGGTACCTGTGCTCATGACGATATCCTTTTCGAATCGTTCATAGAAGAATGCAGCTCGGACAAATGCCGAGCGGCGATGAAAACCGATTTTGGAGGAAGTTCGCCAGGAACGACGCGAGGCCGTTTCAAAGTTCATCTAGCAAGATCGATGCGCGGATATGTAATCGGAAATTGTGTCCGTGACAAGGCCGCACCAAGGGAAATCGGTGACGTTTCAGACACCGCGGACAGGTCTTTCCCTGCCGCGTAGCGCGGAAAGCCGGGGGCGAGTTTTTTTGCAGAAACTGAAATACCGTCTATTCGGCCTGCGCCAACCTGGTGATCGCCTTGCCGAGGCGGGCGACCCGCACTTCCGGGCTCGTTGCCTTCAGGAGTGGCAGGACGATTGCATATTGGCCGGTCTTGTCGAGCCGAGCAAAGGCAGCGCCAGCGGCAGCGTTCTCAGCGAGCGCCGCCGCCAGATCGTCCGGTAGGCCGGCATCGCGTTGTGGAGCGTAGGCGACAGCCCAGCGTCCGTCGGCTTTGGCGGCAGTGACTTCGGCAAGGCCCGCGGGCCGCATGCGCCCGGTTTCTGCGAGTGCTGTGACCCGATCGACATTGAGCTTGGACCACGGACTTTTGGCGCGCCGGGGCGAATAACGCTGCAGGTAGGAGTTCGCGTCAAACCCCTTGCGCTGGCTGTCAATCCAGCCGTAACAGAGCGCCGCATCCAGCGCCTCATCGATGCTGATGAGAGTTCGTTTCGGATTTTTCTTACTGATCTTCAGCCAGGCGCCGGTCGATGCTGCGTGATGCGCGCAAAGCCAGGATTCCCACTCCAATGGATCGGCGAAGGCGAGGATGTCGGTGGATGGTTGCATGGGCTGTCCTGTCCGGGTGACAGCGAGGCGTGTGTTGCTTGCGGTTACGGATTGCCATCACCCCCTGCCCCATTCAACATTTGAAACCCGGCAAGAGCGGCACAGCTTAAAAGGCGGCCTAAGCCGCCTTCCCCACCTTCGCATAGGGGTCGAACCGACCGTAAAACGTCTCTCCCTTGGCGGCCATGTCCTTCAGCAGTGGCGTCGGCTTGAAGTGATTTCCGTAAGTACTTGCTAACTTTTTAGCCAGTTCTACGAAAGCCTTCGCACCCATCCCGTCGATATAGCTCAGCGCTCCGCCGGTATAGGGCGCAAAGCCAAAGCCCAGGATCGAACCGACATCCGCTTCGCGCGGATCGGTGACGATGCCTTCCTCCACGGTGCGGGCGGCTTCCAGCGCAATGGTCACGAGGAAGCGTTGCTTTAGGACGTTGACGTCAACCTCATCCGCCTGCTTCTGCGGGTAGAAGGTCTTGAGGTCGGGCCAGAGGGACTTCTTCGCCGGTTTCGGTGGATAGTCGTAGAAGCCCTTGGAATTCTTGCGGCCGAAGCGACCTTCCTTTTCCACCATGCGGGAGATGAGCTCCATATGCCTGGGGTCGATGGCTTTTTCGCCGAGATCGGAGACCGTCGCTTTGAGGATTTTCAGCGAGAGGTCGATGGCGACCTCGTCGTTGAGCGCCAGGGGGCCAACCGGCATGCCGGCCATCTTGGCGGCATTCTCTATCATGACAGGCGGCACGCCCTCGATCAACATGTCGTAGCTTTCCGACATGTAGCGCAGCACGCAGCGATTGACGAAGAAGCCGCGGGTGTCGTTGACGACGATCGGCGTCTTCTTGATGGCTGCGACATAATCAAGAGCGACGGCCAGCGCTCTGTCGCCGGTGTCGCTTCCCAAGATGACCTCAGTCAGCATCATCTTCTCGACAGGCGAGAAGAAGTGGATGCCGATGAAATCGGCCGGGCGTTTCGAATTCTTGGCGAGACCCGATATCGGCAGAGTCGAGGTATTGGAGGCAAAGATCGCGCCATCGGGCAGCACGGCTTCGACCGCCTCGATGACCGATTTCTTCACCTCCCGGTCCTCGAACACCGCCTCGATGACGAGATCGGCGTTGGCGAGGTCGGCATAGTCGGCCGACGGCGTGATGCGGGAGAGCAGTGCGGCTGCTTCATCCTGCGTAAGACGCCCCTTACCGACTGAATCCTTGACCAGACCTTCCGAGACGGTCTTGCCCTTGGTCGCCGCTTCGATGTCGCGGTCGATCAACGTCACGGAAATGCCGGCGGCGGCGGTGACATAAGCGATCGAGGCACCCATGAAGCCGGCGCCGACGACGCCGGTATGTTTCAGCTCGGTCTTCGCGTGACCGGCCGGGCGGCGGGCGCCCTTGCCGAGCTCCTGCATGGAGATGAACAGCGAACGGATCATCGAGAAGGCTTCACGGGTCTGCAGCACCTCGGTGAAATAACGCTGCTCGATCTTCAGACCGGTGTCGAACGGCACCTGCAGGCCTTCGTAGACGCATTTCAGGATGGCAAGCGCTGCCGGATAATTGCCCGATGTTTCCCTGCGCAGGATCGCAGGGGCTGCCGGCCAGAGCTGGGCGGAGGCCGGCGTCCAGATGCCGCCGCCAGGCGCCTTGAAGCCCTTCTCGTCCCAGGGGGCGACCGGCTTCAGGCCATCCTTGATCATCTGCTTGGCGGCCGGGATCAGTTGATCCGGCTCGACCACCTGGTGCACGAGGTTCATCGCCTTGGCGCGGGAGCCGGTCAGCGACTGACCCGTCGTCATCATCTGCAGCGCATCCTGGGCGTTCGCCAACCGCGGCACACGCTGCGTGCCGCCGGCGCCGGGGAAGATGCCGACCTTCACCTCGGGCAGTGCAATCTTGACGCTCTTGGCATTGGAGGCGACGCGGCCGTGGCAGGCAAGCGACAGTTCGAAAGCGCCGCCCATGCAGGTGCCGTTGATGGCGGACACCCAGGGCTTGCCCGATGTTTCGAGCTTGCGGAACAGGCCGCTCATGCGGCCGACCAGACCGAAGAGGTTCTGCACCGCCGTTTGCGGGCTCTTTTCCTTCTCATCCTGATAGGAGCTGAACATCGACTTGATCATCGACAGATCAGCGCCGCCGGAGAAGGAGGATTTGCCCGAGGTGACGACGACACCCTTGACGGCGGCATCGGCGGTCGTGGCGTCGATAATGGCGTCGAGTTCGGCCATCACCTCGGCGGTGAAGACGTTCATCGATTTGCCGGGCATGTCCCAGGTGACGAGAGCGATGCCGTCGGCGTCGGTTTCGAGCGTGAAATTGGTGTAGGTCATTGGGTTTCCTCCCCGATCAGGCCGGCAAATGGCTGCGCTGCGCGTCTAAGGTCTTCGTCTTTTCGGTGACGACATCGCCGGTGTGCTTGGTCTGCGACGGCTCGAAAAGCACGATCCAGCATTCCTCAGGCGCAACCGGATTATGCTCGACACCTCTCGGCACGACATGGAAATCACCGGCGCTCAGATGCACATGCGGGCGGTCGCGATATTCGATGGTAAGCGACCCCTTCCAGATGAGGAAAAGCTCGTCTTCGTCGCGGTGCGAATGCCAGGTCAGCTGGCCCTGGACCTTGGCGAGCTTGACGCTCTGGCCGTTGAGATCGGCGATGACGCGGGGCGACCAGTGCTCGGTGATCTCCGCATATTCGGTTTCGATCGTGCCGGTGTTGAAGCCCATCGTCAGACCCTTTCGATAACCGTTGCCGTGCCCATGCCGGCGCCGATGCAGAGCGTCACCAGCGCGGTGTTGAGGTCGCGGCGCTCAAGTTCGTCCAGCACCGTGCCGAGGATCATCGCGCCGGTGGCGCCGAGCGGATGGCCCATGGCGATGGCGCCGCCATTGACGTTGATCCTGTTGTGATCGATGTCGAAGGCCTGCATGTAGCGCAGCACCACGGCAGCGAAAGCCTCGTTGAGTTCGAAGAGGTCGATGTCGGCAAGGCTCATGCCTGATCGTTTCAACAGTTTCTCGGTGACGTCGACAGGCCCGGTCAGCATCAGGGCCGGATCGGAGCCGATATTGGCGAAAGCCTTGATGCGGGCGCGCGGCTTGATCCCCATGCTCTCACCGCCGGCTTTGGAGCCGAGCAGGACGACGCTGGCGCCATCGACGATGCCGGAGGAATTGCCGGCATGGTGGACATAGTTGATGCGTTCGATCTCCGGATGGGCCTGGATGCCGACGGCCTCGAAGCCGCCCATCTCGCCGGGCATCTGGAAGGACGCATTGAGGGAGGCGAGCGCCTGCATATCCGTGCCGGGGCGCATGTGTTCGTCCTTTGCCAGGATCGTCAGGCCGTTCTGATCCTTGACCGAGATGACCGACTTGTCGAACCAGCCCTTTTCCCAGGCATGGGCGGCACGCTTCTGGCTTTCGACCGCGTAAGCGTCGACATCGGTTCTGCTGAAGCCGTATTTGGTGGCGATCAGATCGGCCGAGACGCCCTGCGGCATGAAATAGGCCGGGAAATTCACGGAAGGATCCATGAACCAGGCGCCGCCGGACATGCCGAGGCCGACGCGGGACATGCTTTCCACACCGCCCGCGATGACGATGTCGTCGGCCCCTTGCGCGATCTTGCCGGCACTGAAATTGACGGCATCGAGGCCGGAGGCGCAGAAGCGGGAGATCTGCATGCCGGGCGCCCTGGTGGAGTAACCGGCTTCGAAGGCGGCGGCCTTGGGGATGACGGCACCGGCATCCATGACCGGATCGACGCAGCCCATGATGATGTCGTCGACCGTGTCCGTATTCAGCCCGTTGCGGTCGCGGATTGCCTCCAGCGTCTTTGCCGCGAGGCGGACGGAGGGCACCTCATGCAGGGCGCCGTCCTTCTTGCCGCGGCCGCGCGGCGTGCGCACGTGGTCGTAAATGAAAACCTCGGTCATTGTCTCATCTCCCTGACGGCGCGGCGGCGCCGGTGAATTTCGTTCTTCCCTGAGGGGTCTCCGGCAAAGCCGGAGCCAGAAGAAAGACGCGCCTGCGGCGCGCCCCCTCATCCGGCCCTTTGGGCCACCTTCTCCCCGCTGGGGAGAAGAGGGACACAATCAAAACGCTTCGGCGGCCAGTTCCATCATCGTGTCGGAGCCGGCTTCGATGCGGGCCTTGCGAAGCGCGGTTTCCGGCATCAGGCGTTCCATGAAGAAGCGGGCGGTGATCAGCTTGTTCTTCAAGTAATCCTCGCGGGCGGCATCGCCTGATGCAAGGCCATCTTCGGCGGCTTTCGCCATCTTCGCCCACATATAGCCGAGAATGACGAGGCCGAAGAGGTGCATGTAGTCGGTCGAGCCGGCGCCGGCATTGTCGGGTTTGGCCATGGCGTTCTGCATGAACCACATGGTCGCGCCCTGGACGTCGTTCAAGCCCTTCTTCAGATGCTTGGTGAAGAAGGAGAGCTTTTCGTTGTTGCGGTTCTCCTCGCAGAAATCGCCGATCTCTTTGAACAGGGCCATGGCGGCGCGGCCGCCGTTCAGGGCCAGCTTGCGGCCGACGAGATCGAGCGCCTGAATGCCGTTGGCGCCTTCATAGATCATAGCGATGCGGGCATCGCGCACATACTGGCTCATGCCGTGTTCTTCGATATAGCCGTGGCCGCCGAAGACCTGTTGGGCCATGACGGCATGATCGAAGCCCTTGTCGGTCATCACGCCCTTGAGGATCGGGGTGACGAGGCCGAGAATATCGTCGGCCGTCTGGCGCTCCTTCTCGTCGGTGGCGCGGTGGGCGATATCAGATTTGAGCGCGGTCCAGAGCAGGAAGGCGCGGCCGGCCTCGTTGAAGGCGCGGATGGTCATCAGCGTGCGGCGAATATCCGGATGGACGATGATCGGATCGGCCTTCTTGTCCGGCGCCTTGGGGCCGGACAGCGAGCGGCCCTGGATGCGATCACGGGCGTAGCTGGCGGCGTTCTGATAGGCGATCTCGGAAATGGCGATGCCCTGCAGGCCAACCATCAGGCGAGCCTCGTTCATCATCACAAACATGGCGTTGAGGCCACGGTTTTCGGCGCCGATCAGGAAACCCTTTGCCTCGTCGTAATTCATGACGCAGGTGGCGTTGGCGTGGATGCCCATCTTGTGCTCGATCGCGCCGCAAGAGACAGCGTTGCGGGCGCCCGGCGCGCCATCGTCGCCGACGAGGAATTTCGGAACGATGAAGAGCGAGATGCCCTTGGTGCCCTCAGGCGCACCCTCGATGCGGGCGAGCACCAGATGGATGACATTGTCGGTCAGGTCATGCTCGCCGGCGGAGATGAAGATCTTCTGGCCTGATATTTTGTAGCTGCCGTCAGCCTGCGGCACTGCCTTGGTGCGCAGCATGCCGAGATCGGTGCCGCAATGCGGCTCGGTGAGGTTCATGGTGCCGGACCACGTGCCATCCACCATCCTCGGCAGATAGGTGGCCTTCTGCTCGTCGGAGCCGTGGACGAGCAGCGCGGCGATCGCGCCCTGGGTCAGGCCGGGATACATCATCAGCGACATGTTGGCGGCCGAGGTATATTCGCCGACGGCGGTATGCAGCGTGTAGGGAAGCCCCTGCCCGCCGAATTCCTCCGGCACCGCAAGACCGATCCAGCCGCCGTCGCGATAGGCCTTGTAAGCCTCCTTGAAGCCCTTTGGCGTCGAGACGCTGGCATCATCGTGGCGCGTGCAGCCTTCCTGATCGCCGGAATAGTTCAGCGGAAAGAGAACTTCCTCGGCAACCCGTCCGGCCTCGCCGAGGATCGCTTCGATCATATCGGGGGTCGCGTCGGCAAAACCGGGCAGATTGTTGTAGCGTTCGAGGCCTAGCACGTCGTTCAGGACGAAGAGCGTATCGTTCACCGGGGCCTTGTAGACTGGCATCTCTCGAATTCCTCCCATTCGGCTGACCGGCTCGCGCCGGCCTTGGGCACTGTCTTACAAAATATTGACGTTTGCGTAAACGTCAAATTCTGCAGTCGTGAAGTCTTTTCTTGAAAAAATTCGAGAGCACGAATCCGCGGGCATGCGGCGCTGGGAGGAGACGCCATCTCATCTTCCTTGTCCACCGCGGAAAGGAGTCAAAGCGGTAGCGTTTGTAACCGCGCGAACGGAGGGCCGGCGAGAACAAACCGTTGCAGCGCAGTAGGTCAGTAGTGCTGTCTTAACCATCGCGATAAGTTGGTTGCGATGGTTCAGTGGCCGGCTGCTATACCGGAATGTATGAAATAGCGCGTTCGGGAAATCATTTGAAACAGATAATTGGTGCCACAATAGGATTGCTGATCACTTGTTCAGCGGCATTTGCGGAGGAACCGGCGCTCCATCCCAAATTGTCGAAAGAGCAGTTTCTGACCTTTGCAGCCGGGGCGGCCGTTGCGGTTATGTATTGTGGGAAGCTCGAACTAAATGCCGATTTCGTCGCCGGGTATCAGTACGGAACCGGTATCTATCCGCCACTCGATCCCTATTTCCGATCAGAAATGTCCCGGCTTGAGAAAGAAGCCCAAAACGACGCGAAGAGCTACTGTTCGGCGACACGACGGATGTTTTACAAGGGCAACAAACCAAAGCCGTTGGCAGCTCCTCTTTTGATCGACAAGCCGTGATAGCGCCTCTGCGCGAGGGACTGTGACGCCTTCAACGACTCGGCAGGAGAGACAGGTCTTTCCTTGATCCCTCGCACGCGCATCAGTTCCTATTCAATCGATTCGGCGCAATCGCACTGAAATTTCAATCGGGCTGTAGCGCCAGCCGCTCAGGCTTCCTACGTCTTTCGGACGATCCATCGAGGAAGATATCATGACCGACTTTCCCTATGAGAGCGCACTCATCGTCGGCCCCGGCTCCGGCATCAGCGCATCGCTTGCCCGGCAATTGTCGGCGCAGGGCGTCAAGGTCGGGCTCGCCGCCCGCAATATCGAGAAACTTCAAGGGCTCATCGAGGAGACCGGCGCCAACGCCTTTACAGCAGACGTCTCGCAGCCGGCGAGCGTCGCAGCACTCTTCGAAGAGGCCGCTACCGCAATCGGCGGACCTGACGTGGTGATCTTCAATGCCAGCGCTCGTCAGCGCGGACCGCTCACAGAACTCGATCCCGCCGAGGTGGAAAAGGCGATTGCGACCACCGCTTTCGGCGGTTTCCTGGTGGTGCAGCAGGCAGCGCGGCGAATGATCCCGCGCGGCCGCGGCGCCATCTTCATCACCGGCGCGTCGGCAAGCGTGAAGGGCTTTGCGCAATCGGCCCCCTTCGCCATGGGCAAGTTCGCGCTGCGCGGCCTTGCCCAGAGTGCCGCCCGCGAACTCGGGCCGATGGGTATCCATGTTGCACATTTCGTCATCGACGGCGCCGTGCGCTCGCAGATCCGGCCGGACCGGGTGGAGAAGCCGGATGGCACGCTGCTGCCGGAGGCGATCGCCCAGACCTATATCGACGTGCTCCGCCAGCACCGCAGTGCGTGGTCGCTGGAGGTGGAAGTCCGGCCCTGGACGGAGAGCTTCTGAGCACCTGCTAACGGCGAACAAGGCAACTTTCGCGGCGGTTTCAAACAGGCTAGACTTTGCCGTCAACGCTGGCTGGGAGGATACCAATGCCGCGCCTCGACCATGTCACCATCGAGACCCGCGATGCGCCTGGGATGATCGGCTTCCTGGAAGCCGTGCTCGGCGTCAGGGAAGGCTATCGGCCGCCCTTTCCCTCGCCCGGCCATTGGCTCTATCTGGACGACCGCCCGGTCATCCATCTCAGCCTGACTTCGCGCGCCACCGATTTTCCACCCGGCATCTTCAACCATGTCGCCTTCAGCCTTTACGAATTCGGGCCGGCGCTGGAGCGCATCAAGGCGGGCGGCTATCGTTATGAATATTACGATATTCCCGACACCGATCTCGGCCAGGTCTTCGTCTACGGGCCCGAAGGCGTGAAGATCGAGCTGCAATATCCCCGGCCCGCCTGAGCGCGCCGTCGCCATTCGATGTGACGCGTTCGGGGGCAATTGCCGGCAAAAACGGCGTTTGAAACACAAACGTTAAAAAATTCCCATCGACATTAACGGCTTGTTTACCACGTTTCGTGAAAGGTGCGGATTGAGCAGTAGCGATCCGCATTCCTTTCCCCAGTCTCGCGTTCCTAAGAGATGCCGCTACATCGTTCAGCTTGAGGAAAGTCTAATTGACTATCGTCTTATGAATGATGCGCTCCGGTCCGCGTAAAGACGCGGGCAGCAGACGGAAAAGCCAAAGATCGAGCTCTGACGAGAGGTCGAGCAGTCGAAGCGAGCAAGAAGATGAACGGATCGCGATCAAATCCTTCCCGACAGTCCGACAGGACCTCGCTCGATGCGCTGAACCGCACGATCGAAGGGCTGGAGGCGCGCATCGAAGGGCTGATGGGCAGCGGGCGCGAACAGCGGGCGCGCACGGCAACGGCCGAGCGCGATCCTTATGCCGGCTCCCATGCTCCCCGGCCCGCAAAGGCCCCGCCAGAGCCGCGGCCGGATCCGCTCGCCGAAATCCGTCAACGCCAGCGCACGCTCGAAGCCAGCCGCGAACGGCCCTACGCACGCGAACAGGCCCCGCAGCTTCGTGAACCCACGCCCCGCGCCGCCGCTCCAGTGCCGGCGCCGGCCTTCCGGGCAGGCGACGACACGATGACGGAGATCGCCCAGGCGCTCGTCAACCTGCGCCAGGACCTGAAGCGCGACATTTCCGAGGGCGTCACCCGCGAGATGAACGCGCTGCGCGCCGAGCTGCGCGAAATCAAGATAAATGCCGGAGACGGCCGTTTCGCTGACGACATGCGCGCCGATATGGGCCGCCTTGCCCAGAGCATCACCCAGCTGACCGGCCGCTCCGCCGCGCCGGAGGCCACCGGCCTTCGCGAGGATTTCGAAGAGCTGCGCTCGCTGATGGACGGGCTGGCGCGCGAGGATTCGCTGCGCCACATGGAAAACCGCTGGGACGGTTTCGAAAACCGGCTTGCGGCGCTCGATACCGAAGGGCTGCAGGAAGAGCTCGTTTCGCTCGCCTATCGGCTCGACGACATCAAACGCCATATCGGCGGCATGGGCGAAAGCCCGGCCGTTCGGGCGCTGGAAGACAAGCTGATCTCGATCGCCACGGCGATGGAGCATTTCGGCAATATGATCCAGCCGCACGACCGGGTCATGTCCGAACAGTTCGCCGCCATGGATATGCGGCTCGACGAGATCAGCCGGGCGATCGCGGCAAGCGGGCGCACGGCCACCACCAATGATCCGGGCCTGATGCAGCGGTTGGAAAGCCGGCTTTCGGCGCTGGCCGATCAGATCGACCTGATGAGCCATGACGCAGCCAACCGCGTGAACCCTGCCGACGAGCTGGCGATGCGGCTGGAGGCTCTGACGGGACGCGTCGAGGAGCTGACCAAGGCGGAAGCGACGTCGCGGCTCGACGAACGGCTGGAACATCTCTCCTATCTGTTGGAGCGCACGCAGGAGACGGCGCCGCAGCCCGACCTCACCGGCCCGCTTTCCGATATTTCCCGCAAGATCGACGCGCTTGAGAACGGCGCCGTCAACGATGTGCTGGCGCAGCGGCTCGACCATCTCGCCCGGCGCATCGACGAGATGGCCCATCAGCAGCAGGCGCCGGCGCCGGCCGCGGTAGTCGACGATGGCGCTTTCCGTCGTCTCGAAGGACGGCTGAGCGACATCGCCGCCCGGCTGGAGGAAAGCACATCGGCAGCGCCGACCGATCCGCACGCACTGAAGAACCTCGAAGACCAGATCGCCAATCTTTCGGCACTGATGAGCGCGCCGCGCGAGAGCGCCGTAATACCCCCCGAACTCGACCAGCGCATGGGCGCGATCGAAGACTATATGGCGACGAGCGATGAATATATCATCGAGGCGGCACGCCAGGCGGCAGAGGCCGTGGTCGAAGCCTATTCGCGCCATGGCGGTCCGCAGGGTGTCATGCCCGCCGCCGACATGTCGGCGCTGACGGCGCTGGCCGAGGATCTTCGCCACCTCGAGGATATCAGCCGCGACAGCGAGGAACGCACCCACAAGACTTTCACGGCGCTGCACGAGACGCTGGTGCATATTGCCGATCGCCTCGACGGCATGGAAGATCGCGGCCGGCCGGTCGCCCAGATGCCGGTCGCCGACGTCGATTTCGATGTCGATCCCTATGCGCTGATGGTGGCCGAAGCCGAGATGGCCCGGACGCCGGCCGCTGCCCCGACGGCGAAGGCTTCTCCTGTTATTCGCACGGCCGAGGTCGCCGCCGAACCTGCGGCCCCGGCGCAAGCCACCGCCATGAGCGGAACGAGCGCGATCGCCATCGAAGCCGCGACCAGGGCGACGGAAGCTGCGACAGCGGCCCGGGCACAGGTCCCGGCGAAGGCCAGCCTGCTCGCCAGCCTCGGCAAGCGGCTGCTGCCCGGCAAGAAAGCCGAGAGCCGGGCGAGCGAACGTCCGATGATCGACCCCGCGCCGTCGATCGATCCCACCGACGTGGTGCCGACGGATGCGGCAAACGAATTGCTCGAGCCGGGCTCGGGCACACCTGACGTGAAGAAGATCCTTGAACGGGTTCGCGCCAGCCAGAGTGCGGCACGCGGCAAACCTGCCGGCGAAACCGATCGCGCCGATTACATCGCTGCTGCGCGCCGTGCGGCGCAGGCGGCCGCGATGGAGGTGGATGCCAATCCGAGGCAGCCAGCCGTCAAGGCCGAGAAGAAAGGCGCGACCGCCGACAAGGCCGGCAAGGCTTCTGACAAGACGGGTAAAACCAGCGCCTTTTCGCGCTACCGGCGGCCGATCCTGCTGGCGGTCGGCGCCGTGCTGCTCGCCATCATGGCCTTTCCACTTGCCCGAACGCTGACGAGCGGCGAGCGCGCGCCGCAGCCGCCAGCGGAAGTCTCGGCACTGACCGGTGCTGCGGAAAACCCGGCGGCGGCCTTGCCTGAAGCGACACCTGCACAGCCGGATGCCGCCGCTCTCGGAACGACCACTCCGGCAACGGAAGCTGTTCCGCCCGCCGCCGAACAGGCGCAGCCGGAAGCAACCCCACCGGCCGGTGGCGACCATCTGACCGATATGACGCCGCTTGACGGCGAAGGGGCAGCGACCCTTGCCCCTCCCGGTCCGTCCGGCGTAGCGCAGGAAACATCGGGCTTCGTTCCCGCACCCGCACCGCAGGCCGCCATCACCATTCCCGACACCGTCCAGCCGAAATCGCTTGCCGATGCGGCGAGTGGCGGCGATGCGCTGGCGCTGTTCGAAATCGGCGCGCGTTATTCCGACGGCCGCAACGGCATGACGGTCGATCAGAAACAGGCGGCGAACTGGTACCAGCTTGCGGCCGACAAGGGCTTTGCGCCTGCACAATACCGGCTCGGCAGCATGTACGAGAAAGGCAACGGCGTCGAACGCGACATCGCCAAGGCAAAGGGCTTCTACGAGCAGGCGGCCAACCAGGGCAATGCCAGCGCCATGCACAATCTCGCCGTCCTCTACGCCTCCGGCGCGCTGGGCCAGCAGGATTATGCAACGGCCGCTTCGTGGTTCACCAAGGCTGCGAACCTCGGCATCACCGACAGCCAGTTCAACCTTGCGATCCTCTGCGCTAGGGGCAACGGGGTCCCGGCGGACCTCGAAGAGTCCTACAAATGGTTTGCGATCGCCGCCAAGGCCGGCGACAAGGATGCGGCGCAGAAGCGCGACGAAGTGGCCAAAGCCATGAAGCCCGACCAGCTCGAACGGGCGCGCGCCAAGGCCGATCTCTGGAAGCCGGAGCCGGTCGACCACCGCACGAACGCCATCGACATCCCCGACGAATGGGCAGGCACCGGCGCGAAGACGGCGACCGTCGACATGAAGAAGGCAGTCCGTAACATCCAGGCGATCCTCAACAATAACGGCTTCGACGCCGGAGTGCCGGACGGCGAAATGGGCGCGAAGACCGTTACCGCGATCAAAAACTTCCAGAAGTCCGTCGGCCAGGAGCCGGACGGCAAGGTGACCGACGCGACCGTGAAGGCGCTGCTTGAACACAACAAGCAGGGCAGCAAGGCGATCTAAAAGGGCCTGGCGGCATTGCAGCGCCGCGCGTCTTTTCAGACGCGCAATTGACGCTGTAACCCGCTGAATTACTGCTTAATTTATCCTTCAATCGGAATCGATTGAAGGATAAATTATGCGGTAGGCCGCAAGGCTTTTTCCAATTTTGCCGTCGCCTGTCACAAAACCTGAAAAAAGCCGGATTATGCCCGGACATATCGATCCGCGCATCCGGCGAATCCTCTGCCACCGATCTCTCCGCCAATCTCTATGGCTAATCACGGGGCCGATCGAAAGCCTCTGGCAACGATTTCACAGTATGGTGCGCATTCGAACGGGGACGTGACAAGAAACCGCCCGGCAGGAGCGGTCATCATTCGGGGTCGGCTGTGACAATCTATCTGCCCATCGCAGAATTGTCGGTGAACATTTTCATCATTCTCGGCATGGGGGCGGCCGTCGGATTCCTGTCTGGAATGTTCGGCGTCGGCGGCGGCTTTCTCATCACCCCGCTGTTGATCTTCTACAACATCCCGCCCGTCGTCGCGGTCGCGACCGGCGCCAACCAGGTGGTGGCGTCGTCGATATCGGGCGCGATCACGCATTTCCGGCGCGGCTCGCTCGACGTCAAGCTCGGCACGGTGCTGCTGGTCGGCGGTCTTACGGGTGCGACGGTCGGCATCTGGATCTTCTCGCTGCTGCGCGCCATCGGCCAGCTCGATCTCATCATCTCGCTGATGTATGTCGTCTTCCTCGGCACCGTCGGCGGATTGATGCTGCTTGAAAGCATCAATGCCATGCGGCGAGCAGCGCGCAACGAACCGCCCGCACCGCGCAAGCCTGGCCACCAGCACTGGGTGCACAAGCTGCCGCTGAAGGTGCGTTTCAAGAAATCGAAGATCTATCTCAGCGTGATTCCAATCGTCGCACTCGGCTTTGCGATCGGCATCCTCACCTCGATCATGGGTGTCGGCGGCGGCTTCATCATGGTTCCGGCGATGATCTACCTGCTGCGCATCCCGACCAATGTCGTCGTCGGCACCTCGCTGTTCCAGATCATCTTCGTGACCGCCTATACGACGATCGTGCAGGCGGCGACGAACTTCTCCGTCGACATCGTGCTTGCCTTCATCCTGATGGTGGCCGGTGTCATCGGCGCGCAATACGGCGTGCGGGTCGGCCAGAAGCTGCGCGGCGAGCAGCTGCGCGCCCTGCTCGGCCTACTGGTGCTTGCCGTCGGCCTGCGTCTTGCAATCGCGCTGGTGGTGGCGCCGGCCGACGTCTATTCGGTGGTGATGGGAGCGGGCAACTGATGCGCCTGGCTGTTTTCGTCATCGCGTTGCTTTGCCTGCTGCCGGCCTCTGCCGGAGCCCAGTGGCTGCCGGGGCAGGCATCGGAGGCGGTCCGTGAAGGGTTGGAAATCGGCACGTCGACCAGCGAAATCGCCATCACCTCGGATTTCCACGGCGCGGATCTGACCATCTTCGGGGCGCTCTCGAATACCGACCAGTTGTTGCTGGCCGTCGGCCAATATGACGTGGTCGTGGTGCTGGAAGGCCCGCGCGAGGACGCGACGGTGCGCAAGAAGGAACGCGTCTTCGGCATCTGGGTGAACACCCGCTCGATGACCTTCGAAGCGGTGCCGCATTCCTATTCGATGTCGAGTTCGCGCATGATCGACGACATCGTGACGCCGCTTGACCTGATCGATCAGGGGATCGGCATCGACCACATTCCGCTGACGCCGGTCGGCTTCGTCGGCGACGGCAGCAATCTCGGCGAGTTCCGCGAGGCCTTCCGGCGACTGCAGCAGGGCGGCGGGCTCTATGACCGCAATCCGAGCGGCGTGCGGTTCGTTTCCTCCAACCTCTTCAAGGCGAGCCTGCGCCTGCCGGCAAATATTCCGAACGGGGTGCACAGCGTGCGCGCCTATCTGTTCAAGAGCGGCATTTTCGTGACCGAGAAATCGCTGCCGCTGCGGGTCATCAAGACCGGCATCGAGCAGACGATCACCGATGCGGCGCATGATCAGCCGATCCTCTACGGCTGTGCGGCGGTGCTGCTCGCCGTGATCACCGGCTGGGGTGCCAGCCTGATCTTCCGTAAGGACTGATCCGCCGCAAGGCGCTCAAGCGGATTTCTTCCTGAAAAATAGGCTCGGCAAGACAACCGAGCACGAGGAGCCTGCCCGGCGGCAGCTGCTTGCCCGGATGTTTTGGCGGCAGTTCATCCATGCCTCCCAAAAACCGATTGCATTTCGCTATCAGTCTATCTAGTTTCCAACCAGTTGCTAAACGCAATCGGTTTTATCTCGGTTGGCAATTCAGAAGGAGGATGGAAATGAGAAAGCTTGTTGTCTGGAACCTGATGACGCTCGATGGTTATTTCGAAGGCACGAAGCCGTGGGATATCGACTTCCACAATCTCGCCTGGGGACCTGAATTGCAGCGCGTTGCCGAACAGTTCGGGAAGGAAGGCGATCTGCTGGTATTCGGCCGCAAGACCTATGAGGGCATGGCCTCCTACTGGCCGACCGCCGAGGGCGAAGGTGAGATCAAAGCCTATATGAACGGCATCGCCAAGATCGCCGTGTCGCGGACGATGACCGAGCCCGGTTGGAACAATGCCCGTGTCGTCAGCGATCCGATCCCCGAACTGACGAGGCTGAAGCAGGAGGACGGCAAGACGATCTTCATCTTCGGCAGCGCCGAGCTTGCCGACAGCCTGCTGAAAGCGGGGCTTATCGATGAAATCAGGGTTTGCCTGGTGCCTGTCATTCTCGGCGGCGGCAATCCGCTTTTCAAACAGGCAGAGGGCCAAGTGCCGCTGAAGCTCATCGAATCCTCGACGACGGAAGGCGGCGCGGTAATCCTGCGCTACGAACCCGTCAAGGCTTAGGAGCGCTCACCCGTTGGAGTTTTGATGCGATGCCGTCCCGATGGTCAGGCCAGGGTATCGATCCCTGGTCGCACAAGAGAGCAGCCTGGGACGTTCGCATTCGACTAAAAACCGGTTTTTAACATTTACGAGTTAGTAATCTCTCGGAAACGAGAGGTTTTGTCATGCGTACTCGTATCGTTCTGACGGCCATGGGTCTCGCGCTGCTTGCCGGCTGCGCGACGGCGCCGAAGCAGACGAGGAACATCTGTGCCGTCTTCGACGAGCGCGACGGGCTTTTCTCCAGCTGGCAGAGTGCCGCCGAGCGGACGGAGAAGAAATACGGCGTGCCCGTACCGATCCTGATGGCGACGATGTATACCGAATCCGGCTTCCAGCCCTATGCGCGGCCGCCGCGCACCAAACTGTTCGGCTTCATTCCCTGGACCCGGCCTTCGACGGCCTACGGCTATTCGCAGGCTCTCGACGGGACCTGGGATCACTATCAATCGCAGACGGGGAACTGGACCGCGCGGCGGGCGAACTTCGCTGACGCGATCGATTTCATCGGCTGGTATCACTACCAGAACAGCGTGGAGACCGGCATTCCGCTGAACGATGCCTATAATCTCTATCTCGCCTATTACTCCGGGCCGACTGGATACAAACGCGGCGACTGGCGCTCGAACGGGCAGTTGCAGCAGACGGCGCAGAAGTTTGCACGGATGGCCGGGACGTATCAGCGGCAGCTGCAGGAGTGCGATTGAGGGTATTGAAGGGCGCCCGCGTAAGCCGTCCAAATATGAAGGGCACTACCCCCACAAATTCCCATACCTGACAGAATAAATCCGGTCCTTGCCGAGCAGATGCGCCACCAGCAAAGCCTTGTCGAACAGGCCCTTCATCGCCTGATGGCCGAGATCCAAACCGCCGCTCATGACGCCGAAGGCCGGCATCAGCAGGCGGGCGCCGTCGGTGGCAAAGCATGGGCGGCGGACGGATTTCTCGCGGCGGCGCACCGTCGCGGACGGATGCAGGTGGCCGGCGATTTCTCCGCTCTGCAAGCCGTTCTTCGGCTCGTGCCGAAAGGTCAGGCCGGCACAATGCATCTCGTCGGCGGATGTGCCCGGCAGATCGACGATGCCATCCGGATCATGGTTGCCATTGATCCAGATCCATTCGCGGCCGCGGGCCATATTGACGATCAGCGTGCGGAAACTCTCCGGCAGATGCTTCGAACCGATGCGGTCGTGGAAATTATCGCCGAGCGAGATGACGAGCTTCGGATCATAACGCGAGATGACGGCGGCAAGGACGGTCAGCGTCGCCAGCGTATCGTAAGGCGGCAGCATCATGCCGCGGCGGGCGAAAGCTGCGCCCTTCTCCAGATGCAGGTCGGAAACGACGAGCAGGCCGGCATCGGGCAGATAGAGGGCGCCGAGCGGATCGCAGACGGCGGCAATGCCATGGACCGATGTCTCGATGCCCGGCATGGCGGCCAGCCCTGATATGTCGCGCGCCAGCGCCAGGCGGTTCATCACGGTCGTCATTCCTAAATCGTCGTCAGGCCCAAATCGTCGGGCCCTAATTCTCATCAGGCCCAATTCTCGTCAAGCGAGCGCTTCGGCAATCAGATCGTCCGCCGCTTCGGCGAGCAGCGCGTCATGGGCCTCACCCGGCACCGCCTCGCGTCCGATTTCCAGCATCACCGGCACGGCGAGCGGGGAAATATGATCGAGAGCGCGGTGGGTGATGTGGCCCCTGATTCGTCTCAGCATATCGCCAAGACGGCCAATATCCAAAAGCCCCGTCGCCGCATCCTGCCGCGTCGCCTGCAAGAGGATGTGATCCGGCTCGTGGCTGCGCAGCACGTCGTAGATCAGATCGGCGGAGACGGTGATCTGGCGGCCGCTCTTTTCCTTGCCCGGATGACGGCGCTCGATCAAGCCGGCAATCACAGCGCAATTGCGGAAGGTGCGCTTCAACAGGAAGGATTCGTCCAGCCAGGCTTCGAGATCGTCGCCGAGCATGTCTTCGTCGAAGAGGTCGGAGAGGCTGAGCCGGCCATTGCGGATCATCAGCCCCATATCCTCGAGGCCCCAGATGGCAAGCGAATAATCGGTGGCGACGAAACCGAGCGGCTTGCCGCCTATCCGCTCCAGCCGGCGGGTCAGCAGCATGCCGAGCGTCTGGTGGGCGAGACGGCCTTCGAAGGGATAGGCGACCATATAGCCGCGGCTGCCGCGCGGGAAGGTTTCGATCAGGAACTCGTCGCGCTTCGGCAGCATCGACTTGTCGTTCTGCAGCGACAGCCAGTCGCGCACCTGATCCGGCAAGTGGCGCCAGCGATCGGGATCGGCGATCATCGCCCGCACCTGCTCGGCGAGATAGGTCGACAGCGGAAACTTGCCGCCATTATAGGAGGGGATCTTCGGATCGAGCGAAAAGGCCTGCGACGCCAGGCATTCGTTTTCGCGGATGCCCTCGAAGCGCAGCACCTTGCCGGAGAAGACGAAGGTATCGCCCGGCGACATCTGCTCGAGGAAATATTCCTCGACCTTCCCCAACGTAGCGCCGCCACGGCCGATCCTGCCGCCCTCGCCGCGCTTGACCAAGCGGATATTCAGCATCGGGCTTTCGACGATGGTGCCGAGGTTGAGGCGGTATTGTTGGGCGACCGCAGGATTGGAGACACGCCAGCGGCCCTCCTTGGTCTTGCGGATGCGGGCGTAACGCTCGTAGGTCCGCAGCGCATAACCGCCGGTCGCGACGAAATCGACGATGCGCTCGAAGGTCTCCCAGCTCAAATCGGCATAGGGCGAGGCGCTGGTGACTTCATCGTAAAGTTCCAGCATGTCGAAAGGTTCGGCGCAGGCCATGCCGAGCACATGCTGGGCGAGCACGTCGAGCGCGCCGCGGCCGACCGGCGGGGTATCCTGGGCGCCGATATAATTGGCGTCGAGGGCGGCCTGGCACTCCATGACCTCGAAGCGGTTGGCCGGCACAAGGATCGCCTTCGAGGGCTCGTCCATGCGGTGGTTGGCACGACCGATGCGCTGGGCAAGACGTGAGGCACCCTTCGGCGCACCGACATGAATGACGAGATCGACATCGCCCCAGTCGATGCCGAGATCGAGGGTGGAGGTGGCAACGACGGCGCGCAGTCGGTTTTCGGCCATCGCCGCCTCGACCTTGCGGCGCTGGGCGACATCGAGGGAGCCGTGGTGGAGCGCGATCGGCAGGTTGTCGTCATTGATCGTCCAGAGCGCCTGAAACAGCATTTCGGCCTGGCTGCGGGTGTTGACGAAAAGCAGCGTCGTGCGGTGTTCAACCAGTTGCCGGTAAACATCGGGAATGGCGTATCGGGCGGAATGGCCGGACCAGGGAATGCGCTCTTCGGTCGACAGGATCGAGATATCGGGCTTGGCGCCGCCTTCGACGACGACGAGGCCTGCATGATGCTCGCTGCCCTCTTCCTGTCCGACCAGCCATTTCTGCAGATCCATGGGTTCGGCGACAGTGGCCGACAGACCGATGGTCTTGAGGCCGGGGGCAAGGCGGCGCAGGCGGGCAAGGCCGAGCGAAAGCATATGGCCGCGCTTGGAGGTGACCAGCGAATGCAACTCGTCGAGGACGATATATTTCAGATCCTTGAAGAAGCGCTCGGCCTCCCGGTTCGCCAGAAGCAGGGCGACCTGCTCGGGCGTCGTCAGCAGAATATCCGGCGGGTTGAGCTTCTGGCGCTGACGCTTGGCGTTCGGCGTGTCGCCGGTGCGGTTTTCGACGGTGACCGGCAGGCCCATCTCCTCGACCGGCTTCATCAGGTTGCGCTCGATATCGATGGCAAGCGCCTTCAGTGGCGAGACATAGAGCGTGTGGATGCCGGTGAAGGCGGAGCCGGGCGGGATCCGGCCGCGACGGGTGAGATCGGTGAGCGAGGGCAGGAAACCGGCGAGCGTCTTGCCGGCGCCGGTCGGCGCGATCAGCAGCGTGCTTTCGCCGGCCTCGGCGCGGGCGAGCAGTTCCAGCTGATGGGCGCGCGGGCGCCAGCCCTTTTCCGCAAACCAGCGGGTAAAGGCGGCAGGAAGCAGGGCACGGGCTTCGGAATCGATCTGGTCCACGCCCTGAAACTAGTGAAACGCCGGGGAAAGAGAAGAGCGGCCAACGCATGTCGCGCAAAAGTGTGCCGCGGTTTTGCGATAACGACATGCGTAAAAACAAAGACCTAAAGTGCGATGAGCGAATCTGAAAGATCGCGACGCGCTTTAGCAATTCACATGGCGATATAGCGATCCTTGCGGTGGTTGATGGCGATCGTGAGGTTGAGAACGATCGCACCGAGCACGGAGCAGGCGATGATGAAGGGGCTTGCGACGAAGAAGGAGAGCGCCAGGATGACGCCGTCGAAGCCGAGCTGGACGAAGCCGGCGCGCCAGCCGAAGCGATCCTGGATATAGAGGGCGAGAATGCCGATGCCGCCGAGGCTGGCGCGGTGGCGGAAGAGCGCCAGCATACCGGCGCCGATGACGAGGCCGCCGAAGAGCGCACCAGCGATAGGATCGACATACGCCATGCTGATGAAGCCCGAGATGAATTCCGACAGAACCGAGGTGAGCGCGATGGCGGCGAAGGTCTTGATGGTGAAGGCAGCGCCCAAGCGGCGGAAGGCGAGATAATAGAAGGGCAGGTTCACGACGAAGAAGCAGAGGCCGAAGCTCAGGCCGGTCGCATAATGGGCGAGGAAGGCAAGGCCTGCCGTGCCGCCGGCAAGCAGCCCCGCGCCGGAGAGAAGCGATACGCCGAGCACGGCGAGCATGCTGCCGGCGACAATGCCCTGGGCGTCGTCCAGCAGCGAGTGACGATCGGCGCTGGAATTCAGAAGGCCTGCGAAAGCGTTGGATGCCATGTTGTTCCCCTGTCGGCTTTGCCGTCTTCTATCCGGGGTCAGGATAAAGGCAAGTGGCAAGCAACGAGGACACCTCTTGACAGCCGGCATAATCGTGGATATTTTTTATCCACGAATTGAGGAGGCCAGGTGCATGAAGATGGGCGATGGGGTCGAGCAGGCCATTCACAGCGTTGCGATGCTTTCCGGCCTTTCCGAAGGCGGTGTGCTTTCGGCCGCCGCGCTGGCGGAATTCCACGGCGTTTCGACAAGCTATCTGCTGAAGCATCTGCAGGCGCTGTCTGGCGCCGGCATCCTCGATACGGTTCCGGGGCCGAAGGGCGGATATCGGCTGGCGAAGGCGCCGAAGGAGATTTCGTTGCTCGACATCGTGCTCGCGGTCGAGGGGTCTGCGCCGGCGTTCCGCTGCGCCGAAATCCGCCAGCGCGGGCCGAACCCGGTCTCCGATCGCTTGTTCGCCCAGCCCTGCACCATCAACGCGGCGATGCTGAAAGCCGAACGGGTCTATCGCGCCGAACTCGCCAAGACGAGCCTCGCCGATATCGGCATTGAACTTACCGCCGTCGACGACGGAACGATCGCAGCTAGAGGCTGCGCCTTCCTTGAAATCCATGAACGCAAGACGGCTCGTTGAGCCACCATCAAAGGAGAAAGACATGCAACCACGTTTCAACTTCGCCAAAGCCGCCCCCGATGCCTACAAGGCTGTCGCCGCGCTCGAGCAATATGTCCAGTCCTCCGGGCTGGAGCGTCGCTTCATCCACCTGATCAAGCTGCGCGCTTCGCAGATCAATGGCTGTGCCTATTGCGTCGACATGCATGTGAAGGAAGCCCGCCACGATGGGCTCAGCGAACAATGGATCAACCTGATGTGCGTCTGGCGGGAATCGCCGGTCTATGACGCCCGCGAACGGGCGCTGCTCGGCTGGGTGGATTCGGTCACCAATATCGCCAAGACAGGCGCGCCTGATGCCGACTACGAGACGCTGAAGGCGCATTTTTCTGAAGAAGAAATGACGAAGATCACGGTGGCGATTGGCGCCATCAACATCTGGAACCGGCTTGCCGTCGGCTTCCGCTCGCAGCATCCGCTCGATGCTGCAACGAAGGCAGCCTGAGATATCTGCTGAGAGGGAAATCATCCTTGCAACCGACCCGAAAATCTCGGGTCGGTCGAATATCGGATCATTCGTGATCCCGAGTGGCCCGTACGGCAACGGCGTCAAACCGATTGCCCGGGAGGTCGATGCTGTTGAATATGTCTCGGACGACTTTCGCAATTTCTTCTGCGGAAGCGCCCCTTGGCGTATTCTTCCTGCATACGGCGTCTGACAAGTTTTTCCAAATCTGACATAGTTCACGTCATCAAATCCGGCGCGAGATGAGTTTCGCGCCGAGACCGATCACAGGCAAGTTACGTTTTATTTAGAATGGCTTACCGATTGGTAATGTTAGAGCATGTCGCGCAAAAGTGTGCGGCGGTTTTGCGATAACGACATGCGTAAAGCTAAAGCGCGATGTAGCGATCAGCCCGGTGATTGATGGCAACGAAGAGGTTGAGGACGACGGCGCCGAGCACGGAATAGAAGACGACAGGCGGCGTGGTGACGAAGAAGGCGGCGGCGAGCACGCACATGTCGATGGCGAGCTGGACGAGGCCGGCTCGGATGCCGAAACGTTCCTGCAGGTAGATGCCGAGAATGCCGACACCGCCGAGGCTGGCGCGGTGGCGATAGAGCGCCAGCAGGCCGAAGCCGAGCAGCAGGCCGCCGAGAAGGGCCGCCCAGGCCGGATGGATGCTCGAAATGGACAGGAAGCGCGACTGCACATCGGCAATCACCGAGGTCAGGCCGATGGCGATGAAGGTCTTGACGGTGAAGGCCATGCCGAGGCGCTTCCACGAGAGATAGAAGAACGGCAGGTTGAGCAGGAAGAAGGCAAGGCCGAAATTGACGCCGAAGGCATAATGCAGGAGGAAGGCCACGCCGGCGGTGCTGCCGGTGAGAAGGCCGGCGCTGGCGAGCACATAGAGGCCGAGAGCGGCAACCAGGCTGCCGGAGAATATGCCCTGCACGTCTTCGATCGGGGTGTGGCGCGTCGCAGTCGTATTCCAGAAGCCAAGGGCATTGATGAGCTGTGTCATGTCGCCAGTCTCCACGGCAGACGATTTTAAAAAACGCGCTGGGAGAGACCCGGGCGCAACGGAATTTTGCATAATGAAAGAAGCCGGAGCGCCTCGGCGATAATTGCCGGGCATCTCTGCAGATGCAGTGCAATATCGGGTTTTTCGGTCTTCCGATCAAGCAAAATAGGTAAGCAATGCTGACCTATTAAAAAATCGCAAGAAATGTTCGCTCACGCTGGTTTGCGCGTAAGGAACAGAATGCCGGAAACCGGTTTTCCGCCATCTTTGCGAATGACCGACTTGACGATCTCCAGGATTTCCAGTTCGTGTCGGGCAAGAAGCATCCTGACATAGCTTTCCGAATGGGCGTAACGCAGCGACGGGGCGAGATGAAAACCGTCGCCGTCCCCTGCATCCTCGACGGAAAAGGCGATATCGGCGCCTGATGCAGCGAGATCTCCGACGATGGCAAAGACGCTCTCGAGATTGCCGAGATACATCAGCACATCGGCTGCCGTCACCAGATCGGCGCGATGGCGCGTGGCATCCGCAAAGACGCCGGAGAGCTCGGGCGCGAGCGAGAGATCGGCCTGGGCAAGACTGTCATAGACCCGTTTCTCGGCGGCCTTCGCGAGCATGTTCTGCGAGAGGTCGAAGCCTTCAAGGCGGTCGACATTGGCGCGGATCTCCGGGCCAAGCAGACCGGTACCGCAGCCGAGATCGATGGCGTGTTCGTAGCGCCTGCCGGTGGAGGCGATGAGCGCTGCGAGCTTCTGCGGGACGTTGTAGTCGAGCTTGTCGACAAGGGCTGATTCGAAACGGTCGGCATAGTCGTCGAAGAGGCGCTCGACATAGCGGCTCGGCGGCTGATCGGGCGTGGCCGCGTAGCCGAGAAGGGCAAGCTTGAGGGCGGCACCGAACATGTCTTCGGGATCGAGGGCAAGCGTCTTGCGATAGGCCTCGATCGCGGCTTCGCCCCTGCCCGCCTTTTCGCGATAGGTGGCGAGGCGATACCAGCCGGCGGCCCAGGCGGGCACGAGTTCGAGGGCCTGTTCCATCAGCTCAGCGGCCGCTTCCGGCTCGCCGCCTTCTTCAAGCATCCTGGCATAATCGGCGCGGCGGTCGGCGATAACGTCGCCTGAGGAAAGCTGGTGGGGCTGCATCAATGGACCTAATTGGTTGGCCCGCATTTGGCGGCGGCCACAAAAAAACTCAAGTCCTATTTCAGAGGCGAAGCGGCCAATTCCGGAAAGGGCTTGCGGGCGGCACGCCGCGACCTTATTCCAAGGGCAAACAGGAGATGGCTTATGTCCGATCAGGCGAACAGGTTCCTCGGCGATTCGCTCGCCCGCACATTGATAAAGCTTGTCGTGGTGTCGCTGATCGTCGGTTTCGTCATGACCGTCTTCGGCCTGACGCCGTGGAGCATCATCGACGGCGTCCGCGACTTCATCCTGGAAATCTGGCACCGGGGCTTCTCGGCCCTCGGGCGCGTCGGCGACTACCTCATCCTCGGCGCGACGATCGTCATCCCGCTCTTCGTCATCCTTCGTCTTTTCAGCTACCGCCGGTAACATGACATCCATCGATCTTTCCAGGCGCGGCCTGTTGCGCCTTTCCGGACTTGCACTCGCCGCCGGCATCGCCGGTTGCACCACGACCCCGCGGATGGCCGGCACGCCTTCCGACGGCGAGGACGAGACGGCGAGCGTGCTGCCGCTCGTCAACCAGCTGCGGGCGAAGCACGGCCTGCCGCCGCTTGCCGCCGATCCGGCGGCGAGCACTGCCGCCCTGTTCCAGGCGAAACGCATGGCGAGCGCCGGCAAGATGGCACATTTGATGGGGATGACCGACAGTTTCGGCGCGCGCGTCAAGGCGAGCGGCGTGCGGCTGCCGGCGGCGGAAAACATCGCCTCCGGCCAGCAGAGCGTCGATGCCGTGGTGACGGCCTGGATCAACTCGCCGCACCACCTGGAAAACATGCTGGGACGTTATGACGGCCTTGGCGTCGCCGTCGCCCATAATACATCTTCCAGAAACCTGCCCTATTGGGCCATGGTGCTTTCCAGCTGAGGTGATTCCGCCTGCAGCAGTTCAAGTGATGCAGCGTCTGTTGCGCGTCTAACGACGCTTGGCGCTGCCGCGACGAGGCCGGCATGGATACACGCAGCAATCACAACGCGCTTGCTTTTGACGTGACGCACCGGCTGGTGCTGGCGATCGCCATTCCGATGACGCTCGGCTTCATGACGACGCCGCTGCTCGGGCTGACGAACACCGCCGTGGTCGGCCGTATGGGCAATGCGGAAGCGCTGGCCGGGCTGGCGATCGGCGCCATGCTCTTCGATCTGATCCTCGGCAGCTTCAACTTCCTGCGCGCCTCGACCACAGGCCTGACGGCCCAGGCCTATGGCCGTCGCGACCAGCACGAGCAGCAGGCGGTCTTCTCCAGGGCGATGATTTCGGCGCTCGGCTGCGGACTGGCGCTGCTCTGTCTTTCGCCGCTGCTGATGGCGGCGGGGTTGAGGCTGATGGGGGCGGAAGGAGCGATCGCCGAGGCAACCGGCACCTATTTCTCGATCCGCATGCTGGCAGCACCCGCAGCGCTGGCGAATTACGCCATCCTCGGCTTCGTGCTCGGGCGCGGACAGGGCAATATCGGACTGCTGCTGCAGGCGATCATCAACGGCATCAACATCCTGCTTTCGATCTATCTCGGCCTGACGCTCGATTGGGGCGTGGCGGGGGTCGCCTGGGGAACGATGGCCGGCGAAACCGTCGGCGCGCTCGCCGGGTTTTTCATCGTGCTGCGCGGCTTCGGCAAGGCAGCGCGGCCGGCATGGTCCGAAGTCTTTTCCCGGCACCGGCTGGCCGAGCTTTTTGCGCTCAATCGCGACATCCTGATCCGCACCTTCGTGCTGATCGGCGCCTTCACCATCATGACGCGGATCGGCACCAGCTTCGGCGCGGTGACGCTTGCCGCCAATGCCGTGGTGATGAATTTCTTCCTGCTGTCCGGCTATTATCTCGACGGGCTTGCCAATGCCGCCGAACAGATCATTGGCCGGGCAATCGGCGCACATTACCGGCCGGCCTTCGACCGCGGGCTGAAGCTGACGACCTTGTGGTCCTTCGGACTGGCGGCGATCGGCTCCGCCTTCTTCTTCCTCGCCGGACCCTGGCTGATCTCGGTGCTGACGACCTCACCCGAGGTACGGCAGGCGGCCGAAACCTATCTGCCCTGGGCGGCGGTGACGGGACTGACCGGCGCGCTAGCCTTCCTGATGGACGGGGTCTTCATCGGCGCCACGTGGTCGGCCGACATGCGCAACCGGATGCTGATATCTTTTGCCGGCTATCTCTTGATGCTCGCGGTCTTCGTGCCGCTCTTCGGCAATCACGGCCTGTGGCTTGGTATGAACGCCTTCCTGCTCTTCCGCGGTTTCTTCCTGGCGATGCTGGTGCGGTCGCGGGCCGATCAGACCTTCCGCGCCGCCCAATAATCCAGCCGGGTATCGCGCAGGTCGCGGATCGAGGCGGCTTTTTCGCGGTCCAGCAGTTTCGAGAGGCCGCGGACGATATCGCCGGCCAAGCCGGGGCCTTCATAGACCATACAGGAATAGAGCTGGACCAGATCGGCACCCGCCCTGATCTTCTCCAGCGCCGTCTCGGCCGAGGAGACGCCACCGACGCCGATGATCGGCAGATCAGGGCCGACGCGCTTGCGCATCCTGGCGAGCACGGCCGTCGACTTTTCGAATAGCGGCACGCCGGAAAGGCCGCCCGCCTCCTTCGCCTGCCGCTGATCCTTGAGGCCATCGCGCGACAGCGTGGTGTTGGAGACGATCAGGCCGTCGAGCGCATGCGAGAGCACTTCCGCGGCGATATCGTCCATGCCTTCCTCGGTCAGATCAGGCGCGATCTTCAGAAAGACCGGGATCTTCCGGCCTGTTGTCGCCGTCATCTCATCGCGCGCCGCAAGCACTGATGACAGCAGTACCGCAAGGCTTTCGCGCCCCTGCAGGTCGCGTAGGCCGGGGGTGTTCGGCGAGGAGATGTTGGCGGTGAAATAGCGCGCGACGGAATAAAAGCGGCGGATGCCGGCGACATAGTCGGCGATGCGATCCTCGCTGTCCTTGTTGGCGCCGATATTGACGCCGATCATGCCACCGCCGCTTAGCGCGGCGAGGCGCCCGAAGGCGGCATCATGGCCTTCATTGTTGAAGCCGAGACGGTTGATGACGCCTTCATCCTCCACCAGGCGGAAGATGCGCGGGCGCGGATTGCCGGATTGCGGCTTCGGCGTCACCGTGCCGATCTCGGTGAAGCCGAAGCCGAGCTTCAGCAGCGCCTCCGGCACCTCGGCATTCTTGTCGTAGCCTGCGGCCATGCCGAGCGGATTTTCGAAGGTAAGGCCGGCAACGGTCTGGCGCAGGCGCGGATCGGGCGTGAGCTGGCAGGCGGGCACGAGGCCGGATTTCAAGGCGGCGATCGACATGCCGTGCGCCGTTTCCGGATCGAACAGGAAGAGACCCTTGCGGGCGAGACGCTTGAAGGGATCGATCATGGCTGCAGCTCCGGGAAAATATGGGCGCCGGCTTCGTCGAGCGGCAGCGGCGCCTCCCATAGCACGGTTGCAAGCGGCAGGTCGGCGTAGAGATGTGGGAAGAGATCGCCGCCGCGCGAGGGCTCAAAGACCAGCTTGTCGCCAAAGCCGCGGCCATCGACGGCAATCAGTAGCAGGCCGGACTGGCCGGCAAAGTGCAGGGCAGCGGTCTGCTTCATCTGGTCCGCCGTCGAGAAATGGATGAAGCCATCTTGGAGATCGATGCCGGCGCCATGAAAAATGCCGGTTTGTCTGGCTTGCTGCCAGAGCGTTTCCGTCACGATCTTGTAAAGGGTCGGTGTCAGGGTCATCATGGCCTCACGATGGGCTGTTCCTTGGTCACGAGGGCTTTGCCGGAAAGAGGCGGCGATGTCCACGCCCCGGCGCGAAAAACGGGACCGCCACAAGCAAAATCCGGAGGATGAGACGATGAAGGTTTTGATTCTGACGCTTGGCGTTTTTCTCATGCCGTTGGCGGCCGCGGCGGCCGAACCCGATGCCGGCCGCTTCCAGCTGGAGAAGAGCGGCGATCATTTCGTCCGGCTCGACCGGCAGACCGGGGCCATGTCGATCTGCCAGGACAAGGACGGCGCCCTCGTCTGCCGGATGGCAGCCGACGAGCGGGCGGCCTATGAGGACGAACTCGACCGGCTGGCAAAGCGGGTGACGGCGCTCGAACAGGGCAATGTCGCCCAGCGCGCGCTGCCGAGCGACGCCGAGGTCGACCGTTCGATCAGCATCATGGAGCGGATGATGAAGAGTTTCATGGGGATGGTGAAGGAGTTCCAGGCTGAGGAAAACACCAATCCCCTTCCGCAGAAGACCTGATCTGATATAGTCATGTCAGCAAGCCGACATGCAACGCGGAGGGATGGCGTCGCATGCAAGGCATGATCGGGCTCTTGGGAGGGAGTTTTCGATGCAGGAACAGACCATCATAATTGCGGACGATCATCCGCTTTTCCGCGACGCGCTGCGCCAGGCAGTGATCGGCATGGAAGGCCGGCAGTCGATCGTCGAGGCCGGCGATTTCGCTGCCGCACGTCGAGCGGCAGGCGCGCATGCGGACGCCGACTTGATGCTGCTCGACCTCGCCATGCCCGGGGTCAGCGGCTTTTCCGGCCTGATGGCCTTGCGCTCAGAATTTGCCAGCCTGCCAATCGTCATTGTGTCGGCAACCGATGACGCGACGACCATCCGCCGGGCGCTGGAACTCGGCGCTTCCGGCTTCATTTCGAAATCCTCCGGCATCGAGGATATTCGTCGCAGCATCCAGACGGTGCTTGCCGGCGACATCGCCACGCCGGAAAGCTATCGCGACGGCCAGGAGCAGGATCCCGATGTCGCCGACCTGATCCACCGCCTGCATACGCTGACGCCGCAGCAGAGCCGGGTGCTGACCATGCTTGGCGAAGGGCTGCTGAACAAGCAGATCGCCTACGAACTCGGCGTCTCCGAGGCGACGATCAAGGCGCATGTCTCGGCGATCCTGTTGAAACTCGATGTCGACAGCCGGACGCAGGCGGTGATCCAGCTCGGCAAGATCAACATGGCGATGGTCGCCTGAGCGCAGCATGCGATAACAGGATTTTATTCCTCTTCTATCTTTACTCGGGCGGCGCGGTCGGTTAATATTCCGCCGGGTTGGAGCGCGGCGTTGAATGAGCCGCGACGGAATCGCGCATGCTGTCACACGACCAGATCTGGGAAGCGCTCGACAGGCTTGCCGAACGGCACGAGCTGACGCCATCCGGACTTGCGCGCCGCGCCGGCCTCGACCCGACCTCCTTCAACAAATCGAAACGGCTTTCCGCCGATGGGCGGCTGCGCTGGCCCTCGACGGAATCGATCGCCAAGGTGCTCGACGCCACAGGGGCGAGCATGGAGCAGTTTATGGCCTTCATGCGGCCGGATGCCGGCTCGGGACAGCAGGAAGGCGCATTTCCTCAGCGAGGCGGCTCCATTCCGCTGCTCGGCTTCGCGCAGGCGGGCGCCGGCGGCTTCTTCGACGATGGCGGTTTTCCGGCCGGCCAGGGCTGGGACGTGGTGGAATTTCCAGCCGCCCCGGCACAGAAATCAGGCGTCTATGCACTAGAGGTGCAGGGCGAGAGCATGATGCCGCTCTACCGCGACGGCGATGTGTTGATCGTCGAGCCGGGGGCGCAGGTGCGCCGCAACGACCGCGTCGTCGTGCGCACAAACGAGGGCGAGGTGATGGCCAAGGTGCTGCTGCGCCAGAGCCCGCGATCGATCGAGCTGATGTCGCTCAATCCCGAACATCCCAACCGCATCCTCGAGCTTTCCGACGTCGCCTGGATCGCCCGCATCATCTGGGCCAGCCAATAGGAAGATATTCCATGCGCCCTGCCGCCTTCATTACAGGTATCACGGGGATGGTAGTGGTGGTCGGCCTGCTGATGGCGGGCGAAGCAAGACTTGGCGGCGGCACGGCCGGCGAAGAGACGGCGTCCGCAGGGGAGACGGCGACAGCACTAGCGGATGCGGCCCCCGAGGCCAGCGAACCCGCGACGATGTCGGACGACCGTGCCGAAATGATTGCTCGCTCAGTCGAACCGACGGCCCCACTCGCTCCAGACCCAGGCGACGGGGTGACATCCAAACCGGCCGCTCTGCCGCAACAAGCGGAGACGGCAGCCGGGAAAACGGGAGGTCCGGCGACGAAAAAGGCGATGGAGCTGGCACGGCCGGCCGTCGACAATGCCGGCATCCTTTCCTTTGGCGAGCGCAGGCTTCAGCTTGCCGGCATCGTGCCGACGCCGGTCGACAGGATTTGCGGGCCGGCGGATCGGCAATGGCCCTGCGGCATGATGGCGAAGACGGCGCTGCGCCTGCTGTTGCGCAACCGCAGCGTCACCTGCGACCTCGAGAGTGCGGAATGGAAGGAAACGGCGACGACTGCCTGCCGGCTCGGCACACAGGATCTCGGCTCATGGCTTGCCGAAAACGGCTGGGCGGAAGCAGCGGCGGGTTCGCCGCTTAGGGAGATCGCCGAGACGGCCAGGCAGGCCAGAAAAGGCATTTACGGCGACGATCCGCGCCGCAAATGAACCGGCAGCCTTGGCAAGCGATCGGACAGCCCGGATCGGGCCGATCCCTTGTAATGGCTGTCGCCAATTCCTAATCTGGGCTGATCGAAAAAGGAATCAGAGATGAATAAGCCGCTTTCCGCCCATGATGCGCTGATCTACGTGATGGTGATGGCATCCGCCGTCGACAGCACGATGAACGACAGGGAACTGGAGAGGATCGGCCAACTGATCGGATTCCTGCCTGTTTTCCGGGATTTCGATGACGACAAGCTGATTGCGGTGGCGCGCGACTGCGCCTCGCTGCTCGCCGGGCCGGAGGGCCTCGACGTCGTGCTGGAAACCGTGCGCGACACCCTGCCCGCAAAACTTTACGACACGGCCTATGCGCTGGCCGTCGAGGTGGCATCCGCCGATCTCTCGGTCAAGGCGGAGGAATTGCGGCTGCTCAGCCTGCTGCGCGACCGGCTCGGCCTCGACAAGCTCACCTGCGCGGCAATCGAGCGCAGTGCGATTGCCCGGTTCCGCAAAGGCTAAAGGCTAAAGCGCGTCTCGCGTCTTTTAGCGGCTTCAATAGAGCCCGTAGGGAAAGTAGCGCAGATAGATTTCCTGGAGGCGGCCGTTGCGCGACAGCGTGGCGAGCGCGTGGTCGATGGCGGATGTCAGCACACTGTCCTTCTGCCGCAGCATGATTGTCATGCCCTCGCCGAGAAATTGCTCGGAGAGATAGGGACCGTCGAACAGCGCGCAGCATTTTGCCGAGGCCGGCGAAGAGACCCAGAAGGAAAGCTGCAGCGCATCGGCAAAGGCGGCATCGACCTTGCGATCCTTGAGCGCCGCCAGCAGGGCGTCCTTTGTGTCAAATGGCTCGGCCTTGATCGCCGGGAAGAAGGCTGCCAGCATTGCCTCGTGCACCGTCCCTCTGACCACACCGACCGGATGTTTCGACAGGGCGGCAGCGGTCTTTCCGTCGAGCGGCACGGCGAGATTGCGCACGAAGCGCGCCGGCAGCATCAGGTAAGGTCTGGAAAAGACGAATTGCCGGCGCAACTCCGGGGTCACGGCAAAACCGGCGATGACGGCATCGCCCTGCGAGGCGGCGAGCGCATCCCTGAGGTCGGCGAAGGGGAGTGCCTGGATCTGGCACTTGTCTGAAATCTCCAGCTCGCTGCAGATTTCGCGGGCGAGGTCGACATTGAAGCCGGAGAGCTTGCCGTTCTGATCGGTGAAATTGAAGGGCGGGAAATCGACCGACGTCAGGAAGCGCAAGCGCACCAGCGAGGAGAGATCGGGCCTGGCAAGACGTTCGCGTGCATCGAAGAGCAGCGGCAGCGAGGGGGACGCCTGCTGGGCGGATGCGGCCAAATTCGAAAGAAGCACGCCGAGAAACAGGCCGAACGCGAGAAAACCCTTCAGAGTCAGGGATGCTAGCTTGGATTGCATCATCGTGATCTTGGTCTCTGGGTTGAGCGCGAAGCATTGCGGCGTCGGCGAGATGTATCAGAGTCATGCGTGGTGGGGAATATGCGTGGAGGTGAGCCGGATCGTGCTGAGGGCACGTCCCCTCGCCCCGTTTTTTACGCGGAGAGGGTTAGGCTGTGGGCAGACATCGGCGTGGACCGACAGCCGTGGCAACGCACCCGAGACGACAATTCAGCCCCTAAAAATCACAGTCATCCGCGGCCCTCTGTTAGCGCGGAATTAAAGAATATCGCCTTTATTTGTCGCGACGACATCGGACCCCGCCAGCCGATCGCATGATGCAAGCGTCAGCCCAAACGTAATCCCTAAACCGCAATATTGAAGCAGCGTTTTTCTGCAACAATTGATTTCAAAAGCACCGGGCGCGCGACACGCCCCGTCAATCGGGTGACATTTCCATGCTGAAACATCTGAAAATCCGCACAAAAATCATATCGGTCGTGGCGCTGCTCGGGCTGATCACCATGGCCGGGCTGATCTATGTCATCTCCGAGTTCCGCCGTGCGGACGCGGCCTATAGCGCCTTCATCGATCATGAGGCGCAGGCCTCGATGCTGAGCGCGCGCGCCAGCGCATCGGCGGTGGCCTCAGTGTTGCAGGTCACCCTGCTTGCCGACATGAAGCCCGATACGCCGGCATTCCAGACGGCGCTCGCCACACCGAGCAAGCTGCCGCAGGCGCGTGACCGCATGAAGCAGGCGCTGGCGCTGGTGCCCAGCCGCAAGCCAGCGATCGATGAAATCCAGGCCGGAATCGATGAGATCGAAACGCTGGCGAACAAGATCACCGAACAGAGCAAAGCCAAGGACAGCGCCGGCGCGCTTTCGAATGTTGCCCTGATCAATGCCAAGCTCAATGCGCTGACGCCGAAGATGATCGCCAACAATGATGCGATGATGGCGATGCTCAACGATGGCGGCGACGCGCTCTCGGCTTCCGTCAACGGGCGGATGGTCTTCTGTTTCGTGCTGATCGGCATCGCGGTTCTCGCCGCCGTCGGCTTCAGCGTTTTCGTCGCCCAGATAGGCATCGCCGGCCCGATGGCACAGCTGCGCCAGCGCATGACGCGGCTTGCCGAGGGTGACACAGCAAGCGATGTCAGCGGCCTCGACCGCGGCGACGAAGTCGGCCAGATGGCAAAGGCCGTTTTGGTCTTCCGTGACAATGCGATCGAGCGGGCCCAAATCGAGGCGCGCGCCGAAGCCGACCGCAACGTCAGCGACAGCGAGCGCCGCGAACGCGAAGCGCAGAAAGTCCGCGAAGCATCCGAACTGGAACGCGCCGTCACCGCACTCGGCGACGGCCTGCGCCGCCTTGCCGCCGGCGATCTCGCCTCGCATATCGACGAACCCTTCGTCGCGCATCTCGATGCGCTGCGTGCGGATTTCAACAACTCGGTCGAGAAGCTCAACGAAACCCTGCATACGGTCGGCGCCAATGCCCGGGCGATCGGCGCCGGCGCCAATGAAATCCGCTCTTCCGCAGACCAGCTTTCGCAGCGGACGGAACAGCAATCTGCCTCCGTCGAAGAAACGGCAGCGGCGCTGGAGGAGATCACGACGACGGTGCGCGACGCCGCCAAGCGGACCGAGGAAGCGAGCCAGCTCGTCGCCCGCACCCGCCTCGGCGCCGAGAAATCGGGCGAGATCGTCCGCAAGGCGGTCTCCGCCATGCAGCAGATCGAGAAGTCCTCGGGAGAAATCTCCAACATCATCGGCGTCATCGACGACATCGCCTTCCAGACCAACCTGCTGGCGCTCAACGCCGGTGTCGAAGCGGCGCGTGCCGGTGAAGCCGGCAAGGGTTTTGCCGTCGTCGCCCAGGAAGTGCGCGAGCTCGCCCAGCGCTCGGCCAAGGCGGCCAAGGAGATCAAGGCGCTGATCAGCACCTCCGGCACACATGTGCAGACCGGCGTCTCGCTGGTCGGCGAAACCGGCAAGGCGCTCGACGCGATCGTCGCCGAGGTGCAGGAGATCAACCAGCACGTCCACGCGATCGCCGAGGCCTCCCGCGAACAGTCGATCGGCCTGCAGGAGATCAACACCGCCGTCAATTCCATGGACCAGGGCACGCAGCAGAATGCGGCGATGGTCGAGGAATCCACCGCCGCCAGCCACAACCTCGCAACGGAAGCGGCAGCGCTCAACAATCTGCTCGGCCAATTCAGGCTGACCGGCACCGGCGGCTTCACCACTAGTGCGCCGATCGCGCCGGCCCACACCGCCGCACCGCGCGCTGCCGCCCGCCCGGCAGCCAGGGCAGCCCCGATCCGCGTCGCTAGGGAAGGCACCGCCCGCCCTGCCGCCTCGCCGGCCCGCGCGCTCGGCCAGAAAATCGCCAACGCCTTCGGCGCCGGCGGCAGCACGTCGCCGAGCCAGGATCCCGACTGGACGGAATTCTGAGCCGGTCAAAACAGGCATTGGCAAGGGCGGCTGCGGCCGCCCTTGCTATTTGGGGACCTAACCCTGTCGCCAGCCGATCTCGACCAGGATGTTTCCGGGCGCCGTGCAATAAAATAGCCAGCCGCCGCGCATGGCGACCGGCGGGCCGGACAGATCAGCACCGGCAGCCGCAAGCCCGGCATGGACCGCATCGACATCCGCCCTTTCGGGCAGGATGAAGCCGATGTGATAGGTCTGGCGCCCGATCTCCACCTGATCGGCGGTGCCGAACTTGGCGATGGCGTGGCTGAGGACAATTTCGAGGCCGGCATCGTCTTCCAGGATCGCGAGGCCGTTCTGACCGCGCATATCCTTAAGTCTCAGGCCGAAATGACGGATCAAGAAATCCGCCGTGGCAGCAATATCGGGAACGTGGAAATCGAGATGGTTCAGGCGCATGACAGTCTCCGTTCGAAAAAAATCCCAGGACTGCCTTTTTGCCGTCTCCGCACGCCGCCGGGATCCCGCATCTTCATGCGGATCACGTCGCGGGTTCTCGTGCCATGGCACGGAGCAGAGCTTCGCCGGAGCGCTTAACGCTCCAGCGGAAGGGACCGGGCTTACCTCAACCGATCCTGCCTTTTTCGACGATGCCGATCTAGCAGACGGCACCGGTTTCGGCAATGGATGCGTCGGCGCATCTGGAGGAACGGGATTATCACCCTAATATCAAGAGGTGGAGGTGGAGTCCGGCCGCTCGATCACGACGTCCCCGGCGATGCTTCCCAAAGGATTGAAGAGCGGCATGGGCTTTCGTGTCGTCAGCTCCTCTCCGGCAAGGCGTAGAGTGATGCCATTCACGGCATTGGGAGGGATGGACATGAAACCTGCAATCATCGGCCTCATCGGCACGCTCGTTCTCGCCGGATGCAGCACCGTCACCTATGGCGGCCCCGGCCTCGAACCCATACCGGGAAGCATCACCTATAGTGGCCAGCCCCGTACCAAGCTCACCAAATCACCGGTTGGTTCCGCCTTTCCGCATGATTTCATCGACCAGTACGGCCAGCAGGTGGAGGAAACCTACATCATCCAGCCCGACAGAAGCCTGATCATCGCGCATCGTCGGTACAAGCCGATCCGGTTTTTCGGGGATTAGGCGCATCAGGTATAGTTTGCGGGAGCTGGAGCGGGTGAAGGGAATCGAACCCTCGTATTCAGCTTGGGAAGCTGCTGCTCTACCATTGAGCTACACCCGCGTTGATGCGAGATTTCCAACAGATGGGGGCCGCTGTCAAGTCGCGGCCGCCGGGAAGGCTCAGATGCGGAAGTGCTTCGAGAGCTTGAGGCCCTGGGCCTGATAGTTGGAGCCGAGGCCCGAGCCATAGAGGCTTGCGGGCTTTTCCTGCATGTGCTCGTAGACGAGGCGGCCGACGATCTGGCCGTCTTCGAGGATGAAGGGCACCTCGTGGCTGCGCACTTCGAGCACGGCGCGGCTGCCGCGGCCGCCGGCCGGAGCATGGCCGAAGCCAGGGTCGAAGAAGCCGGCATAATGCACGCGGAATTCGCCGACCAGCGGATCGAAGGGGGTCATCTCGGCTGCATAATCCGGCGGCACGTGCACGGCCTCGCGCGAGACGAGGATATAGAACTCGTCGGGATCGAGGATCAGCTCGTTGCGGCCGCGGCTATAGAGCGGTTCCCAGAAATCATAGATGTCGTGCTGGGCCTTCTTGTCGACATCGACGACAGCGGTGTGATGTTTGCCGCGATAGCCGATCAGGCCTTCCTTGTCTCCGGCGAGGTCGATCGACAGCGCGATGCCGCCGCCTGATACATTCGGCAGCTTGCTGGCGACCAGCGTCTCGCTTTCATGCAGCTTCAACAGTTCCGGCTCGCCGAGCAGAGCCTGGCCGACGCGAAAACGGATCTGCGACAGGCGCGAGCCGCGGCGCACGACGATCGGGAAGGTGCGTGGGCTGATTTCGAGATAGAGCGGGCCGGCATAGCCTGATGGAATCTTGTCGAACTCCTGGGCGTAATCGGTGATGACGCGGGTGAAGATATCGAGGCGCCCGGTCGAGCTCTTCGGATTGGCCGAGGCCGACATGTCGGCCGGCAGCGCCAGGCTCTCCATCAGCGGCACGATATAGACGCAGCCGGTTTCGAGCACCGCCCCCTCGGAGAGATCGATCACATGCAGGCTCAGCCGGTCGAGCTTGTCGGACACCAGATGCGAGGGGCCGGGCATGAAGCTGGCGCGCACGCGAAACGCCTTGGCGCCCAAGCGCAGGTCGAGACTTGCCGGCTGGATCTGGTCACGGTCCAGCTCCCGTTCGGAGATCAGACGCTCCGTTTCGAACAGCGCGGAGATCGCGCGATCCGCCAGAATTCCCGTTTCACGAGCCATCATGCCTCATCCATCATTTGCCGCCGACAAAACCAAACTCGGGGAATTGACGCAAGCAGCTAACAGCAGTATTGCAGAATTATCCCGTGGTGATTTGGCCGGTCGGCTTGCAGCCACGTTAAACAAGTGGCTAAAAAGACCGGGTTGAAACCGGTCTGCTTTTGCGACCGGTTTTTTTGTTATGTGAAGGTGATGGCATGAGCAAGACCTGGCGCCCGGCAACCCAACTCGTCCACGGCGGCACGCTGCGTTCGCAATATGGCGAGACGTCCGAGGCAATCTATCTCACGCAAGGGTTCGTCTACGAGACGTCGGAGGCAGCCGAAGCCCGCTTCAAGGGCGAGACGGAGGGCTTCATTTACGCCCGCTACGGCAGCCCGACCAATGACATGTTCGAAAAGCGCATGTGCATGCTCGAAGGCGCCGAAGACGCCCGCGCCACCGCTTCCGGCATGGCCGCCGTCACCGCGGCGATCCTTTGCCAGCTGAAGGCCGGCGATCATATCGTCGCTGCACGTGCCCTCTTCGGCTCCTGCCGCTGGGTCGTCGAGACGCTGGCGCCGAAATACGGCATCGATTGCACGCTGATCGACGGCCGGGATCTTGCGAACTGGGAAAAGGCGATCACGGCGAAGACCAAGGTGTTCTTCCTGGAAAGCCCGACCAACCCGACGCTCGAAGTGATCGATATCGCAGGCGTCGCCAAGCTCGCCAACCAGATCGGCGCCAAGGTCGTCGTCGACAACGTCTTTGCGACACCGCTCTTCCAGAAGCCCTTGGAGCTCGGCGCCCATATCGTCGCCTATTCCGCCACCAAGCATATTGACGGCCAGGGCCGCTGCCTCGGCGGCGTTGTCCTTTCCGACAAGGAATGGATCGACGAGAACCTGCACGACTATTTCCGCCATACCGGCCCGGCGATGTCGCCGTTCAACGCCTGGACTTTGCTGAAGGGCATCGAGACGCTGCCGCTGCGCGTGCGCCAGCAGACCGAGAATGCGGCGAAGATCGCCGATTTCCTGGCCGAGCAAGGCAAGATCGCCAAGGTGATCTATCCCGGCCGCAAGGACCATCCGCAGGCCGATATCATCGCCAAGCAGATGACCGGCGGCTCGACGCTGGTCGCCTTCGAGCTGAAGGGCGGCAAGGATGCGGCCTTCGCGCTGCAGAACGCGCTTGAGATCGTCAAAATCTCCAACAATCTCGGCGACAGCAAGAGCCTGATCACCCATCCGGCGACGACGACGCACAAGAACCTGACGGAAGAGGCGCGCGCCGAACTCGGCATCTCGCCTGGTACGGTCCGCCTTTCGGCCGGCATCGAGGATACCGACGACCTGATCGAGGATTTCGCACGGGCGCTTGCCAAGGTTTCGGCCTGACCTAGGGATAAAGGCGGCCGGACCTCATTTGGGGTTCGGCCGTGCCGGATCTCACCAAGGTGAGGCCGGGGGAACAAGTTTGCCCGCCGCGGCGTTCCGAACCGGAATTCACACTGACAATTAGGCTTAACGATCGAAA
Source organism: Rhizobium sp. P1_B8 (assembly GCF_056406515.1). Taxonomy (NCBI): domain Bacteria; kingdom Pseudomonadati; phylum Pseudomonadota; class Alphaproteobacteria; order Hyphomicrobiales; family Rhizobiaceae; genus Rhizobium; species Rhizobium sp. P1_B8. The sequence continues at coordinate 98,303 of NZ_JBFTZZ010000004.1, read as the reverse complement.
ACCCTTCGGATCACAGCCGTTTCAGCGATGATAATTGTTCCGTTTCTTGACGGACAGGGCCTCTTATAAGATACGGGTAACATATCTTGACTAAGGTGCAAGGCATGTATCGCGCCCTCACAAGAGACATCGAAGTTGTAGTCGAACCGTTCTATCTGGAGGAGCAATCCGATCCGGACGACGATCGTTATGTCTGGGGTTACCGGATTGTCATCAGCAACAATTCCGGCATCGCCGTTCGGCTGGTCAACCGTTACTGGAACATCACCGACCAGAACGGACAGGTGGACGAGGTCACCGGTCCCGGCGTCGTCGGCGAGCAGCCGCGGCTCAGCCCCGGCGACACCTACGAATATTCCTCCGGCTGCCCGCTCGACACGCCCTCAGGGCTGATGTTCGGCCATTACCAGATGGAAACGGATGAAGGCGAGATGTTCGATGTCGACATCCCCGCCTTCTCGCTGGATTCCCCGGGGCTGCTGCGCGTGCTCAACTGACGTGTGACGCCATAGGCCGTACACCTCTGCCCAAGAGATCGCCGACACTGGCCCCTCATCCGGCTGCCGCCACCTTCTCCCCGTAAACGGGGCGAAGGGACCATGCCGCGACCTCTCCGTTCCTCACCCAGCTCTTGCGGGGCACGTCCCCTCGCCCCGTTTACGGGGAGAGGGTTAGGGTGAGGGGCAGCCATTAATGCGAACGGAGCCTATTCAGCCGGCTGAAGCTCGGCCGGCTCGAAGCGGTAGGTGGTCGAGCAGAATTCGCAGGTGACGGCGATTTCGCCGTTTTCCTGGCTGGCCTCGATCTCCTCGGCCGAAAAGCCTTTCAGCACACCCTTGATCTTGTCGCGCGAGCAGCTGCAGCGATCAAAGACGGCGCGCGGTTCATAGACGCGCACGCCGCGCTCGTGGAACAGGCGAAACAGCAGCCGTTCGGTGCCGACAAGCGGGTCGGTGAGTTCATCGGCGTCGATGGTCTCGACCAGCGAACGGGCTTCGACCCAGGCATCGTCCTCGCCATGCGGGCGGTTGCCAGTGTCGCCGTCGCCGCCGTGGAGATCCGGCTGGCGCATGCGCTCCGGCGCTTCCGGCAGGAACTGGGCGACGAGGCCGCCTGCCCGCCAGCGATGGCGCGGCTTGCCGGCATCGTCACGATCGAAGAGTTCAGCGGCGGCAAGGCGGACGCGCGTCGGGATCTGCTCCGACTGGCGGAAATAGACGCCGGCAATTTCTTCGAGCGTAGTGCCGTCGAGCGCGACGATGCCCTGGTAAGGCTGGCTGAACTTGCCCTGGTCGATGGTGAAGGCGAGCACGCCCTTGCCAAGCAGTTGCTCCGGCTCGGTTTCACCAGACTCGATCGCCTTGTTGAGCAGCGCCTGATCGAAACGGGCATAGGCGCGGACATTTTCCGGCGTCGAGAAATCGGCGACGAGGAGATCGACCGGGCCATCGCCCTTGGTCTGCACCGTGAACTTGCCGTCGAACTTCAGCGAGGTGCCGAGCAGCACCGTCAGCACGACGACTTCGGCAAGCAGCCGGGCAACAGGTGCGGGATAATGATGACGCTCGAGGATCGCATCGAGCATCGGGCCGAGCTGGACGGCGCGACCGCGCACATCCAGCCCCTCCACCTGGAAGGGGACGACATGGTCATGTCTGTGACTCGCGACGTCCGATTATGGTTCAGATCGCGCCCAGGCACCAAGCAAGAATCGACTTCTGCGCATGAAGACGGTTTTCCGCCTCATCGAAGACCACGGATTGCGGACCGTCGATCACTTCGTCCGTCACTTCCTCACCGCGATGGGCGGGCAGGCAATGCATGAACAATGCATCATTGCCGGCTTTGGCCATCAAGGCCGCATTGACCTGATAAGGCTGGAAGACATTGTGACCCCGGGCCCGATGTTCCTGATTCATGGAGACCCAGGTATCGGTCACCACGCAATCGACGCCGGCGACCGCACGGTCGGCATCATGGCAGAGCATGATTTCGGCGCCCTCATTGCGGGCCCAGTTCAGATAGTGATCCTTGGGCTCGGAGCCAAGGGGTACGGCCATGTTCATGCGGTAGCCGAAACGCGCGGCCCCCTCGACCAGCGAATGCAGCACATTGTTGCCGTCGCCGGTCCAGGCGATGGTCTTGCCCTTGATCGGGCCGCGGTGCTCTTCGAAGGTCATGATGTCGGCCATGATCTGGCAAGGATGGGTGTCATCCGTCAGCGCATTGATCACAGGCACGGTCGCATGCTCGGCAAGCTCGACCAGCCGCGAATGTTCGGTGGTGCGGATCATGATCGCATCGACATAGCGCGACAGCACCTTGGCGGTGTCGCCGATCGTCTCGGCGCGGCCGAGCTGCATCTCGGTGCCGGACAGGAACAGCGTTTCGCCGCCGAGCTGGCGCATGCCGACGTCGAAGGAGACGCGGGTGCGCGTCGACGGCTTCTCGAAGATCATCGCCAGCATCTTGCCGGCGAGCGGCTTGTCGCCCTTGCCGGCCTTGAAGGCCTGCTTGCGGGCGAGCGCATCGTTCATGATGGTTCTGAGATCGGCTGATGTGACCGCCGAAAGATCGAGGAAATGTTTAGGAGCCATAGTCTTCTTACCTGTGCTGCGCCCGAAGGCGGCAATCTCGTCAAGCCGTCTTCTTGACCTTGGAGGCGCGAATGCTCTCGGCGGCGCGCTCGATGCGGGCAAGGCCCTCGCGGGCTTCCTCGGCGGTGACCACGAGGGGCGGAAGAAGGCGGATGACATTGTCGCCGGCGGGCACGCCGAGCAGATGGGCGGCGCGGATCGCCTGCAGCAGTTCGGCTGAGGGAACGGCAGCCTTGACGCCGAGCAACAGCCCCTCGCCTCTGATATCTTCGATCACATCGGGATAACGATCCTTCAGTGAGGCGAGGCCCTGGCGGAAGACCAGTGCGACGTCGCGCACATGCTGGAGGAAGCCATCGGCAAGGATGATGTCGAGCACGGCGCTGCCGACGGCCATGGCGAGCGGATTGCCGCCATAGGTCGAGCCATGCGTGCCGGCCTTCATGCCGGAGGCGGCCTCTGATGTGGCAAGGCAGGCGCCGAGCGGGAAACCGCCGCCGATGCCCTTGGCGACAGCCATGATGTCGGGGGTCACGCCCGCCCATTCATGGGCGAAGAGCTTGCCGGTGCGGCCGACGCCGGTCTGGACCTCGTCGAGGATCAACAGCAGGCCGTTGTCGTCGCAGAGCTGGCGGAGCGCCTTCATGAACTCGGTGGTGGCAGGACGGACACCGCCCTCGCCCTGCACCGGCTCGATGAGAATTCCAGCCGTGGCATCGGTGATCGCGGCGCGGACCGCTTCGATGTCGCCGAAAGCCACCTGATCGAAACCCGGCGCCTTGGGGCCGAAGCCTTCGAGATATTTCTCTTGGCCGCCGGCAGCGATCGTCGCCAGCGTCCGTCCGTGGAAGGCGCCTTCGAAGGTGATGATATGGAAGCGCTCGGGATGGCCCTTGGAAAACTGATAGCGGCGCGCCGTCTTGATCGCGCATTCGAGCGCCTCGGCACCCGAATTGGTGAAGAACACCTTGTCGGCGAAGGTGGCGTCCGTCAGCCGTTTTGCCAGACGTTCCTGACCGGGGATCTCATAGATGTTCGACAGGTGCCAGACCTTGTCGGCCTGCTCCTTCAGTGCGCCCACGACATGCGGATTGCTGTGGCCGACTGACGTAACGGCAACGCCAGCGCCGAAATCGAGATATCGCTCGCCGCTTTCGGTGATCAGCCACACGCCCTCGCCTCGCTCGAACCGCAGCGGGGCACGAGAATAGGTGTCATAAAGCGGCGCGGCTTCAGCCATGGCGCGATCTCCATCAAGTTGCCGGGCAATGACTCCGGCTAAGGAAACCAGGCCCGAAAAATCAAAAATGCCGCCTTGCGGCGGCGAGGGGCACTATTTCCTTTTCGCGCTGCAATGTCAACAAAACTGCGCCCTTAGCGTATGCAGCAAGGGTGTACAGCGGCATTTTCAGTCTTCAACAGGCATTATTGCAGAAATGCCACGCAGAGGCAGCAAGTTGGGGAAAACTACGAATTCGATTCATCCGGATTCATGCGACTCTTGTCACGGAGTCAGCCTCACACTAGGTTAAAGATCAATTACTAGACTGCATGCGGCGGAACTAGTCACCAAAATTGATCAAGCGTTTCTTGTTTCGGAGCTCCCGGGACAACGGTGAGGGATTCTGCCATCACCAACGCAAAAGGTGGAGACAGGGCATGAACTGGACAGACGAGCGGGTCGAGAAACTCAAGAAACTTTGGGCCGAAGGACTGAGCGCCAGCCAGATCGCTGCGCAGCTTGGCGGAGTCAGCAGAAATGCGGTCATCGGCAAAGTGCACCGGCTGAGCCTTCCAGGCCGTGCCAAGGCCGGCGGCACCAACACCGCCGCACGAACGCCGAAGCGCAATACATCGGCGCCGCGCGCACCGAACTATGCCTCACGGGTCGCCACGCGCACCGTTACCCGCCAGCAGGGCGCGACCATGCTGAAGGAAGAGATCGAGATCGAAACGATCGAGGAAATGGAATACGTGCCGAGAGGCAACGTGGTCGTGCCGATTTCCCGACGCCTCGGCCTGACGGAACTGACCGAACGCACCTGCAAGTGGCCGGTCGGCGATCCGCTGAAGGATGACTTCCATTTCTGCGGCTGCGAATCCCCCGACAATTCGCCCTATTGCAGCTACCACCAGAAGCTTGCCTACCAGCCGGTCAACGAACGCCGCCGGGCGGCCGCGCGGGCCAGCTGAGCGGGCTATTATCGTCAGACATAAATAACGGGCCAAGTGGCCCGTTTTTTTATGCAATTTTGGTTCGTGCCAATGGCTGCCCCTCATCCGGCTGCCGCCACCTTCTCCCCGTGAACGGGGCGAAGGGGCATGCGGCGCCCTCTCCGTTCCCAGCGCGCGCTCGTGTGGCACGTCCCCTCTCCCCGTTTTTTACGGGGAGAGGGTTGGGGTGAGGGGCAGCCATCAGCGCAAACCGGACAGCAGCGGGACAAAGCCCTCAGGCTTCCATCGAATAGCCGGCGCCGCGGACGGTGCGGATGACGTCCTGCATGTTGGAAAAATTCAGCGCCTTGCGCAGGCGGCCGACATGGACGTCGACGGTGCGCTCGTCGACATAGATATCGTGGCCCCAGACGCCGTCCAGAAGCTGCGAGCGGGAGAAGACCCGGCCCGGCGACGACATCAGGAATTCCAGCAGGCGGAATTCGGTGGGGCCGAGGCGGACTTCGCGGGTCTTGCGATGGACGCGATGGGTCTCGCGGTCGAGCTCGATGTCACCGCATTTCAGCACCGTCGACAGCACCTCGGGGCGGGCGCGCCGCAGCATCGCCTTGACGCGGGCAACGAGCTCGGGGGTCGAGAAGGGCTTGACGACATAATCGTCGGCGCCCGTCGACAATCCGCGAACACGCTCGCTCTCTTCGCCGCGCGCCGTCAGCATAATGATCGGCAGGCGCTCGGTTTCCGGCCGCATGCGCAGGCGCCGGCAGAGCTCGATGCCGGAGACGCCAGGCAGCATCCAATCGAGGATGAGAAGATCGGGCGTGCGCTCCTGAAGCCGCATTTCGGCTTCGTCGCCACGAAGGATGGTATCGACCTCGAAGCCTTCCGCTTCGAGATTGTAGCGAAGAAGCACGCTGAGGGCTTCCTCGTCTTCAACAACTGCAACTCTCGGGATCATGCGTGTCGGTCTCCTCGCGCATGATCCTTAAACCGGGGGTGATTTAAGCAATGCATCCTGCGCAAATTCAGAAATTGGCTGCGACCTCTTGCGCGCCCGGACGGGCGCGCACGCAGGTGGCGGGGTGTGGGCGGTTATTCCGTGACCGCGCCGACGGTGTTGGCGCTGTCGTCCTTCGGACGGTCGCCTTCCGGCTGCGCGCCTGTCGTCATGTAATAGATCGTCTCGGCGATGTTGGTGGCGTGGTCGCCGATGCGCTCGATGTTCTTGGCGCAGAAGAGAAGATGTGTGCAGCTGGTGATGTTGCGCGGATCTTCCATCATGTAGGTCAGGAGCTCGCGGAACAGCGAGGTGTACATCGCGTCGATCTCATTGTCCCGTTCGCGGATCGCATTCGCCTTGTCGGCGGAACGATTGGTGTAGACGTCGAGCACTTCCTTGAGCTGAACGAGCGCCAGCTCGGACAGATGCTCGAGGCCGCGAGCGAGCTTGCGGGGAACGCCGGTGCTTTGGACGGCGATGACGCGCTTGGCGGTGTTCTTGCCGAGGTCGCCGACACGTTCGAGATCGGCGGCGATGCGGATCGAACCCATGATTTCGCGCAGGTCCGAAGCCATCGGCTGACGGCGGGCGATGGTGACGATCGCCTTGTCGCCGATTTCGCGTTCGGCGTGATCGAGGATCACGTCGTCGGAGATGACCTTCTGCGCCAGCGCGGTATCGCCGTTGACGAGAGCGCGCACGGCTTCGCTGACCATCTGCTCGGCCAGGCCGCCCATTTCGGAAATCCGCCTGGACAGGAACTTCAAATCATCATCATAGGCAGAAAAAATATGTGTCGATGCCATGGGGCTTTATCCTCGAATAACGGGAAGGCTTGGTGTCGCCAAGATCAGCCGAAGCGACCCATGATGTAGTCCTGGGTGCGCGGATCGTCGGGATTGGTGAACATCTTGTCGGTGTCGTTCTCCTCGACGAGATTGCCGAGGTGGAACATGGCGGTGCGCTGCGAGACGCGCGCGGCCTGCTGCATGGAGTGGGTGACGATGACGATCGTGTAGTTCTCGCGCAGCTCGTGGATCAGCTCCTCGACCTTGGCGGTGGCGATCGGGTCGAGCGCCGAGCAGGGCTCGTCCATCAGGATGACTTCAGGGCTGACGGCGACGGCACGGGCAATGCAGAGGCGCTGCTGCTGACCGCCCGACAGGCCGGTGCCGGATTCGTGCACGCGGTCCTTGACTTCGTTCCAGAGACCGGCGCGCTGCAGGCTGGTCTCGACGATCTGGTCGAGATCGGCCTTCGACATGGCAAGGCCATGGATGCGCGGGCCGTAGGAGACGTTTTCATAGATCGTCTTCGGGAACGGGTTCGGCTTCTGGAAGACCATGCCGACGCGGGCGCGAAGTTCGACGACGTCGATATCGGGATCATAGATATCGTCGGTATCAAGCGTGATCTTGCCGGTGACGCGGCAGCCGTCGATCGTGTCGTTCATGCGGTTGAGGCAGCGCAGGAAGGTCGACTTGCCGCAGCCAGACGGGCCGATCAGGGCGGTTACGGTGTTTTCGCGGATGTTCAGGTTCACATCGAAAAGCGCGCGCTTTTCGCCGTAGTAAACCGAGACATCCTTTCCGATCATCTTATACGGGCCGTTGCTCATCTTGTGATCCAGCGCCTTTTCAACTGCAGCTTCCGTCAACATGTTCATGATGTTTAACTCCGTTTACCAGCGGCGCTCGAAGCGACGACGCAAGAGGATGGCGCCCATGTTCATGACGATCAGGAACAGGAGCAGGACGATGATGGCACCCGAAGTACGCTCAACGAAGGCACGTTCGGCCTCGTTGGCCCACATATAGACCTGCACGGGCAGAGCCGTCGAGGGATCGAGCGGTGTCGTCGGCGCGTTGGCGACGAAGGCGACCATGCCGATCAAGAGCAGCGGCGCGGTTTCGCCGAGCGCATGCGCCAGGCCGATGATCGTGCCGGTGAGGATGCCGGGCATGGCGAGCGGCAGAACATGGTGAAACACCATCTGCATCTTCGACGCCCCGAGGCCGAGCGCTGCGGCACGGATCGACGGCGGCACGGCGCGCAGCGCCGCACGCGTCGCGATGATGATCGTCGGGAGGGTCATCAGCGTCAGCACCAGGCCACCGACCAGCGAAGCCGAGCGCGGCAGGCCGATGAAGTTGATGAAGACGGAAAGACCGAGCAGGCCGTAGACGATTGAAGGGACCGCGGCGAGGTTGTTGATGTTGACCTCGATCAGGTCCGTCAGCTTGTTCTTCGGCGCGAACTCCTCGAGATAGATCGAGGCGGCGACGCCGATCGGCAGAGCGAGCACGAGCACGATCAGCATCAGGTAGAGCGAGCCGATCAGGGCGACGCCAAGGCCTGCGGCCTCCGGACGGCTGGAATTGCCATTGACGAAGAGGCCGGTGTTGAACTGCTTGTGGAGAGCGCCGCTCGCCTTCAGCTCGTTCATCCAGGCAACCTGCTTGTCGTTGACCTTGCGGTTCTTCTCATCGACCGACAGATCGATCTGGCCCTTGTTGGCGCTGTCGACATTGGCGTCGGCGAGCACCGTGACATTGACCGTCTTGCCGATGATCGACGGATCGGCGACGACCATGTCGCGCAGCTGGACCGGCGCACCCTTGGAGAGCATCGCGGATGCATCGCGCACATCGGGACGGCTCGAGGCATTGACGTTCAGCTGCTTGACGATCGCGTCGCGCAGGAGAACCGGGTAGTTGGCGGCGATCAGCACCGAAGGGTCGGTCGCACGCTTATTGTTCGGGTCGATCGTCTTCTCGGAGAATTCGATCGGCAGGGTAATCGCCGTCTGCTGGAAGGCGGTGTAGCCTTTGCCGATCACCGTCCACAGCAGGATGAAGAGGAAGACGAGACCGAAGGTGATGGCGGCGATGCCATAGGCCTGGAACCGGCGCTCGGCGGCGTAGCGGCGCTTGATGCCGATATCGCGGCGCACTGGCGCCTTGGAAACGGTGACGCCTGATGTGGGAGAAACAATATCCGTCATTCGTACTGCTCCCGGTATTTGCGCACGATGTAGAGCGCATAGATATTGAGGCAAAGCGTGATGCAGAACAGCGTGATGCCAAGGGCAAAGGCAACCAGCGTCTGCGGCGAGGTGAACTCAAGGTCACCGGTCAGCTGGTTGACGATCTTGACGGTCACCGTCGTCATTGGCTCGAAGGGGTTGATCTGGATGCGGGCGGCGACACCGGCGGCCAGCACGACGATCATGGTTTCGCCGATGGCGCGCGAAGCCGTCATCAGCAATGCGCCGACGATGCCGGGAAGAGCGGCGGGGAGAACCACTTTCTTGATGGTTTCCGAGCGTGTGGCCCCAAGACCGAGCGAACCGTCACGCAGGGCACGCGGCACGGCGGTGATGATGTCGTCCGACAGCGAGGAGACGTAGGGGATCAGCATGATGCCCATGACGATGCCGGCGGTCAGAACGCTCTGCGCCTGGATGAAGTTGCTATAGTTGCCGCTGAGAAGACCGCTGATTTGGGCGGAGAAATCGCGCAGGAACGGGCCGACGGTGACGAGCGCGAAGAAGCCGTAGACGATCGTCGGAATCCCGGCGAGCACTTCGAGGAGCGGCTTGGCGACGCCGCGCACTTTCGGCGAAGCGTATTCGGCCATGTAGATGGCGGCGAAGAGGCCGACCGGCACGGCGACCAGCATCGCCACCAGGCCGATATAGATCGTGCCGAGCAGCAACGGGATGAGGCCGAACTGGCCGAAGGACGAGCTGCCGGCGCCGGCAAAGCGCGGATCCCAGACGGTGCCGAAGAAGAAGTCCATGGCGGGAACGGCCGCAAAGAAGCGCGCAGCTTCCGACAGCATGGAGAGCACGATGCCGATCGTCGTCAGAATGGCGATCGAGGAGGCGAGCAGCAGGCCCCAGAGCATGACGCGCTCGACCCGGTTGCGGGCGCGGAAGCGCGGAGCGATGGAGCGCAGCGCATAGAAGGCGCCGGCAATGGCGAGAGCGAAGACAACAGCCGTCATGGCGATGCGGCTCGTCATGCTCATGGTGTTGAGCTTTTTGGCGGCGTCGAGCATGTAAGGCAGCGGCTGGCCAGCAAGCGGCACGCCCTTTTCGAGGAGCTTGGCCTGCAGGGCTGCGGGATCGCTGGAGACCGCCGCAGCTTCATCCGCGGTCAGCATCGTCAGGCCGCGGGCGACCGTCGCCACCATCGAATAACCAAGATCCTGCTCGACCGAGGCTTGAGCCTTGATGTCGTCGGGGACAGCGCCGCGAACCGAGGACTGGATGATGCCGGGGCTGATGGAAAGCCAGAGGCAGAGGACGATGAGGGCAGGAAGAACCGCCCAGATCGCGGCATAGGCGCCATAATAGGCCGGCCGTGAATGCAATGCGGAGGATCGGCCTCCGGCAAGCGCCGTGGCCCGGCTGCGCGCGACCAGATAGGCGGCGGCTCCGATCACCACAAGGCACAAAAGTATGATGGATGTGCTCATTCGTTACGTCCCCAGGCCCATAGCCCCCAAAAAGCCCGGCGGCTTCATCAGCCTGCCTTCAGCTTCCAATCATGGAGAAGGAATTCCAACCCTGCAGCTCCAGAACCGCCGGCGCGCAGGGACATAAGGCAATGCCGGCGCGGGCTGAAAGGCGCCGCGCCGGCAAAGTCATTACATGGACTTGCCGGCTTCGACGTCCTTGCGGATCGCGTCGCGTTCGGCATCCGGAGCGGCAACGAGGCCGTATTCGACGAGCGGGCTGTCGGGGCCGATCATCTGGTCGGATACGAAGAAGTTGACGTATTCTTTCAGACCCGGAACGGCGCCGAGATGTGCCTTCTTGACGTAGAAGAACAGCGGGCGGGAAACCGGGTAGGTGCCGTTAGCGATCGTTTCCGTGGACGGAACGATACCGCTCATGCTCGCAACCTTGAGCTTGTCGGCGTTGTTTTCGTAGAAGGAAAGGCCGAATACGCCGACGCCGGTCTTGTTGGCGGCGATGCGTGCGAGGGTTTCCGGATAGTCGCCGTCGATGTCAACGGCAGCGCCGTCCTTGCGGACTGCGACGCAGGCCTTGCCCTGGGCAGCCTTGTCGGCGATTTCCTTGGCGATGACGTCGGTTGCACCAGAGGCCTTGCAGCCGGCGGCGAGAACGTTCTGTTCGAAGACTTCGCGGGTGCCGTGCTTTTCGCCCGGGATGTAGGCAGCGATATCAACAGCCGGAAGCTTCGGGTTGACTTCCGACCACTTCTTGTAAGGGTTGGCGACGAGCTTGCCGTCGACGACGACCTGGGCTGCGAGGGCCTTGTAGATGTCGGCAGGAACGTAGGCGACGTCAGGGTTGGAAGCGTCGGTTGCGAAGACGATGCCGTCGTAGCCGATCTTGACTTCCTGGATGTCGGTTACGCCGGCAGCCTTGCAGGCTTCGGCTTCGTTCTTGTTGATCGGACGCGAAGCGTTCGCAATGTCGATGGTGTCTTCGCCAACGCCCTTGCAGAATTCCTTCAGACCAGCGCCCGTGCCGCCGGATTCAACGACCGGCGTCTTGAAGTTGGTGAAGGTTTCGCCGAAGGACTCGGCAACGATCTTTGCATAAGGCAGGACGGTGGACGAACCAGCAACCTGAATCTGGTCGCGGGCGACGGCAGCGCCAGCGAAAGCGGCGGTTGCAGCGAGCGCGGCAACGGTGAGCTTGAAGGTGTTCATGTAAATCTCCCGGCATTGGGCTTGTGTGAGTGCGGCCTTTAGAGAGGCCCTCGCAGTGCCTTTTTTCATCGGCGAGACTCTCTTAGCGCTTTAAGCACCGTCCTTTTATGTCAAAGGCGTGAAACATTTGTGACAGGTTAAGCTTTTGATTTATAACGAAAAAATTTTTGGCTTAAAAGTTACGCGACATATCTGTCAGAAACGGACGGTAAAATCGGTACCCTTGCCGACTTCCGACTTGACGATCAGCCGCGCCCGGTGGCGGGTGAGGATGTGCTTGACGATGGCAAGGCCGAGGCCGGTGCCCTTCTTCGAGCGGCTGTCCTCGATGCTGACGCGATAGAAGCGCTCGGTCAGGCGCGGCACATGCTCGGCGGGAATGCCGGGGCCCTTGTCGACGATGCTGACCTCGACCGGCTGGCCGGTGCCGTTCTTCAGCCAGACATCGACGACCTCGCCCTCCTGGCCGTATTTGCAGGCATTTTCCATCAGGTTTTCGAACACCTGGACAAGCTCGTCGCGGTCTCCCAGCACCTCGACCTTGCCGTCGGGCAGATGCAGGTTGATGTCGACGCCGACATCCTTTGCAAGCGGCACCAGTGAATCCCTGACATGGCCGAGCAACGGCACCAGGTCGATCTTCTCATCCGGCGCGATGTGCGATTTCAGCTCCAGGCGAGAGAGCGACAAAAGGTCGTCGACCAGCCTGCTCATGCGCGTCGCCTGATCGAGCATGATATTGAGGAAACGCGCCTGCGCCTTCAGATCGTTCTTTGCCGGCCCCTGGATGGTCTCGATGAAGCCGCGCAGCGAGGCAAGCGGCGTGCGCAGCTCGTGGCTGGCATTGGCGACGAAATCCGAGCGCATGCGGTCGATGCGGCGGACCTCTGAAATATCACGGAAGGAGAGGATGAAATAGCGCTCATGCGGGCCGTCATCGGCCGCGAATTCAATGGGCGCGCTGCGCACGATATAGACGCGCTCGGAGGGCAGCCGCTCGGAATGCTCGATCTGGTTCGGCGCGTTGGTGGCGATGGTTTCGCGCACCATGTCGAGCACACCCGGCGAGCGCAGGCGGGCCGATATATGGGCGCCGAGCGCCACCTCGCCGAAGGCCTTTTCGGCAGCGCGGTTCTGGAAGAGCACCGAGGCATCGTCCGACAGCAGCATGACAGGAAAATCGAGGCCGGAGAGCGTGGCGGAAACCTCCGGCAGGCGGCTTGGCGGCGCCTCCGGCTTGATCTCCACCGGCGGGGCGGGTTCGGTCGCGATGACGGGCGCCTCGTTGAAAAGCGCGGCGAGGATCATCACAAGCAGCAGGACAAGCACCACCCACTTGTTCATGCCGGCGGCAAGCGCGGCGAGCGCGCTGAGGATCGCCGCAAGCAGCACCGGCCGCTCGCGCCTTATGCGCGCCAACAGGCTTTTTCTCCATGGAGTGTCGTCTGGCAAGTGCCCTCGCGGCGTCGATTCGTTTTTCTTTATATTGAACTCTGCCTGATAGCGGCAATTCATGACAGAAGTTTTCGGCTGGCCCTCTGAGATGGGAAAGGCCGCAGCCGAAGCTTAAGAAAAATGACCGGCCGGCCGCGAAAGATTTGATTTTCAACGGTAACTATGTTCGCCTGCACGAGAGAAACGATCAGGCCGAGGAGGAGCATATGGACGAGGACGTCGAAAACAGGGCCGTGGAGCTGGAGATCCGCGGAAAGAAACGCACCTTTGATGTCGACGATCCCATTCTGCCGGACTGGGTGGACGAGCACGCGCTGGAATCCGGCGATTTTCCCTACAAGAAGAAGCTCAAGGAAGAGGACTATCTGGAGGAGCTGGAAAAGCTGCAGATCGAACTCGTCAAGGTGCAGTTCTGGCTGCAGGCGACCGGCAAGCGGGTGATGGCGCTGTTTGAGGGACGGGACGCTGCCGGCAAGGGCGGCGCGATCTCCGCCTCCTCTGCGCATATGAACCCTCGCCTTGCGCGCGTCGTGGCGCTGACCAAGCCGACCGAGCGCGAGCAGGGGCAATGGTATTTCCAGCGTTATGTCGCGCAGTTTCCAACGGCTGGCGAATTCGTGCTGTTCGATCGCTCCTGGTACAACCGCGCCGGCGTCGAGCCGGTCATGGGTTTCTGCACGCCGCAGCAATATGAAGACTTCCTCAAGCAGACGCCGCAGCTCGAAAAGATCATCGCCCATGAGGGCATCTTCTTCTTCAAATTCTATCTCGATATCGGCCGCGAGATGCAGCTGAAGCGCTTCCACGACCGCCGGCACGATCCGCTGAAAGTCTGGAAACTGTCGTCGATGGACATCGCGGCGCTGACAAAATGGAGCGATTACAGCGACAAGCGCAACCGGATGCTGAAGGAAACCCATACGGATTTTGCGCCGTGGACGGTGATCCGCGCCAATGACAAGCGGCGGGCGCGCCTCGAACTCATCCGCCACATGCTGAACAAGATGGATTATGACGGCAAGGACAAAAAGGCGCTGGGAACGGTCGATGCGGAGATCATCGGCTCAGGCCCAGGTTTTCTGAAATAGCACTTTCTGAAATAAGGCCACCGATTGCATTGGGACGGGGGTCACCGGCTCCGCCGGGACTGAGCCACCGGCTCCGCCGGGGCTGAGATCATTGCCCCGGCAGAATGCGGATGGCGAAGAGGTTGATGCCGCGCGCCTTGCCGTCGAGATCGCTATTGATCGTCAGCGTGCCCGGCGAATTCGGCGCCAGCGAGCGGTCGAACTTCACCTGCAGCAGCGCATCCGATTTTTCCCGGGTGACGTTGAAGCGATGGCGGGCGCAATTGCCGAGCGTCTGGAAATTGCACTCGACGGTGATCTGGGTCGGCTCGTCGGTGGTGGATTGCAGTGTCAGCGCGATCGTCGAGGATTTGCCGGCAAGCTGCTGCAGCACCGAGGGGGGTACGCTGATCGAGATGTTGCCATCGGCCGTACCGCTCTCGGAAATCAACCGCACGGCAGGGCCGTCATTCTCGGCGATTTTTTCAGTGCGCGCCCGCGGGCCGCTTTGGATCTTGTCGGCGTCTTCAGGCTTGAACAGCGGGATCCAATCGGCCGAGAAGCTGTTCTGCGGATCGATGGTTACCGGCTGATCGGTGTGGGAGGCGGCATTGCCGGCGCCATCGTCATTGCCGGTGAAATCCTCCGGCTGGGTGCTTGCCGGCGGGTTGGCAACACTGGTGTCGCGCTCGGCCGCCGTCATCAGCAGGCCCGACGTATGCGCCCACCAGGCGCCGATGCCGATGAAGGCCAGCAGGACGCACCAGACGAGCAATCTCGAAAAGAATTTTCGCGGCTTGCGGCGGCCTGCCGCCCGCTCCGGGCGGAAATCCATATTGGTGGCGCGCTGACCGCGGGCAAGGCGTTCCTCGCCGACAGGGGCGGCAGCCAGATGATCGGCACTCCCGGCATGCACGTCGTCGAGGCTGGACTCGTCGCCGCGGTTCGGGGCCACGTCGGGCGCACGGGTCTCGCCTGAGACCATGGGACCGTCGAACTGATCGACTTCGGCTTGGTGAGCCGGCGGCGCCGGCATTTCCACCACCGGCGGCACCGGCACCTCAGGCGGCCTCTGGCGGGGGTGAAGACGGTCGCGCTCCTCGCCCTCGATGGCGTGGATGGTGCTTTCCAGGCGGTGGCGGTGATGGGCGACGACCTCGGTGTCGGTGATATCCTGTTTGCGCAGCCCGGCTTCCAGCGCCTGGCGGGCGGACTGATAGATCCTCGCTCGAACCTCCGGATTATCGCGATCGGAATTCTCGAGCGCAGTTCTGATGGCCGTTTCTAATCCGCTCACATTCAGTCCTTCACCTTGAATTCGGCATCGGACTGCAATCCCCGCCGTTCTCCATCAAAATTCGGTAGCGTCAAGTGCGGCAAACCGCAAGCCTTGCGAGGGCGGGCCGCCGTTGATCGGCGGGGATAATCGGCAGGTTTCACCGCTTGCGGGCCTTATTCTATTAGCTTTCTCGGACGTATATATTCGGGCTGAAATCGACGAAGGCATGGCAGCCGCTCTTTTATCGCCTTTTCATCTCTGTTATGAGATTGACGTTTTCGTAAACGTCAATGGAAGTGGTGAACGATGGCCCTGCCCCCGATCCTCAAGGACAGATTGAGACTGCCGGTCATCGGCTCGCCGCTGTTCATCATCTCGCATCCGGCGCTGACACTGGCGCAATGCAAGGCCGGCATCGTCGGGGCGTTTCCGGCGCTGAACGCCCGGCCGGAAAGCCAGCTCGACGAGTGGCTGGCGGAGATTACCGAGGAGCTTGCCCGCCACGACGCCGCCCATCCGGAGCGGCCGGCCGCCCCCTTTGCCGTCAACCAGATCGTGCATATGTCGAACAAGCGGCTGGAGCACGACCTGTCGCTCTGCGTCAAATACAAGGTGCCGATCGTCATCTCCTCGCTCGGCGCCGTGCCCGAGGTCAATGCCGCGGTGCACTCCTATGGCGGCATCGTGCTGCACGACATTATCAACAACCGCCACGCCCATTCGGCCATCCGCAAGGGGGCTGACGGGCTGATTGCGGTCGCGGCCGGCGCCGGCGGCCATGCCGGCACGTTGTCGCCGTTCGCGCTCGTCCAGGAAATCCGCGAATGGTTCGAGGGGCCGCTGCTGCTGGCCGGTGCGATCGCCACCGGCGGCGCCATCCTTGCCGCAGAAGCGATGGGCGCCGACATGGCCTATATCGGCTCGCCCTTCATCGCCACCGAGGAAGCCCGCGCCGCGGACGCCTACAAGCAGGCGATCGTCGAAGGCGCTGCTAGCGATATCGTCTATTCCAACTATTTCACCGGCGTGCACGGCAACTACCTCAAGCCCTCGATCGTCGCTGCCGGCATGGACCCGGACAATCTGCCCTTAGCCGATGTCTCGAAGATGGATTTCGAACAGGCTGTCGGCGGCGCCAAGGCCTGGAAGGACATATGGGGCAGCGGCCAGGGCATCAGCGCGATCAAGGCCGTCGAGCCGGTGGCCAAACTCGTCGACCGGCTGGAGGCCGAATACAGGGCGGCGCGCACCCGGCTGGCACTCTGAGGCGCCCTCCCCTCTTTTTTGCCAAAGCCATGACAGGGCGCTTGAAATCTTCCGACAATGGCTGTATCAGCGCCATGCAAATCGCAGGCCGCATGCTTCGGCCGTGAAACGCCGCTTTAGCTCAGGTGGTAGAGCACATCATTCGTAATGATGGGGTCGCAGGTTCGAGTCCTGCAAGCGGCACCATTTTCTTTCAATCCCCCTTTTAGTTCACCTATTGACACTCGATGGGCGCCTTTTCACGACTTCGCGAGGTTGAGGAAGTTGAGGCGAGATGGCGAAAGATTTTGAGCGACTTCGACTCCTCTCGCATCATAGTCAGCGAGCCCAATCATTCTTGTGCTGGGCGCTCGGGTCAAAAAGGCAAAGGGATGACGCACGACGGGGATATTCGAAGCCTTGGCTTCCGCGCTTAACGCGCCAAAGGTAGTTAAAGGACGGAGAATGGCCACAATCACAAAGCTGGACGCTGCCCGCAGACAGTTACTTGCCGCAATCCACCTTCATTGGTTTTTCATCGAGCCGATCGCTGTCTATCAGCTGGCGACGAATGCCTCGGAAATATGCGACGCGATTCTAAAGAAGAGCGGCTGCACCAGAATAAAGCAGCATGTGGCAGAGCAACAGGGCTGGGAGATTGGCCAATTGAACGCTCTGATCCACGTCGCGAGAAATTTCTCAAAGCACGCTGATCGAGACCCGGAGGCCGAGATGGAAGATTTAGTCTTTGAGGACTGCAATGGGGTCAATCTAACTGCCTGCATCGACTATTCGATGGCCGCACGGCGGGCTCCAGATATCGTAGGCGCTTTCATCATCTGGTTTGCCGCCACGAACCCGGAGAAGACGGGGTCATTCCTTTCCGAAGAGGCCCACTCCTTATTCCCCGGGCTCGGGAATATGAGCCGGTCCGATCAAATTCTTGCGGCGCGTCGATATGTTCTTCATCCCCCACCAAGCGAAGTGCTGAATAATGCCCGCAACGAGCTCTCCGATTTTTGGCGATGGAAGGAGCTACGAAGCCAAGGACAAAATTTCCGAACCGAATAGTTAAGCGATCATCTCAAGTTCCTGACGCCTCGTTGAGACTCGACCAAAACAAGTAGTCGAACTTGCCCGGGGCAATCTCAAGTCCCTTTGCGGCAAGAGTGCTTTCAGAAGACTATGCACTCCCCCGCGACAAGTATGAGTTGATCAGGTCCGCGGCATCGTCCTCTCCCTTCTCGCGTGCAATATCGGCGGCGGCTGCACCAATGCGATCGGTCTTTGTCAGGTCCGCATGGTTCTCCAACAATAGCTTTGCAACTTCGGTGCTTCCCCAGGCGGCCGCGCACATCAGCGGGGTCACGCCATCGGCCGTCTCGGCGTTTACGTCCGCGCCAAGGGATAGTAGGTAGTTTGCAACGGCTGCTTCGCCATTCGCAGATGCCTCGTGCAGTGCCGTCATTTCACCACGACCAATCGCGTGTACTGATGCACCGTTCCGCACTAGCGTCTCAACCGCTGCAAGCAAACCTTCAGCTGCCGAGACCATGAGCGGTGTTCGACTATGTATGCCGACTTTGTTCAAGTCGAGTTCCTTGGACTCGATTTCTAGCTGAGCTTGTGAAGCGCCGGCCACGATTCGCTCAATGAAATGCTCAATCTTTGACTGATCGTTCATGGGAGTACGTTGAGTTCTCTATCATCGCTCTCCTCCAGTCTGGAGGGACATTGTTCGCACACACTACGTTCTCTCGATGCCCTCGCCAATGCTTGGACGGCAGATCAGCTAGTAAGGCATCTACGTTTTCCAGCGGCAAATCGGCATCCTCCAATGCCGCCGAAGGGATGGTGCCAGATCCGCCCCGTTAGAAATGCCGCAAGGAATCCCTCCCTGTCACTCCCAATCCAAACGCAATCCCTACCGTTCATCAGCCTTGGCCAGTGGCAAAGCTCATCCCGCGTCAAATGACAACGGGAACGTTCGCTCCCATGACCGAATAACACGGTCTTCTGTTTCAGGCGCAAATCGGTCCAACGGCGATTGTGATGGACGATCCATGTCTATCTTCGCGTGTGCAGGCTCGCAGAACTGATTGCCTTTCAACGCTTTGTGGCGCACCATCATCGACATAGCCGGGGGGATGGGGAACAATGGGACAACTCACGACCGGCGAACGGGGGTTCGCGGCAGCTATACTTCTCGCTTTGATGGTTGTCGGTGTCGCGATGGCGGCCGCTGGCCGCTTCGATCCCATCGGCATTCACGGCGCTATCGTCCTTGTGTATTGCGGCGCGTTGTTCTGCTACATCCTGACTTCGGCTTTCGACGAAGAACCGGATGCTTCGCGCTTTTCCAGCTACTATGACGATCCGATCAAGGTCGGCGTGGCCTTCACATTGGCGTGGGCGATCTTTGGCATGTTCATCGGCGTCTGGGCAGCTGCACAGCTTGCCTGGCCGAGCCTGAATTTCGATACGGCGTGGTCCAGCTTCGGCCGTATACGGCCCGCCCATACGACAGGGGTGATCTTCGGCTTCGGCGGAAACGCGTTGATCGCGACATCATTCCATGTCGTTCAGCGAACATCGCGCGCAAGGTTGGCCGATCAACTCTCGCCGTGGTTCGTGATCTTCGGCTTCAACCTTTTCTGTCTGATCGCGGTCAGCGGGTATTTCATGGGCGTTACCCAGTCCAAGGAATACGCGGAAGCGGAATGGTATGCCGACCTCTGGCTCGTGATCGTTTGGATCGCCTATTTCGCGCTCTTCGTACGCACCTTGGCGCGGCGCAAGGAACCCCACATCTACGTGGCCAACTGGTATTATCTCGCCTTCATCATCGTGGTGGCGATCCTGCACATCGTCAACAACCTGGCAGTGCCGGTATCGTTCGGACACGCCAAAAGCTACACGGTCTGGTCCGGTGTACAGGATGCGATGGTCCAGTGGTGGTACGGGCACAACGCCGTGGCGTTTTTTCTGACGTCGGGCTTCCTAGGGATGCTCTACTATTATCTGCCGATCCGCGCTGAGCGGCCGATTTTTTCCTATCGATTGTCCATTCTCAGCTTCTGGGGGATCACCTTCTTCTACATGTGGGCGGGGTCCCACCATCTCCATTACACGGCGCTGCCTATCTGGGTGCAAAACCTTGGAATGACGTTCTCGGTCATGCTGCTCGTTCCGTCGTGGGCGTCGGCCGGGAACGCGTTGCTCACGTTGAACGGGGCTTGGCATCGCGTGCGTGACGACGCCACTCTTCGCTTCATCATGATGGCGGCGTTCTTCTATGGGCTGTCGACATTCGAAGGGTCTTTCATGGCAATCAGACCCGTCAACTCACTGTCTCATTATACCGATTGGACGGTCGGACACGTTCATGCCGGTGCGCTGGGCTGGGTTGCCATGATAACGTTCGGCGCGTTCTACACACTCGTTCCATCGATCTGGAAACGCGACAGGATGTATTCTGCAGCCCTGGTCGAAGTCCATTTCTGGTTGGCGCTTGCAGGCACACTCATCTACGTCTTCGCCATGTGGAATTCCGGCATTATCCAAGGCTTGATGTGGCGCACTTATTCCGCCGACAACAGTTTGGTCTATTCATTCGTCGACAGTCTGCTGGCGATGTATCCCTACTACATCGCACGCGCTTTCGGAGGGCTGCTTTTCCTCCTTGGGGCGATCGTGGCGAGCTTCAATATCTGGATGACCGTACGAACAGCTCCCGCCGCGGGAGCAGTTCACGATGCGCCCCTGACTTCGGGCATTCTCGAAAACGCACCGGCGGAGTGAGAGATGAGCGAACGTCTGCACGGAAGACTGGAACGGACGGCCGTCGGGTTTATGCTGGCTATCGTTGTAGCGGGAAGCGTCGGCGGGCTTGTCGAGATCGCCCCGCTGTTCACGATCCACGAGACGGTCGAGGACGCCCCCGACATGAGAGTGTACACACCCCTCGAGGCGGCGGGCCGGAACATCTATGTTCGCGAAGGCTGTTACGCCTGCCACAGCCAGATGATCAGAACGCTGCGGGACGAGGTCGAGCGGTACGGTCCTTATTCTCTTGCGGTCGAATCCAAGTACGACCATCCCATGTTGTGGGGATCAAAGCGCACGGGTCCCGATCTGGCGCGCATCGGCGGGAAGTATTCCGATCTCTGGCACGTGGCCCATTTGATCAACCCTCGCGAGGTCGTGCCGGAATCCAACATGCCGTCCTATCAATGGCTGGCAACAACCCCGCTCGATTTGGGCGATCTGCGTGACCAACTGGCGGCCCTGAGAACCGTGGGAGTGCCCTATACGGATGACATGGTCGCAAACGCGTCTGCCGATGCCTTCGGCCAAGCCAATCCAGACAGCGAACAGTCCTCAGGCGTGACGGAACGCTATGGGCAAGACACGCAGGTCTCTGCGTTTGACGGCGTAAAAACCAGCGTGACGGAAATGGATGCCATGGTCGCCTATCTGCAGGTGCTTGGCCGGCTCACAAAGGCTGCCTACCAGAACACTGCGGCACCGGAGCAGATGCCGAACCCCAACAATTGATTCCTCAGGGGATTTGAAATGGATCTTACCCACGAAACCATGTTGGAACTGTCCAAGGTTTGGGGCCTATTCTATCTCATTTTGTTTTCGATCGGGGTGATCATCTACACCTTCTGGCCTTCCAACAAGGCGCGTTTCGATCGGGCGGAAACGGACATATTCGATAAGGACGACACCCCATGGCGATAGAGGAAGTCGATCCCGTAACAGGCCGGAAGACGACGGGACACATCTGGAACGGCATCAAGGAGCTCGATACTCCTGTACCGCGCGGGGTTCTGCTCTTCCTGATCATCACCCACCTGTTCGCCGCTCTCTGGTGGATCCTGTATCCGACCTGGCCGCTTGGAAGCACATATACGAGGGGCCTGATCGGCACGAGTCAAAAACAGGCGGTAGAGCGAAAGATCATAGAAGCCGATGCTTCGCGCGCGCCCTGGATCGAGAAGATCGAGACCAGTTCCTTTGATGAAATCCGTGCCGACGAAAAGCTGATGGAGAAGGTGACCTCCAGCGGCCACCAGTTGTTCGGAGACAACTGCGCCGCCTGTCATGGAAGGGACGGCAAGGGCGGACGAGACTTCCCCGATCTTACCGATGACGACTGGCTTTGGGGTGGAGGACCAGAAAAAATCGTCCAGACCATGACGGTGGGCGTCAATACGACGCACTCGCAAAGCCGCGTGTCGCAGATGCCTGCGTTCGGAACAGACGAAATGCTCAACCGAAAACAGGTGAGCGACGTCGCCGCCTATGTCTATTCGTTGAGCAATACGTCCACCGAATCCGTAGACGCCAGCCAGATCGCTGCTGGCCGCCAAGTGTTCATGGCTAGCTGTGTGGCATGCCACGGCGAAGATGCCAAAGGCAAACAGGATGTCGGTGCGCCGAACCTGACCGACGGCCGCTGGATTTACGGCGGGGGTATCGAACGGATCGTCCAGTCGATCCATGGCGGACGGCAGGGACATATGCCCACCTGGGACGAACGCCTAAGTCCAGCTGAGATAAAGATACTCGCGCTTTATGTGAACAAGCTGGGTGGGGGTCAGCCGTGACGCCCGAAGCGAAGAGCCCCATACCCCGCGTTTTCAAGTGGCTGCTGATCGGACTGACCGGCGCGATCTTTGTCGGCGCTAACGCCCATTTTGTTTACATGGCGATCACCACTCAGCCCGCCTGCATCGAGCATATCAAGGAAAAAGGCCAGCAACCCAACCAATTCAGGGCCGCCGCTTCAGCTTGCTGAATGCGCGAGGAGGATCAGATGCCGCAGGACGACACTTCCGGCCGATATCGGAGCGAGGTATCAGGGATAGAGGAGACGATGAATCCCAAGTGGCAGCGGCATCTGCCCCTCGGCGCTCCTCTCGGTTGGCTTGGCCAAGGCTGGCAGGACTTGATCCGGCAACCCTGGCCAAGTCTGGCCTACGGGTTCGTGGTGTTCTTACTCGCGTTGGCGGCCACCGTGATGCTATTTCGGCTCGAGCGCGACTATCTTCTCTTTCCTGCGTTGGCGGGCATATTGATCGTCGCCCCGCTCTTTGCCGCAGGGCTCTTTGTCAAGAGCAGGAGTTTGGCGAACGGCGAGCGCATCTCGCTTCGTCAGATGTTGTTCGTCCGGCCGAGAGCTGGAGGGCAGGTGTTTTTCACGGGGATGCTGCTGTGCATGGTGATGCTGCTCTGGATGAGGGCGGCGGTCATTATCTACGCGCTCTTTTTCGGCGTTAATCCGTTCCCCGGCCTTGGTGGCGTAGCAAGGCTATTGGTCACCACCCCCTCGGGCTGGGGCATGCTGATCGTCGGCTTGTGTGTCGGCGCATTGTTCGCTGGATTCGCTTTTGCAATCGGGGTGTTCTCAATTCCGATGCTTCTGGATGAGCGCATAGACGCCTTCACAGCGATGGGCGTCAGCGTTGTCATGGTCTGGAACAACATGGGACCGTCAATGGTCTGGGGTGCGATCGTGCTCGCCCTCTTCCTCGCCAGCCTGCTGACGGGACTTGTCGGACTCATCGTCGTTTTTCCTTTGCTCGGCCACGCCACATGGCATGCCTACAAGGCAATGAGGTAGCGAGGAACGGACAATGACCTGCTGCGCGTCAATTGCGTCGTCGCTCCCCGAGCCCGGACCAAGAAGGCCGAGTGTGGACGAGGTTGCGTTGGCAAGCAAGGATTTGGGCAGTGGTCTCAGGCAGATCACCCTGTCCGTCCCGGACATGCGATGTGGCGCATGCATGGCGCTTTTGGAATCGACGCTTGGCAAGCACCCCGAAGTTCACATGGCGCGCGCCAATCTGACGGCGAAGCGTGTGACCATCCATTGGCACGCGGAAAATGTTTCGCCGCCCGATTTTGCCGCCCTGATCGGAACGATCGGTTACACGGCCGTCTTGCCGATGGAAGGCCGCGATCAACCGGACGGTGAGATATCAGGGCTGTTGCGCGCGCTGGCAGTGGCCGGCTTTTGCTCGATGAACATCATGGTGCTGTCCGTATCGGTCTGGGCGGGCGCAGACCCGGCAACACGTCAGACGCTCCACCTGATGTCGGCCGCGCTCGCACTACCGGCCGTGATCTACTCCGGGGCGACATTCTACCGGTCGGCGTGGCGGGCGCTCGTGCACGGTCGGGCAAACATGGATGTGCCGGTCAGCATCGGCGTCCTGCTCTCGTTCGGTCTCAGCGTATACGACACGTTCGCCGAAGGACGGCAAGCTTACTTCGAGGCCAGTACCTCATTGATCTTCATTTTGCTCGTCGGACGCACGCTGGACCATCTGATGCGACGGCGGGCGCGATCGGCGGCGGCGTCTCTGGCCGACATGATGCCGAAAGGCGCCAATGTGATCCGCGCGGATGGACGAATCGAATATGTTCCACTGAGCGACATCGTTTCCGGCACCCGCACTCTGATTGCAGCCGGCGATAGAATTCCAGCTGACGGGACGATTCTCTCCGGCCAGTCGGAACTTGACCGTTCATTGCTGACGGGAGAGAGCCGTTGGGAGGCGGTTGGACCAGGCGGACAGGTTCGCGCGGGAGATTTGAACGTCGGCCATCCCCTGACTGTCGAAGCCACCGCCGCACCTGGAGATTCGACACTCGCCGAGCTGCATAGGATGCTGGAAGCCGTGGAGGACGGCCGGTCTCAATACCAGATACTCGCCGACAGGGCCGCGCGTCTCTACGCTCCGGTTATCCACGGACTGTCGGTGCTGACATTCCTTTCGTGGTTTGCGGTGACACAGGACATCCACCTCTCCCTGACGATTTCGATCTCGGTCTTGATCATTGCCTGCCCTTGTGCGCTGGGACTGGCGGTTCCGATGGTTCAGGTCGTTGCAGCACGCAGATTGTTCACCCAGGGCATCGTGGCACGGGACGGATCGGCATTGGAACGTTTGGCGGAAATCGACACCGTCGTTTTCGACAAGACCGGTACGCTGACGCAATACGAGCCGACGTTGTTGACCGGGAACTGGACCGGACCACTGGAATTTTCACTGGCTGTGTCACTGTCGCGGTTTTCGAGCCATCCGATGTCGAGAGCGATCGCGGATTACGCCTCACGGCGCGAGTGGGAGGCTCTCGCGCTCGATGACGTCAGGGAGATACAAGGCAACGGTCTCGAGGCGTCTTTCCGAGGGGAAGTTTATCGACTTGGGCGAGCGGCATGGGCGGCGAGCGGCGATACAGACGACCGGACTGCCGCAGCTTCTACTATCGTCCTGACGCGACAGGGAGAAATCCTCGCCTCTTTCGTTTTTGGAGAGAAGGTTCGAGCCGGGTCGGCGATGGCGGTGCAGTTCTTGAAGAGCCGCGGCATCGCTGTCGAAATGCTGACGGGCGATGTCCCCGAAGCGGCTCTTGCAGTGGCACGGGAAGTCGGAATCGACTCCGTAAAAGCAGCCGCCCTCCCCAAGGACAAGGCCGAGGCGATCGATGCGTTGCGTGGTCTCGGACGCAAGGTGATGATGATTGGTGACGGAATAAACGACGCGGTCGCGCTGAAGACCGCGCATGTTTCCATGGTTCCGGCGTCAGGAAGCGACATCGGTCGCAGCGCCGCCGATTTCATCCTGCTCAATGGAGACATGGACGGGATAAAGGTCGCGCTGACGACGGCGGGTCGTGCGGCCGTGCTGATCCGCCAAAATTTCGCATTGGCTATCGTCTACAATGCGTGCAGCATTCCTCTCGCGCTGTTGGGTTATGCCAACCCGCTCATGGCCGCGATAGCGATGTCGACGTCGTCGATATTGGTCGTCGCGAATGCGATGAGGCTTGAGATTGACGGAACGCCGCCAGAGCGGGAAATGCGGCGGATAAAAAAGTTGGCGGGAGTGGGATAAATGAGCGCATTGTCGTTTCTGATACCCATAGCTCTGTTCATGGGCATCGCCGGGCTTGGCGCCTTCCTTTGGTCCCTGCGCACCGGTCAGTACGAAGATCTGGATGGCGCAGCAGAAAGGATATTGTCCGAAAAGGACGACAAGCCTCTCAGCGGCTGAAGGATCGATTGTAAATGCTTTGAAGGAGGGTCGAATGGAAGACACGGATAGCCAGTCTCCGCCGGTTGAACATGATACGGTCCAAGCGTCACGCATCCCTACCATTGATCCATCGGAGGCTGTGACGGGGGTTGCCATTGTCTTGGGCATCCTTGGCGGAGCAATCGGCGTCGTTTCCACCTTGTTCCAGGCCGATGCATCCGGTGTTGGCTCCTGGATCGTCTACTGCTTCATTGCAGCGTTGGCGGGCGGCTCTGCAGGGATCGTCGTTGGCGGAATGTTTGGAGCGATTTTCGCGGTAACCAGGGGAATAACGGTACCCGCCCGCAGTGATCGTCAGGGCTGAAGAGGCCAGGCCGAGGTCACCGCCTCCGGCGCGATAGTGCCAACCAGCCCAATCCATCCCGGAACAATGCCGCCGACCAGCTGGTTTTCTCCGTGAGACAACAAGCATGGAGAAAATCATGTCCTGCAAATTCATCGCGATATCGCTGCTTTCGGTCGGTCTCGCCGGCTCGGCGCTGGCCCAGACGGCCGGTGGCGCGGATGCCAATGGGCGGCTATCGGTGGCGCCGATCATCGGCGGATCAGGGAGTTCGGGCGCTGGTTCCGCCGGGGCCGGGTCGGCTGGCACTGGGTCCGTCGGCGGCGGTGCAGCGGGCACCGGGTCTGTCGGCACAGGCTCGGCGGGAACCGGTTCTGTCGGAACCGACCCCGGCACCACCGGCAGCACGACCGGGAATGGCGGCGTCGATCTCAACAGCGGCCGCAGCACGATCAATCCCGGTGGTGTCAACCCTGATCTCCAACCAACGCCGGGCTGCACCGGCGGAAGCGCGGACACAGGCTCGCTCAGTGAGGCATGCCCGCAATAAGGATAAGGTGATTAGTTGCCTTCCCCCCTGATGGAACGGAGGCCCGGGCGGAATGGCGCGGGGCCTTCGTTTTCGACCGGCCTTCCCTCACATGACGCGAAAACAAATGCCCTCATGAGAAACCGGTCGCGGCCTGCTTTACCGGCCGGCCTCGAGGACGTAAAAGATCGTATCACTCCGCAAGCGGCGCATCGCCCCACACCAAAGCCAGCCTGCCGATATTCCCGGCATCTGCGGAGCACCCGAAGAGGATTGTCATGTCGAATGCAGCGCAACGCTCGAACCGCGTGCTTATCGTCGCCACCATCATGCTCGCGACCTTCATGGTGGCGATCGAGGCGACGATCGTGGCGACCGCGATGCCGCGCATCGTCGGGCAGCTCGGCGGCTTTTCCTATTACAGCTGGGTGTTTTCGGCCTTCCTGCTGGCGCAGTCGACGACCACTGTTATCTACGGCAAGCTTTCCGACATTTTTGGGCGCAAGCCGGTGCTGATCGGCGGCATCCTGATCTTCCTCGTCGGCTCTTTGCTCTGCGGGCTTGCCTGGTCGATGATGTCGCTGGTGCTGTTCCGGCTGCTGCAGGGGCTGGGCGCCGGCGCCATCCAGCCGGTGACGATGACTGTTATCGGCGATCTCTTCAAGCTCGAGGAACGCGGCCGCGTGCAGGGTGCGATGGCGACCGTCTGGGCGACCTCGGCCGTGGTCGGGCCACTTGCCGGCGGCATCATCGTCGACAACATCTCCTGGGCCTGGATCTTCTGGATCAACCTGCCGATCGGCATCATCTCGATCATCGCCTTCATGATCTTCCTGAAGGAGGATGTGGCGCACAAGCAGGCAAAGATTGATTACCTCGGATCGGTGCTGTTTTCGATCTCGATCGTGGCACTTCTCGTCATGTTGACGGAAACCGATGCCAGTGCCTGGATCCTGCTTTCGCTTTTTGCCGTCTTCGTGGTCGCAGGCCTTCTCTTTCTTGCCCAGGAGAAGCGGGCGCCGGAGCCGATCATTTCGATTCCGCTCTGGAGCCGCCGGCTGATTGCGACCAGCAATGCGGCGACGCTGCTGGCCGGCATGGCGCTGATCGGGCTTTCGACAATCCTGCCGATCTATGTGCAGGGCGTTCTCGGCCGTTCGCCTGTTGTTGCCGGCTTCACGCTCACCATGCTCGTCGTCGGCTGGCCCTTGGCGGTGATGCTCTCCAGCCGCTTCTACAAGGCCTTCGGCATCCGCCGCACGCTGCGCGTCGGCAGCCTGCTGTTTCCCTTCGGCGCCTGTTTTCTTCTGTTCCTGACGCCTGAGAGTTCGCCGGTCGTTGCCGGCGCCGGCTCCTTCTTCATGGGCTTCGGCATGGGTCTCATCAGCCTCACCAGCATCGTGCTGGTGCAGGACAGCGTCGAATGGTCGATGCGCGGCAGTGCCACCGCCTCGATCATCTTTGCCCGCAGCCTCGGCAATACGCTCGGCGCCACCGTGCTCGGCGCCATCCTCAATGCCGGCATCAATCACTATGCGAGCGGCGAAGCGGCGGCAGGACTGCATGACGCACTGAACCAGCCGACCGGGCTCTCGGCGCTCGCCGCCGATCCGGCGATCCGCGCCGTCTTCAATGCGGCGCTGCACTGGAGCTTCTGGGGCGTGGTCGTCGTTGCGGTGCTGACCTTCTTCACCACCTGGCTGATCCCGGTCGGGCATAGTCAGAAGCGTGAGGGGGCGGCCGTCGCAAGCGAGGCGGCTTCGCATTAGGCGGCTCAGCCGTTCGGCGCGACTTAGGTAATAGGCTCTGATGGGTTACGATCTTCACATTACCCGTAAGGCAAATTGGTTCGATGCCTCTCCATCGATCGCTCTCGACGAATGGCTCGAGTACGTTGCCAGTGATCCCGAAATTCAGCATGACGGTTTTGCCGAAACTCCCGCCGCCGACGGGGGTGTTTTACGGGTGGAACAGGCGGGCATATGCGTGTGGAAAGGATACTCCCGCGGCGAAAATCGAAAAAACGCCGCATGGCTTTGGTGGAGCGGAGACAACATCGTTGTCAAAAATCCTGATCAAGAAATCCGTCGGAAAATGTGGCTTATCGCCCAATCTCTCGAAGCCAAAGTCCAGGGGGAAGAGGGAGAATATTATGACCATGATGGCGAGATGATCGTGATGAAAGCCATGCTCGCGCCCGAGCCTTCGATGCCTCCCGATCCAAAGCGTCCATGGTGGAAATTCTGGTAGATTCCAGACAATGTTCTGCACTGCGTTGTTGCCGGTGGATTGTATTGGGAGAGTTGTCGGACGATGGGTGTTTTCGTTTTGCTCTTGGGGTTTCCGGGCGTCGGGAAGCTGACAATCGCCAAAGAACTCGGCTCGCTTCTATCAGCAAAGATCATTGACAATCACTGGTTCAACAACCCGATCTTGCGCCTCCTCGACGAGGATCAGACCGCTCCGCTGCCTAAGGGTGTCTGGGAGTACACCGGCAGGGTCCGGCAGGCCGTCCTGGATGCAATCGCCACCTATAGCGGCCCGTCGGCGAATTTCATCTTCACCCATGCCGGCGTCGAAGGCGATGAGCGGAGCACGCGGACGTACCAAGAGTTTGTTGACGCCGCCAGACAGCGCGCCGCGGTCTTCGTTCCGGTGAGATTGCTTTGTGCCGAAGAAGAATTGGCGCGTCGCGTTTCCTCCCCCGCAAGGCGCGACTATTTGAAAACGACCGACGTCGAGACTTCAAGAAACCGAAGCCAACAGGCCGTGGTTCTTGATATCCCGCACCAGCACGCGCTAACCCTAGATGTGACGTTCACGTCGCCTTTGGAAAGTGCTGCGGCAATACGGGATCATGTTGTGACCTGCCTGCCGAACGGGAGCTAATTGTGCGATTGCATGCAACGAAAGAGGATATTCCGAAGTGTGGTGTCGTCATCGACGCCACGCTCCCGCTCGCCGTCGTTGTCGACGAGATTTTGAGGCTATCGCGTGCCTGTGATCACAGTTGCTGTTGAGAGAAGGTGAACCTTGCCGTCGCTGACGGATTGGAGAGCGAGCTCCAGGACCTCACGACAGATCTTCTCCCGTGTTGCCGCGTCGGCCCTGGATAGTCCGGCGACAACAGGCGCGGCGATCTCGGTCATGAAGTCCCAATAGCTCGCCGGGGCATCGTGCACCATCATCGCCGACACCTCTTCCACGGCGACGTCGAGAAGGCCCGCCTCTTTGAAGGTCTCGACCATCATGCCTTCCCCCGCGCAGCGGAACAGGCCCGGAGAACCGGAGGGCGGCGGGGGCATGTCCACGTGGCGGGCGATCGTGCCCATGATCGTGGTCGCCCATGGATTTTTGGCAGGCGCGCTCCAGACTGCGGCACAGACCCGCGCCCCGGGCTTTGCGACGCGCGCCATCTCCCTGGCGGCGGCAGCGATATCCGGGAAGAACATAAACCCGAACCGGCATAGGACGGCGTCGAAACTGGCATCGGCAAAAGGCAACGCTCCCGCATCGCATAGGCGAGTTTCGAAGTTTTTGAGGCCACGTCTGGCCGCATTTTCGGCGGCAGCAGTCAGCATATTTTCCGAGAGATCGGTGACGACAACCTGACCGTCGGGGATTGCCGCCGCCGCCGTCAGGCCGGGTTCGCCAGTGCCGGCGGCTATGTCAAGCACGCTAAAGCCGTTGGAGAGATTGGCGCGCCGAAGCATGGCGTCGCCAAACGGGGCGAGCCAACCGAGAACCAAGCTGTCCCATTTCTTCCAGCCGGCGGAAAATTTGTCCCACGTCTCACGTTGCTGGTTACGGATATCGTCGAGATTTGCTGACATGCACCGGCTCCCCCATCCGTTCAACCGGCAAAGCCGGGAACGTCGGCACTATGCGCCGCTGATGTCGGGATTCAATGGAAATAAGCGCCATCGGGCCAATCGCCAGGCGCGACCAAACCCGTTGGGACGGAGTGATTGAATTGACCAAGACTATTGGAGCTTTTATACAATAGCTTTTGCGAAACTCCGGACTAGCCAAAAATAATCCTTTTAAATCAATGGGCTTCTCCTGGATGGAGCCAAATCAAGAATACGGAACCAGCGGATTGCTGATGCGATGCAGCCCGGCTGCATGCATCAGCCATGGAGAAACAAAATTATAAAGATCATGGTCTTACTGCACAGCGCCGATGGCATGGCTTGGCAGTCTCCCCCTAAAGGCACCAGCCTGAAGACATTGAGCGAAGCCGAAGAGCAAGGTTTCATCTTGATCCGCGGGGAATTCCAGAAACGGCAATTTCGTCTGACAGAGCTGGGCTCCGACTATGTCGAGCGCGACAAGCGGCGTCTGGAAGCTCGCAGGCTCTGAACCGATACCGCCGGCTAAGCGTGAACTGAACGCACAAGCCAGGCGGCCCGACGGGCGAAAGGCGGGTCCGACAACGGCGCTTCGCAACAGGAGCGGTCATCCCCCCGCATAGAGAGAGCTTACAGAGCACGCTGGGCTTACAGGGCATCCTGGATATCGAAGCGAACAATCTTATCGCCCTCCATGCGGAAGATGTGCGTCACGGTCTYGTCCTTCAGGCCATGGGCCTGCCCAGCCAGCGGCCGGCCATCGAGGTCAAAGACCGACTGGATGACCTCGACAGCGACGGCGCCGTCTTCGGTTTCCTCAAATGCGACCGGCTCGACGTGGGGACTGATGACAGCCCACTGACGTGTCCAATAGTCGCGCACAGCGTCACGACCATTGATGTGGCCGCCATCCATGCCGTTGGCCCAGGCGACATCATCGGAAAGGACGGCAAGGACAGCGTCGATGTCCCTGGCATTAAAGCTGGTATAGATGCGCTTGATCATGTCGACGTCATTGTTGGACATTTCGTTTCCTCAATGGAGCTTGAAACATTCGCTGGGCGGCATCGAAGCGGCATTGCTTCCTGCCGCGCGTCAAGATACATACGTACATATATATCTCGCGATCAAGCGCAGGCAAGAGGTGAGCGAATGAATGAAGACGTGCTTTCTACGCCTGGCCATCTCATCAGTCTTGCGGCGCGGGGGTTTGCCCGCCTCAGCGAGTCAGGGCTCAAACCGCTCGGCTTCGGTGTCGGCCAGTTGCCTGTCCTCGTCGCGCTGCAAAATGGCAAGGCAAGCACACAGCGCGACCTCGCCCGCTTTGCCAGGATCGAGCAACCGCCGATGGCGCAGATGCTCGCACGCATGGAGCGGGATGGCTTGATTGAGCGGACACGTGACCCGGCTGACGGCCGCAGCAGCCGCATCGTGCTGACAAGAACCGCACAGGAACGCATGCCGGAGGCAATTACGACCCTATTCCAAGGGAATCGTGAGGCATTGACCGGGTTCACAGATGCGGAAGCGGGACAACTGGTCGATCTGCTCAAGCGGCTGATCGAAAATCTGGATCAAATTGCGAGCGCAGAGTCTTCGTGAGGCGATTGATGGTTCTATGGCCAAACGGACAATTTCTATTCTGGGACTGCGCTGTCTTTATTCGAGGTCGTGCTGACTTTCGGCATGGAGGGGTTCTTCAAAACGCGGGACAGCAAGTTCCGTTTTCTCTTGCGCTTGATAAGATCGATATCGCTGACAAGCTTTGCGCCGCCCTTGCGCCGCTCCAAGGTGATCTTGCGGCTATGGAAGGCTTCCAGCTCGGCGCGATGCGCGACGCTGACGATGGTGACTTCAGGCAATTCATCGATCACCATCTGCATCATCTTATCCTGGCTCTTCTCATCGAGTGCTGCCGTTGCTTCATCCAGCACGATGATATCGGGTTGGTGTAGCAGCAGACGCGCAAAGGCGAGCCGCTGCTTTTCGCCGCCGGACAAGGTCTGGTCCCATGGCGCATCTTCCTCGATCTTGTCGTTCAGATAATCCAGTCCCACCTTGGCGAGCGCCGCCTTGATCTCGTCCGGCGTCCAGCTATCGGCGGCGCCGGGATAGGCGACGGCACGGCGAAGCGTGCCGGACGGGATGTAGGGCCGTTGCGGCAACATGAACAATCGCCTGTCGGCGTGGAAATTGACGCTACCGCTGCCCCACGGCCAGAGTCCTGAGATGGCCCGCACCAGCGTGCTCTTGCCGGACCCGGATTCGCCGGCCACGAGCACCCGTTCGCCGGGTTCGATCTCGACTCGGGTTTCCGTGACCACGGCGGTGCCATCGTCAAGCGACACGGAGAGATCGTTGAGGCTGAGCATCGACTCGCCTTCGGTTTCACCATGCTTGATGCGCCCGAGCGAGTCGCTCTGTTCGGCGCGCTCCAGCCCGTCGAGCGACATCATCAGCGAGGCGAGGCGCCGTGCACAGGCATTCCAATCGGCAAGACGGGGATAGTTGTCGACCAGCCAGCCGAACGCGCCCTGAACGATGGCAAAAGCAGAGGCGGCTTGCATGACCTGCCCGAGGGTCATGCTGCCTTCGAGAAATTTTGGCGCGCAAAGCAGGACCGGCACGACAGGCGCAATCAGCATCGATCCATGCGACACAAGCGTCGTGCGCATGTGCTGGCGGGCAAGGAGCGCCCATTGCTTGAGCACATTGGCGAAGGTTTTGTCGAGGTCGTTACGCTCCTCCTCTTCGCCACCGAGCAAGGCGATACTCTCGCCGTTTTCCCTGACATGCGTCAGCGTGTAGCGAAACTCGGCTTCTGCTTGATTTTTGGCCTCGGAGACGTGGACGAAATAGCGGCCGATGACCGCCATCGAGCTGGAGGTGATCGCGGCGTAGAGGACCGCAGTGATGACAAGAAAGCCGGGAATGGTAACGGTGAAACCTGCGATCGGAAGAGTGAGGGCCCCACCGATCGTCCAGAGCACCACGATGAAAGTCGAGGCTGCCAGAAATGCGGAAATGACACCGGCGATGAAATCGACGGGTGCTTCGGTGGCAATCCGCAAATCCTCGGAAATGCGCGCTTCGGGGTTCTTGTGGTCGCCGCCGATAAGATTCAACTGATAGTAACGGCCGTTTGCGAGCCAGCGCGCGATGACGGCTGTTGTCAGCCAGGAACGCCAGCGACGTTGGATCATCATGCGAACGGCGACTTGTATCGTGACAATGGCTACAGTTCCGAGCACAAGCGGCACGAATACGGCGCTCAGGAAATAGACGGTGCCGGCATCGTGTCGCTCTATGGCGTCAAAGATCCCACGGTTCCACAGATTGATTCCGTACTGGAAGCCGACATTCATGCCGATCATCGCCAATAGCCCGATCGAGAAGGGCCACGCGAATTTGTCGCCACCGYGGCCCCAGTAACGGCGCGCGCTGATCCAGAAACGCTTGAGCAGATACCGCTTGCGCGCCTGCTCGGCCTCTTCAGGCGTCAGCTCCGGATCGGGTTCGATGGCATCTGGCGGCGGCATGACCTCGACAGTCGATGCCGTCTCCTGGGGCGAGTTCCCGGCACCGTGCGGTTCGGTGCCGTCGACCGATTTCGGTTTGAGTTTAGCGTCGGTCATAAGCGCGATAACGGCTTACACATCGAAATGTTTCATGATGCCGGTGGCGAACATCGCATCAGAGGGCTTGTCGAGAAAATCAGGCAATCACCGGAAGACCGCGACCGCGCTGTCGCTATTACGCCGCGTCTGAGCCCATGCCATAGCTTTCGTTTGCCGCGTTCTGGATCATTCCGATCGCGACCGGCGGCAAGATGAAGCTCCAGATCCCGAGCCAGGCAATCGAAATCAAACTTCCATGGCCTCTGTCGCGTGCGCGATCATTGAGGAGATCGCCAAGGGTCATGACAAGAACCGGCAATCCGAGCGGCACGAGGATGGCGATCAGCATGCCAGCAAGCGGCGTTAGCAGGCGCTGCGACCGTGCGGCGCCCGCCAGTTCCCCATGGATGCGATAGACCCAATAGGCCAGATAGATAAAGGCGGCCACGGCAATGCCGAAGACCAGAAGTGCTAAAAGCAGCGTGACGGGGGAAGAGGTGACGTCGGCATCATTCGCTTGAAACAGATGGACGCCAATCGCCATCAGAAAAATCAGGATCGGCGGCATGACCAGGATGACAGCGACCAGGAGTGGGGATCGCCGGCGCGGCGCAAGCGGCGTGTGTCGCGGACGCGGAGCTTCATCGAAGGCCAGGTTTCCGGCCGGCACCAGCAATATGACAGCAAGAAGCAGGCAGGCCAGGAAAGCCGAAACGACAGGCACGGCGCCTAGATCGAGGCCGTATAACCACGACGCGCCGATCGGAGCAAAGGCTGAGATCAGGATCGTCGTTGACAGGAGAGTGAGGGCGCAGCCGAAGTCGATTTTGCCCGGTCGCCCGCCCACCAGGAATATCGCGATCCCGAGGGGGAAAACGGCCCGAACCGTGCCGAACACCACACCAAACAAAAACAGAAACGCCGGCGATCCCCACAATGCAGGCGCCGGCAGAAAACTGATGGCGACAATGGCACAGACGAGAATGGGCGAAATCAAAGCCGACCGACCATGGCGGCTCGCGACGATAAACCCCAGGAAGGCACCGGCAACCCAGCCAAGAGTGGAGCCGAAGTAGAAGATCCCGATCGTCTGAGCGCTGCTGCCGGCCATTTGCGAGATCAAGGGAAAGACCGTGCTGAAACCTTGTCCGCCGATTGCCAAAAGAAGTGACGAAAAAAACAGAGCCCAATAGCGATAGGTGCTCAGGAAATCAGCCAGCGTCCATTCGATATTGCTGGAGGGGGCAGAGGTGTTTTCCATCGGTGAAACTTGCTCTCCATTCATGATCATCGCGCATCGCAAACGGTGGATGCGTCGACCATGCGCATCGAGGAGGTTATTTCAATAGCTTTGACGCGGCATCCGGACCAGCCCAGAGGTTTTGCCGACATATCGTGACGGATTTATAAATGTCCCTGTCGCGCCGAAACGTGCCAGGGCTGGCATCCGCTCCGTAAGACAACGCCTTCCTGGCGTTACTCTCACCTCCTCAAGCGGATTCGGTGGCGATCTGCGGCAGGGATTGCAGGAGGGTCTGGCGGGCGGAGTGCAGATGCGCGCGGCAGGCGGTTTCGATTGCCGCCTGGTCGCGGGATTCCAGCGCTGCGATATAATCCAGATGTTCGTGGATGGCGCGCTCGTTGCGCTGACGGGCGGCGGTCTTGTTCCACTGGTAGTGATAGTGGAAGACGATGGCGATCGCGTCGTAGAAATCGGCGATGAAACGATTCTTCGAGGCGCGGTGGATCAGCAAATGGAAGCGCTCGTCGAGGACGGAGAAATCCTTGAAGCGCTGGTTGATGTCGGCAAGCATGGCGTGATGTTCGTCGCGGATGGCGGCAAGATCGGCCCAGCTCTGATTATCCCTGGAAAGCCGGCCGAATTCGGCGGCGGAATGCAGCTCGAACATCTCGCGTACATCGGCAAGCTCAAGCGCGAATTCGCGGGTGAACCCTTTGAGCGTCCAGTGGCTGTTCGGGCGTTTCTCGATGAGGCCGAAGCGGGAGAAACGGATCAGGAATTCGCGTACGCTGGTCGTGCCGGTGCCGATCTCGCGGGCAAGCTCCAATTCGTTGATCTGCATGCCGGGTGCGGCATCATCGGCAAGGATGCGCTGCATGAAGCTGCGCTCGATAATATCGTGCAGGGAATCGGTTTCTTCGGAGGGAAAGAGGTCACGGTCTGTGGGTTGGCGCAGCACGATCTTCTGGCGTTTGTTCCAGCGGATGATGCCTTCTTCGCTCAGCCGCGTCAGGATGGCGCGCGCCGTCGAACGGCTGACGCCGAGCTGGGCGGCGATCTCCGGTTCCGAGGGCAGCGCCGTATCCGTACGCAGGGCTGCGGCATACCTGTTGTAGGCTTCCTTGAAGACCGTATTCTGCCTTGCCACCAGACCCCGCTTTCCGCCCTCGTGACCGTCGCCCGCTTCAAAGCAGGACGGAGCGGACCGGGGCTTGTTCAAACGACCTTTAGCTTAATTCCGGTCGCCTGCGGCTCATTGCCTCCCTCGTCCACAGGATCAATATTCCCGTTGACTTGAAAATGTTTATTGTAGATAAAAAACAAAATCAATGCGCTTTCGCCGATGTAGCGAGCCTTTCCCAGGGAGATAGAGACTTGGAAAAACTGCCTTGGATCATCCTTTCGGCCGGCGACAATGTCGCGGTCGCAACGGTGGCAATTGCGCCGGGTTCGACGGTTGCCGGCATTCAGACCCGTGAGAAGATCGACCCCGGCCACAAGGTGGCGATTGCGGATATTCCGCTCGGCTCACCCGTGGTGAAATATGGACAGGCGATCGGCCGCACGACGGCCGAGGTCAAGGCCGGCGACCATGTGCACAGCCATAACCTGCATTTCGAAAACGACCGGCTGGCGGCGACCGCCAATTCGGCGCCGGAAACGGCGACCACCGATGACAAGGCGCGCACCTTCATGGGCTATCGCCGCGCCGACGGGCGGGCGGCGACGCGCAACTATATCGGCATCATCGCCAGCGTGAACTGTTCCACCACGGTCTGCCGGGCGATCGCCGACGAGGCGAACCGGACGATCCTGCCGCATTACGAGGGCATCGACGGTTTCGTGCCGATCGTGCACGACCAGGGCTGCGGCATGAGCTCGACCGGCGACGGCATGAACGTGCTGCATAGGACGCTCGCCGGCTACACCAGGCATGTGAATTTCGGCGGCGTGCTGATGATCGGCCTCGGCTGCGAGGTCAACCAGCTGACGCTGTACGGCCAGAGCGGCGCCGGCGCCTCGAAGCGGCATTTCAACATCCAGGATGCCGGCGGTTCGCGCCGCGCAGTCGAGCGCGCCATGGGCATGCTGCGCGAGATCGCTGCCGATGTCGGCAAGGAAAAGCGCGTGCCGATGTCGATCGGTGAGATCATCATCGGCCTGCAATGCGGCGGCTCGGACGGCTTTTCCGGCATCACCGCCAATCCGGCGCTCGGTGTCGCGGCCGACCTGCTGGCGGCGGCCGGCGGTACGGCGATCCTGTCAGAGACTTCGGAAATCTACGGTGCGGAGCACCTTTTGCGCAGCCGCGCCGTCAGCGACGAGGTGGCAAAGAAGCTCGATGACAAGATCGCCTGGTGGGAAGATTACGTCGCGCTGCACGGCGCCTCGCTCGACAACAATCCGTCGCCCGGCAACAAGCGCGGCGGGCTGACGACCATCCTTGAAAAATCGCTGGGCGCGGTCGCCAAGGGTGGGCGCTCGCCGCTGACGGCGGTCTATGGTTATGCCGAGCGGGTCACGGCCCCCGGCCTCGTCTTCATGGACACGCCCGGCTACGACCCGGTCTCGGCGACCGGCCAGGTGGCCGGTGGGGCAAACATGATCGCCTTTACGACGGGCCGCGGCAGCTGCTTCGGTTGCCGGCCGGCGCCGTCGCTGAAGCTTTCCAGCAATTCGGCGCTCTATGCCTCGATGGAAGAGGACATGGACATCGATTGCGGCACGATCGCCACCGGCGATGCGACAATCAGCGGCAAGGGCCGCGAGATCTTCGACCTGATCGTCGATACGGCATCAGGCAAGAAGACCAAGAGCGAGCTCTTCGGCTACGGCGACAATGAATTCGTGCCCTGGCATCTGGGTGCGACGCTCTAACCCTTGCTTTGACGCAATCCCAGGAAAACCGCTTCACACTTTTCCTGGGATTGATTTGAAGTACGCAATCCCGGACGGAAAACCGCTTCACACTTTTCCTGGGATTGCTCCATAGACCAAGCTCAAGTTCTTCGCGAGGAGGCATGATGAAGACGAGACGGATCGGCAAGACCAAGCTGGAGGTGACCGAAATCAGTTTCGGTGCCGCCGCTCTCGGCGGTCTCTACCGCGCATGCCCGCGCGAGCAGGCGATCGACACGCTGCAGGCGGCCTGGGACAGCGGCATCCGCTATTTCGACGTGGCGCCCTGGTATGGGCTCGGCCTTGCCGAGCGGCGGGTCGGTGATTTCCTGCGCGACCAGCCGGATGGCAGTTACGTGCTTTCCACCAAGGTCGGCCGGCTGCTTCGGCCGGTGCCGACCGGCACCGTGCCTGATTACAGCTATGTCGACCCGCTCTCCTTCGACGCCGATTACGATTATTCCTATGACGGCATCATGCGCTCGGTCGAGTTCAGCTATGCGCGTCTCGGCCTCAACCGCATCGATATTCTCTACGTGCACGATCTCGGCGTCTACACACATGGCGCGGCGAAAAACGCGGTCCACCAGAAGCAGTTTCTTGATTCCGGCGTGAAGGCGCTGGAGGAACTCAAGTCGTCCGGCGCGATCTCCGCCTTCGGCCTCGGCGTCAACGAGGTGCCTGTCTGCCTCGACGTCATGCGCCATTCCGATCTCGACTGCATCCTGCTTGCCGGCCGCTACACGCTGCTCGACCGCTCGGCCGTCGCCGAACTGCTGCCGCTCTGCCGGCAGAAGGGCACGTCGCTCGTCGTCGGCGGCGTATTCAACTCCGGCATCCTCGCCACCGGCCCGGTGCCGGGTTCGCATTTCGACTATATGCCTGCTGATGACGATGTGCTTGCCAAGGTAGGCGCCATGGAAGCGATCGCCAAAAGTCACGGCGTGCCGCTGGCAGCGCCCGCCCTGCAGTTTCCGCTACGCGAGGCGATCGTCGCCTCGGTGCTGATCGGCACGGCCAAGCCGTCCAGCCTGACGCGCAATATGGAGATCGTCGAGCCGCGGCTTGCCGACGAGATCTATGCCGAATTCGAACCCTATACGCTGGTCGCGCCGCCGCTCGGCGCCGAAGCCGTCCGAGTCTGAGGAGAGACTATGCTCAAGGGTATTCATCCGCTGCTTGGACCCGACCTGCTTCATGCGCTGAAGACCATGGGGCATGGCGACGACATCGTCATATCAGACGCCAATTTTCCCTCGGGCTCGATGGGCCCGCCGGTCATCCGCGCCGACGGCGTCAGCGCCACTGCGATGGCCGAGGCTATCCTGACGCATATGCCGCTCGACACTTTCGTGCCGGAAGCGGCGTGGCGGATGGAGGTGGTCGGCGATCCCGATGCGATGCCGGAGGTCTGCACCGAATTCCAGCAGATCGTTTCCAAGCACGCCGGCGATTTCCGCATCGTGCCGGTAGAGCGTTTTGCTTTCTACGCGATGGCTCGCAAGGCCACCTACATCGTCGCGACGACGGAATTCCGGCTGTACGGCAACCTGATTTTGAAAAAAGGCGTAGTCCATCCTGATGAGGTCGACATGGCCTGATCCCTATTTTAGGGTATCGTGGTATTGGAATAAAATCAGTTGCTTGGCGGGAGTTTGCCAAAGAAAAAAAGCCGGTTTGGCGCTCTTGCAATTTGATTGCGCCTCGGCTAGCTTCACCCGGCAAATGTTTTTTATCGATAAAAATCGTCCGCCTGCGTTCAGCGGCCGATTTATTTGGAGGAGAACGCACCCTGAGAGGAGAACCCTTATGAGTATCGTGAAATCCCTTCTGTCCCGCCGCGCCTTTACCGCGCTTGCAGGTGCCGCAGTCATCGCCACGGCGATGCCGGCAACGTCGTTTGCCGCCGACGTGACGATCCCGATCATCGTCAAGGACACGACGTCCTTCTACTGGCAGATCGTTCTGGCCGGCGCCCGCAAGGCCGGCAAGGATCTCGGCGTCAACGTGCCGGAACTCGGCGCACAGGCCGAATCCGACGTCAACGGCCAGATCAGCATTCTGGAGAACGCCGTTGCCGGCAAGCCGGCCGCCGTCGTCATTTCGCCGACCGAATTCAAGGCGCTCGGCAAGCCGATCGATGAAGCCGCCAAGTCGGTTCCGATCATCGGCATCGACTCAGGCGCCGACTCCAAGGCGTTCAAGTCGTTCCTGACGACCGACAACGTTCAGGGCGGGCGCATCGCCGCTGACGGTCTGGCCGCCGCCATCAAGGAGATGACCGGCAAGGAAGAAGGCGATATCGTCATCCTCACCAATCTTCCCGGCGTCGGCTCGCTGGAGCAGCGCCGCGAAGGCTTCCTGGATCAGATCAAGACCAAGCATCCCGGCCTGAAGGTCATCGCCGACAAGTATGGCGACGGCCAGGCGACGACCGGCCTCAACATGATGACCGACCTGATCACGGCCAACCCGAAACTCGTCGGCGTCTTCGCCTCGAACCTCATCCTGGCGCAGGGCGTCGGCCAGGCGATCGCCGAAAACAAGCTCGGCGACAAGATCAAGGTCATCGGCTTCGACAGCGACGACAAGACGGTGGGCTTCCTCAAGGATGGCGCGATCGCCGGCCTCGTCGTTCAGGACCCCTATCGCATGGGCTATGACGGCGTGAAGACCGCGCTTGCCGTCTCCAAGGGCGAGAAGGTTCCGGAAAATGTCGATACCGGTGCCAATCTCGTCACCCCGCGGCGTTAACAAACCCCGGGGGGCCCTTTTCCATCCGTGGTATGTTTTGTGCGGGATGGAGAGCAGAGGCGACACAAGGAGGAGAGGTCCATGATCGGACTGGAAGAGGTCAGTCATCGCCATGATGACAGCGCGACGCTGAAAGAAGCCAATCGAATTCCCGCCGGATCGCCTATCCTCGAACTCAAGGGCCTGCAGAAGAATTATGGTCATGTGCAGGCGCTGAAGCCAGCGACGCTGACCTTCCTTGCCGGTGAAATCCACGCCATCGTCGGGGAAAACGGCGCCGGCAAATCCACCCTTATCAAATTGCTGACCGGCGTCATTACCCGCACGGCGGGCGAAGTGCTGTGGTGCGGCCAGCCGGTGGGGCTGTCGACGCCGAACGAGGCGATCGCCCGCGGCATCAACGCCGTCCACCAGGAAGTCGTGCTCTGCCGGCACCTGACGGTTGCCGCCAATCTTTTCCTCGGCGACGAGGTCAACCGCTACGGCCTGATGCGCAAGAAGCAGATGGAGAAGATGGCGCAGGCCGTGCTTGACGATCTCGGCTTCGGCCTGCCGGCCGGTGCGCTGTTGAGCTCGCTGACGATCGGCCAGCAGCAGCTGGTGGCGACGGCGCGCGCGGCGATGCGCGGCACGCAGTTCCTGATCTTCGACGAACCCACGGCCTATCTGACGCGCCAGGAATCGGCGCAGCTCTTCAAGCTGATCCGCCGCCTGCAGGGCGAAGGCGTCACGATCGTCTATATCAGCCACCGTATGGAGGAAGTGTTCGAGCTGGCCGACCGTGTCTCGGTGCTGCGCGACGGCACGCATGTCGGCACGCGGCTGATCGGCGAGACCAACGATGCCGAACTGATCGCTTTGATGATCAACCGCTCGATCGAGCAGATCTACCACAAGGAAGAGATTGCGATCGGCGAGACGATCGTCGAGGTCAAGGGCCTCTCCGGCCCGGGCTTCGAAGACGTGTCGCTCAGCGTCAAGGCAGGACAGATCGTCGGCCTCTACGGGCTGATCGGCGCCGGCCGCAGCGAATTCGCGCTCGGCCTCTACGGACGCCAGCCGATCAGCACCGGCGAAATCCAGTGGAGGGGCAAACGTGTCGATATCCGCAACGAACGCACCGCCATGGAACTCGGCATTGCGCTCGCGCCCGAAAGCCGGCGCGACCAGGGGCTTTGCCTCAACCTGCCGATCGGCCTCAACATCAACCTGCCGGTGTTCGGGCGCCTCAGCCACGGCCCCGTCATCAATCACGCACGCGAATCGGCCAATGCCGACAAGCAGATCCGCGATCTCAGCATCAAGACGCCGAGCCGGCGCGTTCCGGCCTCCAGC
This sequence comes from Rhizobium sp. P1_B8, assembly GCF_056406515.1. NCBI lineage: Bacteria > Pseudomonadati > Pseudomonadota > Alphaproteobacteria > Hyphomicrobiales > Rhizobiaceae > Rhizobium > Rhizobium sp. P1_B8. Next base: position 56,174 of record NZ_JBFTZZ010000004.1, on the reverse strand, counting down.
ATGTCGGGCGGCAACCAGCAGAAGATCGTCATCGGCAAGTGGCTGAGCCACGGCGCCCGGCTCTTCATCTTTGACGAGCCGACCGTCGGCGTCGACGTCGGTACCAAGGCGGAAATCTACCGGCTGTTCGCCAAGCTTCTGAAGGACGGCGCGGGCATCATCCTGATCTCCTCCTACCTGCCCGAGGTCTACGAACTGGCCGACCGGCTACACGTCTTCCGCGCCGGCAAAATCGTCGCGAGCCATGATTTCCATGCGGCGACGCATGAACAAGTGCTCAGCGAAGCGATCGGCGTCTGAGCCAAAAGAATAAGAGGGAGAAAATTCATGACTGCCACCCCCACAGAAATCGTCGCACCGCCGCCGCGCCGGAAAATGAACATCCTGTTCGGCCTGACGCTGATCGGCCTGCTGATCTTCCTCTGGATCGTGCTCGCCGTTGTCACCCCGAGCTTCTGGACGCCGCTCAACATCTCGAACCTGCTGCGTCAGGGCGCGATGACGGCGATCCTCGCACTCGGCCAAACCTTCGTCATCATCACCGCCGGCATCGACCTTTCGGTCGGCGCCATTGTCGGCTTCTGCACCGTGATCATCGCCTGGCTGCTGCAGGCGGGCGTACCGGTATGGGGTGCGATCGCGCTGACGCTGCTCATGGGTGTGGCGATCGGCGCCTTCCATGGCTTCGGCATCGTGCATATGGGCCTGCCGCCGTTCATCATCACGCTCGCAACCCTGACATCGCTGCGCGGCATCGGGCTGCTGATCACCAACGGTTCGACGATCAACATTACCAATGAGGGGTTCAGCAATTTCGCCCGCGCCGATTTGCTCAGTATTCCGAGCCTGTTCTGGATGGTCATCCTGGTGGCGGTCCCCTCCTTCATCTTCCTGCATCTGAGCCGTTGGGGCCGCTATCTCTTCGCGGTCGGTTCGAACGCCGAGGCGGCGCGCCTTTCCGGCGTCAACGTCAAGGGCATGATCTACCTTGCCTATATCCTCTCCGCCTCCTTCGCCGCCTTCGTCGGCGTGCTGCTGGCCTCGCGCATCGCGATCGGCAATGCGACACAGGCCGACGGCTGGGAACTACAGGCGATCGCCTCCTCCGTTATCGGCGGCACCAGCCTGTTCGGCGCGGTCGGCTCTGTGCACGGCCCGCTGATCGGCGCCTTCATCCTCGCCACCATCAACAACGGCGCGAACCTTCTGAACGTCAACTCCTTCTGGCAGCGTATCATCACCGGTCTCTTGATCATCGTGATCGTGTTCTTCGACCAGCTGCGCCGCCGCAAGAGCAATTGAGCGACAAGAGACAGCCGGCCTGAACAAGCCGGCTTCTTCCATTTCAGGAATGCGAGACCCGTCATGAAAGCAGTTCTTTGCCGGGAGCCCGGCGTGCTCGATATCGTCGAGCGTCCTTCGCCAGCGGCTCCCGCCGCCGGCTGGGTGCGGCTTGCCGTCAGCCATGTCGGCATCTGCGGCACCGACTACCATATCTTCGAGGGCAAACATCCCTTCCTCGAATATCCCCGGGTGATGGGGCACGAGATCTCGGCGACGGTGCTGGAAGCGGGCGACGGCGTTGCCATGGCAGTCGGCACGCCCGTCATCGTCAATCCCTATCTCTCCTGCGGGCAATGTATCGCCTGCCGTCAGGGCAAGCCGAATTGCTGCACCAATATCAAGGTGCTCGGTGTCCATACCGACGGCGCCTTCTGCGAGGAGATTTCGGTTCCGGCCGAGAACCTCTATGCCGCCGAAGGTGTAAGCCTCGAAGCGGCGGCGACGACGGAGTTCCTGGCGATCGGCGCGCATGCGGTGCGCCGTTCGATGACCGGTGCCGGAGCGCGGGCGCTCGTCATCGGCGCCGGGCCGATCGGCCTCGGGGCGGCGATCTTCTCGCGCATCGCAGGCCATGAGGTGACGCTGCTCGATACCAGCACCGAGCGGCTGCAGATGGCATCCGAGCGCTTCGGCTTCACCTCCGGCATCGTTGCCAACGAGGCGACAGCGGAGGCCGTACGGGAAAAGACCAATGGCGACGGTTTCGACGTGGTCTTCGACGCGACGGGGTACGGCCCTTCGATGGAAAAGGCCTTCTCCTTCGTCGCCCATGGCGGCGCGCTGGTGCTGGTCAGCGTCGTCAAGGACGATATCCGCTTCTCTGACCCCGAATTCCACAAGCGCGAGATGATGGTGATCGGCAGCCGCAACGCCACCCGCGTCGATTTCGAGCATGTGGCGGATTCCATCGCCAAAGGGCTGGTGCCGGTGGACAAACTCATCACCCACCGCACGACGCTTGCCGATGCGCCGCGCGATCTCGCGCGATGGGCGCATGAGAAGAATGGGCTGATCAAGGCGGTGATCCGCATCGGTGCCTAGGGCAATCCCAAGGTACGAAGTCGCATAGCGATCGTCTTGAACGCTTCCGGCAAATCTCGCCGGGAGCCGTTGGCCCTTGGTCTTTCCACAAGACGTTCTGATGGATGCGCCCGGAAACAACGCGGTTCCGACTCAGACCGGCGCCCGCGATTTCGCGCAACATTTCTCAATCAAAAAGCACACAGAAGAAAACGGAAGTGTCCATAAGTGGAGCCCGCCGGATACTCGGCAGATGTTCATCAATTAAGTGATGGAAAGGGTCGGGCGATGAAAATGCGAATTGCCTCCTTGGCAATGGCTATTGCGCTGACAATGCCGCTTGTGGTGCCTGCCCGTGCGCAGGTGGTCATCCAGGAAGGCCAGGGATCGGAATTCTATGCTGATCCTGACGATAACCAGACGGAAACGGATTTTCTGCAGCGATGGAATCGCCACCACGACCAGCGAAGCGGATGGCGTTCGGGTCGGGACAATTTCGGGCCAGACGATGCGGTTCGCCTCCTCGAACGGCGTGGTTATCGCGTCAGAGATGTGAGGGACGTGGGTGAACGATATCTGATCAGAGCATGGCGAGACGGGGACGATCTCCTCGTGAGTGTCTCCCGCAGGGGTGAGATCATGGGCGTCGTGCATGACCGCGAGTGATGAGCCGCTTGGGCTTTGTTCAAGAGCCGGGTGTCTGGTTCGCGCCGATGGCTGCCCCAGCTTGCGAGAGCGAGCGGGAACGGAGACGTCGCGGCATGCCCTCTTCTCCCCTCGGGGAGAAGGTGCCGGCAGGCGGATGAGGGGGCCACGCGGCACATCCTTCACGTAAAATCTACTCCGCCCCGCCGACGGCAGTCGCGCTGAACACGGTCGAGACTATACCGGCGCGGTCGAAGTTCGCATAGGCGTTGTTGAAAAGACCGGTTTCGCCGGCCCCCTCATCCGCCCTACGGGCACCTTCTCCCCGCTGGGGAGAAGAGGGAATCGAGATGTTGCGGCATATCCCTTCTCCCCGCAGTCGGGCTAACCCACCGCCTCAATCGCCCTGCGCATCTGCCGGACAATAGCGACATCGGTCTTGTTGGTACTCTTCGCCTCGAAGCCGAAGGCGACCGCGCGCAGATCGGCGCTTTCGACGGGCGAGCTGCAGGAGCCGTGGACCTCGCGGGCGCCGGTCGCCTGCAGGATCTCGCCGACATTTGCCGGGCGGATGCCGCTGCCGGGCATGATGGCGATGCGGCCGGCCGCCTTTGCCGAAATGCGCTTCAGCGCGTCGAGGCCGTCGGTGGCCTTCAGGGCGCAGCCGGAGGTCAGGATGCGTTCGCAGCCGAGTTCGACCGCCTGTTCCAGCGCCTGGTCGGCATCCGGCACCAGATCGAAAGCGCGATGCAGCGTCGAGCCGAGGCCGGCCGCATGCGCCTTCAAACGGTGGATCAACGGCATGTCGAGCGTACCATCCGGCCGGTTGGCGCCGATGACGACACCGGCAAGGCCAGCGGCGCGCACGGCATCAATATCGATCATCATCGCTTCCTCATCTGCCCCGTCGAAGATGAAAGGCCCGGCGTGAGGGCGGATCATCGCGTAGACCGGAATGGGAGCCCGGGCGGCGATCTTCATCAGGCTCGGCAGCGGCGTCAGGCCGCCGAGCTCCAGCGCCGAGCAGAGCTCGATGCGGCCGGCGCCGCCTTCGATCGCGGCGGCAAGGCCTTCGGCGCTGTCCACGCACACTTCAAGCAAGATTGTCACGCTGCAGTCTCCCTGGCTCCGGCGTCCGTCGGCCTTATGGTGCGCGCCACGGTTTCCGAGGTAATTCTCGCCGCCACCTCGATGATGACAGTGCAGGCATCGGCGGCGGCTTTTCGATGGTTGAAGGCGACGTGATAGGACATCGGCAGGTGCTCGTCGAGATCGACGATGCGCACCTTGTCGGCAATCGGCATGGCGCTGACGCGGCCGAGGAAGGAGACGTAACCGTGATTGGCGACGAGGTCGACGATGACCGGCAGCGAATCCGCCGCGGTGATATCCTGGCCGCGCAGGCGCCAGTTGGGCGCGCGCTCGTAGCTGAAGGCCATGGCCGCATGGCCGAGGCCGGTGCGCGGGCTCGGCATGCAGATCGGGTGGCCGGCAACGAGATCGGCGACGCTGGTCTCGGCGCTATCCGGTGGCGCGATCACCACCATGTCGGTCTGCAGCAATTCGCGATGGCGGAAGTTTTCCAGCCCGAAGACCGAATCCAGGATCGCGACATCGATGCGGCCGCTCTTCAGCGCCTCGCGCAGATCGTCGGCGGTCATCGAGACCAGCGAGATCGCATTGTTGTTGCGGCGTGCATTCCATTCCGAAACCAGCGTGCCCAGGCAGCGGGCCACCCAGCTTTCCGATCCGGTCGGGATGATCGAGCCGATGCGTAGCGATCGGGCGGTGCGCCGATAACGCTCGTCGGCCGACGATTTGAGATCGTTCCACGCCTGGCTGATCGCCATGAAGATCTGGTAGGCGCGCCTGCCCTCTTCCGTCAGCACCGAGCCCTGCGCCTGCCGCTCGAACAGGCGATGGCTTAAAAATTTCTCAAGATTGGCAAGCTGAAGCGAAAGCTGCGGCTGACCGAGGCGGAGGCGGCGGGCGGCCCGGTTGATGCTGCCCTGGTCGGCAACTTCGAGAAAGCGTTCCATCGTGACGATCTTGACGGGAATGCGGGATGCCCAGGCCTCGTCGATCCCGGCGGCGGCGCCGTCGTGACCGGCCCATTGGCCGAGTTCAGCGATCGCAGCCGTGATCGGCTCCAGGCTTTCCAGCACCCTGCCGCTCGCAATCAGAGTCGCGAGCTCGCCGGAAGCGCGTTCCGTCAGCTTCATCGCCAGTTCGGTCTCGAGATTATGGATTGCCGTCGAGACGGTGGAGGGCGACAGCTGGAAGCGCCGCGCGGTCTCGCGCACCGAACCGGAGGTCAGGACATGGCTTGCGATGAACAGGGCACCAAGATGCAAACGGTCGCCTCCGGAAAGCGCTGGAAAAACCGGACGATATGCTGTGTTCATGAAAAAAGATATCCCTGCCTCCGGAGAGGCGGGCTATCGTTCCCGTCATAAAAAATCCGGGCGGCGGGAAACCGCGAAAGAGCCGGGGAATATCGTGGAAACACGCAAGGGGACAAAAACAAATCGCGCCGGCCTTGGAAAAGGGAATGCGTTTCCGCGCGCGGAGCCGCATTCGCCGCCATAATCGTGCTGCGACCGCAAATACTGGAGGGGGCTTGCATCGATTTTTCGGGCATGAACGCTATTTCCATGACGCACGCAATTCCGGCATGATGGCGGCTTGGTCGCCTTCGCCGGCGGATTTCCTATGCGCAGGCCTCCCGCCCGAGGCTTGGGCCACATTCAATGGTTTTGAAAAAGGGGACTTTCCATGCTGAAGAAACTCGCACTTGCCGTCTCGCTCTCCGCCTTCGCGGTGGGTGCGGCCCATGCCGCCGACGTCGTCGTTTCGTCGAAGATCGACACCGAAGGCACGCTGCTCGGCAACGTCATTGCGCTCGCTCTCGAAGCAAACGGCATCAAGACGCAGGACCGCATCGCGCTTGGCGCAACACCCGTCGTGCGCAAGGCGATCACCGCCGGCGAAATCGACATCTATCCGGAGTATACCGGCAATGCCGGCTTCTTCTTCAACAAGGCCGATGACGCCGCCTGGAAGAACATCGACCAGGGTTATGAGCTGGCGAAGAAGCTCGATTACGACGCCAACAAGATCGTCTGGCTGACGCCGTCGCCCGCCAACAACACCTGGGCGCTCGCCGTGCGCAGCGATGTCGCCGGTCCGAACAAGCTGAAGAGCCTCACGGACTTCGGCAAGTGGGTCGCCGGCGGCGGTGCCGCCAAGCTTGCCGCCTCCGCCGAATTCGTCAATTCGGCCGGCGCGCTCCCCGCCTTCCAGACGACCTACGGCTTCCAGCTGAAGCCCGACCAGATGGTCGTTCTCTCCGGCGGCGACACGGCGGCGACGATCAAGGCGGCCGCCGACCAAACGAACGGCGTCAACACCGCCATGGTCTACGGCACCGACGGCGCCATCGAAGCGGCTGAACTCACCGTTCTCGAAGACGACAAGAACGTGCAGCAGGTCTATGCCCCGACGCCGATCATCCGCGAAGAGGTGTTGAAGGCCAATCCGAAAATCGAGGAGGTGCTCTCGCCGATCTTCAAGAGCCTGACCGCCGACGAGTTGCGCAAGCTCAACGCCAAGATCCAAGTCGACGGCGAGCCGGCAAAGTCCGTCGCCGAAGCCTATCTCAAGGAAAAGGGCTTCCTGAAGTAATCATCGCTCGCTCCGCCCGATTGCGGGCGGAGCCCCCTTTGCTGATAGGGTTGGGCTGATGTTGGCCAGACAGGGTTGATTTGATGGAAGAAACCTTAGCGGTCCGCAGGCTGGACCGGCTCGGCGTGGTTCTGGTGGCCGGCGGCATCGCGGCGACTGCACTGATGCCCTTCATCTACGTGAAGGCAAACCGCATCGCCGCCGGCAAGCCGATGCTGCTGATGCAGCTTCTTCCCCAGCCTTCCGTCGTCATCCTGACCGTGCTTCTCCTTCTCACCGCCTTCGCCACGCTGTTCCTCACCAATGCGATCGCGCGGCTTGTCATCGCCACACTCTGCCTTGCGGCGCTGATCGTTGCGATCGGCCTCGTCTCGACGGCGGCAACGCCCCCCGGCAGCACGGTAGCGCGCATGACGCCCGGCGGCGGCTTCTGGGCGCTGTTTGCGGTGATCGGGCTCGTCATATCCGATGCGCTTGTCAAAATCCGGCTGGCGCCCTGGATGCGGGTCGCAGCCCTTGCAGCCTATACGGCGCTGCTCTTCATCTCGCTCTCCTCCGGCCTGCTCGACAGCCTTTCGATCATGAAGGAATTCTCGACGCGGGCCCCGCAATTCGAGACCGAAGCGATCTCGCATCTGCTGCTGGCGTTCGGCTCGCTTGCCATCGCCATTGTTCTCGGCCTGCCGCTCGGCATCCTCTGCTTCTGGGTGCCGAAGCTGCGGGCCATCGTGCTGCAGGGGCTGAGCCTCATCCAGACGATCCCGAGCCTGGCACTCTTCGGCCTATTGATGCTGCCGCTCGGCTATCTCGCCACCCATGTGCCGCTCGCCGCCGCGATCGGCATCCGCGGCATCGGCACGGCGCCTGCCTTGATTGCGCTGGTGCTCTATTCGCTGCTGCCGATCGTCGCCAACACCGTCGTCGGCCTTCAGGGCGTCGACCCCTCGGTGCGTGATGCCGCGGCCGGCATGGGGCTGACGCGCTTGCAGATTCTGACCGGCATCGACATGCCGCTCGCCTTTCCCGTCATCCTCACCGGCATCCGCATCGTACTGGTGCAGGCGATCGGCATGGTGACGATCGCCGCGCTGATCGGCGGCGGCGGCTTCGGCATCTTCATCTTCCAGGGGCTCGGCCAGACGGCCATGGATCTCGTCCTGCTCGGCGCCGTGCCGACCGTCTTCTTCGCCTTCTCATCGGCCGTCATCCTCGATGCGGTCATCGACAGCATCCGGGGATCCGCCGCATGACCATGATCGAGATCAGGAACGTCACCAAGCGCTACGGCACGGCCACCGTCGTCGACAACGTCTCGATGAGCGTCGAGAAGGGTGAGATCACCGTCATCGTCGGCACGTCGGGCTCGGGCAAATCGACGCTGATGCGGATGATCAACCGACTGGTGCCGATCACCGAAGGAGAAATCTTCGTCGGCGGACAGAATGTCATGGACGTTCCAGTGACGGAGCTTCGCCGCAAGATCGGCTATGCCATCCAGGGGCACGGCCTGTTTCCGCACCGGACGGTGGCGCAGAATATCGCCACCGTGCCGCAGCTTCTCGATTGGGATTCCGCCCGCATCGCCAAACGCGTCGAAGAACTGCTCGGGCTTTTCAACCTCGATCCGGCAACCTTTGCCGACAAATATCCGCACCAGCTCTCCGGCGGCCAGCAGCAGCGCGTCGGCGTGGCCCGGGCGCTGGCGGCCGAACCGGAGCTGCTGCTGATGGACGAACCCTTCGGCGCGCTCGATCCCGTCATCCGCGGCAAGGCGCAGGACGACCTGCTGGCGATCCAGAAACAGTTCGGTACGACGGTTATTCTCGTCACCCACGACATGGACGAGGCCTTCCATCTCGGCAACCAGATCGCGGTGATGAGCCAGGGCAGGTTGCTGCAATGCTCGACGCCGGAAAAGATCCTCACCGAACCCGCCGATCCCTTCGTGCAGCAATTGACCGGCACGTCCGACCGGGCCTTGAAGCTGATGTCGCTGCTGCCGCTGAAGGAGAGCATGGAGCCGGCGAAGAACGGTCTCGCCTATGCCCTGCCGCAGTCGCTCAGCCTGCGTGATGCGCTGGCCGAAATGATCTGGCAGGGGGTCGACGAGGCGGCCGTGCAGGACGGCGAAAAGGCGCCGGTTGGCTCGATCTCGATGACGCGGCTTCTCGAACTGGGCCGCAAGGCATGAAGCTCGTCGTCGCCAATCTCTTCCGCCTGGCGGCGCTGGCTTTGCTGCTCATCCTGCTGTTCAGGACGGAGTGGCTTTCCTTCCTGCTGGTGCCGCTGACCAGCAACAATGCGCCTGCCGTCTATACGCAGAACAGCCTTGCCTCGCTGGCCGCCGGGCATCTGCAGCTGGTGATCGGATCGATTGTCTGCAGCGCCGTGCTTGCCGTTGTCGGCGGCATCTTCGTGACGCGGGAAAGCGGTGCTGACTTCCTGCCGCTGTCACGCGCCATCGCCAATGCCGGGCAGACCTTTCCGCCGGTCGCGGTGCTGGCGCTCGCCGTTCCCGCCACCGGTTTCGGCGCCATGCCGACGCTGATTGCGCTCTTTCTCTACGGCCTGCTGCCGATCTTCGAAAACACCGTCGCCGGCTTGAAGCAGGTTTCGCCGCAGGTGCTCGATGCCGCCGACGGCATGGGCATGAACGGCACGCAGCGGCTGCTGCGGGTCGAGCTGCCGCTGGCCCTGCCGCTGATCCTCGAAGGGCTGAAGGTGGCGACCGTCATCAATATCGGCACGGCGACGATCGGCTCGACGGTTGCGGCCAAGGGCCTCGGCGAGGTCATCATCGCCGGGTTGATTTCCGACAATACCGCCTTCATCCTGCAGGGCGGCCTGATCGTCGGCCTGATGGCGGTGCTGATCTATGACGCCATGGGTATGGTCGAAGCGGCGATCACCCGAAGAATCGGCTTGCGCGCGGCGTAGGAGGACGAGTACCAAGACTGCCGTGACTACTGCATAATTCCTTAAATCGATTCCGATTTAAGGAATTATGCAGCAATTCAAAGTGCTACAGCGTCCTTTGCGCGTCTAAAAAGACGCGCGGCGCTGTAGTGCAATGGGAGGCAGAATTGGCGAAGATGATCCACTCCATGATCCGCGTTCTCGATGAGGCGCGCTCCGTCGAATTCTACGAGAGGGCCTTCGGCCTTTCGGTGGCCGACCGCGTCGATTTCGAAACCTTCACGCTGATCTATATGAGCAATACCGAGACCGGCTTCGAGCTGGAACTGACCGTCAACAAGGGCCGGACCGCGCCCTATGACCTCGGCAATGCCTATGGCCATCTCGCCGTCTCGGTCGAGGAGGTGGCGGTCGAGCGGGAGCGGCTGTCGAAGCTCGGGCTCAATCCGGGTGAACTGGTAGAGCTCAACCGCGACGGCAAGCTCTTCGGCCTGTTCTTCTTCATCAGCGATCCCGATGGCTACAAGATCGAGGTGCTGCAGCGCCACGGCCGGTTTCTCTGACGCATCGTGCCGAGCCGGATTGCGGCGGCACACATCCAATCTCCCGATAATCCCACAGCTTCGAGCGGCATGAACTAGGAGCCCGCCCATGATCGAGAAGACCGAGCTCAATTCCGGCTGGACGCTCTCCTGTAACGATACAGGAAGATCCAGACTGCCCGCCGCAATCCCCGGAACGGTGCCGGGCTGCGTGCATCTCGACCTGATCGCCAACCGGCTGATCCCCGATCCCTATATCGACGTGAACGAAATCAGCAGTGACTGGATCGGCAAGACCGACTGGACCTATCGCTGCACGTTCGAGGCGATGCCTGACGATGGCAGGGTGCAGGAGCTCGTCTTCGACGGGCTCGATACGATCGCGGTGATATCCCTCAACGGCGAAGAGATCGGCCGCACCTTCAACATGCACCGCACCTATCGTTTCGATGTTTCCCGGCTGCTGAAGGCTGGCCAGAACGAACTCACCGTCACCTTCCGCTCGGCTTACGCCTATGGTGCGGAGATGGAAGAACATTACGGCTACCGTCCCAACAACTATCCGGGACCGGGCAATCTGATGCGCAAGATGGCCTGCAATTTCGGCTGGGACTGGGGGCCGACGCTGGTGACGGCCGGCGTCTGGAAGCCCGTCCGGCTGGAAAGCTGGGATCGGGCGCGGCTTGCCGAAACACGGGTGTCGGCAACGCTTGCCGGCGGTGACGGGCTGGTGAAGGTGCATACCAGGTTGGCGCGGCATGGCGGCACAACGCCGTTGAGGCTTGTCGCCGAAATCGGCGGCGTAACCAAAACGCTGGCGATTGACGCTGACGAAGACGAGATCGCCTTCGAGCTTAACCTCCCCTCGCCGCAGCTCTGGTGGCCGCACCATCTCGGCGCGCAGCCACTTTATCCCCTGACTCTCCGGCTGATCGGCGACGGGAGCGACGATCTGCTCGACGCTCATGAGCGCGAACTCGGATTCCGCTCACTGCGGCTCGACACCTCGGCCGACGACCATGGCTCGGCCTTCACCTTCGTCATCAACGACGTACCGCTTTTCATCTGCGGGGCGAACTGGATTCCGGACGATTGTTTTCCCCCGCGGGTGACGGCTGAGCGTTATGCCGCTCGGATCGAGGAGGCAAAGGCCGCCAATATCCACATGCTGCGCGTCTGGGGCGGCGGCATTTTCGAGGCCGACGAATTCTATGAGGCCTGCGACCGCGCCGGCATGCTGGTCTGGCAGGATTTCCTCTTTGCCTGCGCCGCCTATCCGGAGGAGGAGCCGCTCAGAAACGAGGTCGAGGCGGAGGTGCGCGACAATGTCGTGCGGCTGATGCCGCATGCCTCGCTGGTCCTCTGGAACGGCAATAACGAGAACATCTGGGGCTTCGACGAATGGGGCTGGCGGCCGATCATCAAGGCGGGCGAAAGCTGGGGCCTCGGTTATTATCTCGACCTGCTGCCGAAACTCTGCGTCGAACTCGATCCGGACCGGCCCTATTATCCCGGCAGTCCCTATTCCGGCTCGATGGAGATCGAACCCAATGCCGACGGCCATGGCTGCAAACATATCTGGGACGTGTGGAACGATGTCGGCTACGAGGTCTACCGCAACTATATCCCGCGCTTCTGCTCCGAATTCGGCTGGCAAGCGCCGCCGGCCTGGGCAACGATCGAAGAAAGCGTGCACGACGCCCCGCTGACGCCGCAATCGAACGGCGTCTTCCACCATCAGAAGGCCACCCAAGGCAATGACAAGCTGATCCGCGGCCTGTCCGGCCATTTGCCGGAGCCGCGGACAATGGATGACTGGCACTTCGCCACCCAGCTCAACCAGGCGCGCGCCATCCGCTTCGGCGTCGAACACATGCGCTCGCATCGGAATATCTGCAAGGGTGCGGTGGTCTGGCAGTTCAACGATTGCTGGCCGGTGACCTCATGGGCCGCGCTCGATTCGGCCGGACGCCGCAAGCCGCTCTGGTATGCGCTGAAGGCAGCCTATGATCCGCGCCTGCTGACGATCCAGCCGCGCGGCGGCGGACTTGCGGCGGTGGCCGTCAATGAACGGACGCTGTTCTGGCGGGCGAAGATCAGCGGCAAACGCGTGACGCTCGACGGCACCGTGCTGGCCGAATTCGAATTCTGGCGCCTGCTCTGCGATCGTTTCGAGGCAAAGGAATTCCCGCTGCCCGAGGATATCGTCACCCCCGGCTTACCGAAGGACGAGCTCATCGTCGTGCAGATGCTCGACCGGCGGGCCTTCCATTATTTCGTCGAGGATATCGAGCTTGCCCTGCCGGCACCGCGGCTGACGGTCGATGTCGTCGGGATCGACGGTGGGTATGAGGTCAAGGTGACGGCGCAAAACTTCCTCAAGGATCTCTGCCTGATGGCGGATCGGCTGCATCCGGATGCCGTTGTCGATTCGATGCTGGTGACGCTGCTGCCGGGCGAGAGCCATGTCTTTGCGGTCAAGACGGCAAAGACGATCAGGGCCGATGACATTACCATCGGCACCGTGCTCCGATCGGCCAACGATCTCGTCGCCAAACACTAAAAAGGCCCCGCATCCGCGGGGCCCTTCCAGCTCGGCCTATCGGACGACGTTACATCCAGTAAGGCGGCACGCCGTAGTAATCATAGACCCGGCGGCCATTGTCGTTGTACCAGGTGTCGTCATCGTCCGAATAGCTCGGGGCGCCTTCGATCTGCTCCTTGGTCAGGTCGATGCGATAGCCATCCAGCTGGGTGTCGTAGTTCAGCTTTTCCCAGGGAAGCGGATAATGGTCGTGACCGATGCCCAGGAAGCCGCCGAAGCTCAACACGGCATAGGCGACACGGCCGTCGAGCTTTCCGATGATCAGCCGTTCGATCGAGCCGATATGCCTGCCATCGGGCCCATAGACACGGGTGCCTTCGACGCGGTCGCTGGCGATCAGCGAGTGCGTGACCTTGACATTCGGGTCACGGCGGGTGGCGTCAGTATCCTGGTTCAACATTGTGCACCTCCTTTTGGTGTTTCCTCATGGTGAGTATGCAAGATCAACGTCATGGCGGGCTCAAAGTTCCCCATCCTTTCCATGATCGTGCGCGGGCGGAATATTGACGTTTACGTCAAGGTTAGTATAGCTTCATTCGGCTTGAACCATTCAGGCAATCGCATAAGCTGCCGGACTGGAAGATGGAGGATCTTTCCGGTTATCTGCCGAATGATGTCGGCGCGGCGGCCGCAGGGGAGAGAGACAGATGAACAGCATTTCCGTCCATCCAAACGGCGCCAGGCCGGACAAGCCCTGGCTTGCCGCCTATCCCGATATTGTTCCGGCAGAGATTCCGCCGCTGGAATATGCCTCGCTTGCCGAACTGCTGGAAAAATCCTGCGCCCGTTACGCCGACCGGACCGCCTTTTCCAGCATGGGCAAGGGGATGCGCTACCGCGAACTGGAGAGCCAGACGCGCAAGGTCGCCGCCTGGCTGCAGAGCACCGGCCTTCAGAAGGGCGACCGCGTCGCCGTGATGATGCCGAACGTGCTGCAGAACCCGATCGCCACCTATGCCATCCTGCGCGCCGGCCTCGTCGTCGTGAACGTCAACCCGCTCTATACGCCGCGCGAACTCGAACACCAGTTGAAGGATTCCGGCGCCAAGGCGATCTTCGTGCTGGAGAATTTCGCCCGCACGGTGGAGCAGGTTCTCAACAAGACCGACCTTCGCCATGTCGTCGTCACCTCGCTCGGGGAAATGCTCGGGCCGAAGGGGCTGATCGTCAATTTCGTCGTGCGCAAGGTGAAGAAGCTCGTTCCCTCCTGGTCGATCCCTCAGCACAAGAGCTTCGGCCAGGTGCTCCGCGAAGGTGCCGGAAAAAAGCTCCAGCCGGTCACGCTGACAGGCAGCGACATCGCCTTCCTGCAATATACCGGCGGCACGACGGGCGTTGCCAAGGGCGCGGTGCTGACGCATCAGAACCTGCTCGCCAACAAGGTGCAGCTTTCGCTCTGGCTTCGATCCGCCTTCGAGCGCAAGAAAGAGCCGGAGGTGCTGAATTTCCTCTGCGCCCTGCCGCTCTACCACATCTTCGCGCTGACGGTGAATTCGCTGATGGGCATGTCGCTCGGCGCCCACAATATCCTGATCGCCAATCCGCGCGACATTCCCGGTCTCGTCAAGGAATTCGAAAAGTCGAAGGTCCATATCTTCCCCGGCCTCAACACGCTGTTCAATGCGCTGATGAACAATGCGGATTTCGCCAAGCTCGACTTCTCCTCGCTGATCATGTCGCTCGGCGGCGGCATGGCTGTGCAGCGCCCGGTCGCCGACCGCTGGCTGAAGATGACAGGCACGGCAGTCACAGAGGGCTACGGCCTTTCCGAGACATCGCCGGTTGCCACCGCCAACCGCTTCGATTCGGCTGAGTTCACCGGCACGATCGGCCTGCCGCTTCCCTCCACCGACCTCGACATCCGCGACGAGGCGGGCAATTCGCTGCCGCTCGGCGACGTCGGCGAGATCTGCATTCGCGGACCGCAGGTGATGGCCGGCTACTGGCAGAAGCCTGAGGAAACGGCGCGGGTGATGACCGATGACGGCTACTTCCGCTCGGGCGACATGGGCTTCATGGACGACCGCGGCTATACCAAGATCGTCGACCGCAAGAAGGACATGATCCTCGTCTCCGGCTTCAACGTCTATCCCAACGAGATCGAGGAAGTCGCCGCCATGCATGCCGGCATCCTCGAGGCCGCAGCCATTGGCGTGCCGGACGGACATTCGGGCGAGGCGGTAAAACTCTTCGTGGTCAGGAAGGATCCGAACCTGACGGAAGCGGAGGTCAAAGCCCACTGCATCGCCAACCTCACCAACTACAAGCGGCCGCGCTTCATCGAGTTCCGCACCGAGCTGCCGAAGTCGCCGGTCGGTAAGATCCTGCGCAAGGACCTGCGCGGCTGAATTTGACGTTCTGATGAATCAGTGCCTTTCCTGGTCAGATTGAAGCTGGCCAGGAAAGGCTTAAGGGCCATCCGCTTGCCGCGGGTGGCTTTTTTCCATTTCGGCAGGTGGCTGAACTTGATTTGCGGGTGATAAAGCGAATAGTTTCCGCAACCTTTCCGCCTCCAAAGGAGCCTCCCATGAACGCCATCGTCGAACAGCTGAAAAGCACCGCTGATGCCACCAAGGTGACCGATATCCGGGCCGCCTTCGCCGCCGATTCGCAGCGCTTTTCGCGCTTTTCCGTCTCGCTTGACGACCTGTTGATGGATTTTTCCAAGACGGCGGTGAATGACGACATCCTCAAGCTCTTGGTGAAGCTCGCCGAAGACGGCGGCGTCGAGAAGAAGCGCGAGGAAATGTTCTCCGGCAAGGCGATCAATTTCACCGAGGACCGCGCCGTTCTGCACACCGCGCTGCGCAACCGCTCCAACACACCGGTTCTGGTCGACGGCAAGGACGTCATGCCCGACGTCAATGCGGTGCTTGCCGCCATGGGCAAGTTTGCCGACGACGTCCGCTCCGGCACGCTGAAGGGCGCCACCGGCAAGGCGATCACCGATGTCGTCAATATCGGCATCGGCGGCTCGGATCTCGGCCCTGTCATGGCGACGCTGGCGCTTGCCCCCTTCCATGACGGTCCGCGCGCGCATTTCGTCTCCAATATCGACGGCGCCCATATCGCCGACATCCTGAAGCTGGTGCAGCCGGAAACGACGCTGTTCATCGTCGCCTCGAAGACCTTCACCACCGTCGAGACGATGACCAATGCGCAGACGGCGCGCAACTTCATCGCCAAGGCGCTCGGCGAAGCCGCCGTGCAGCACCACTTCGCCGCCGTCTCGACGGCACTCGACAAGGTCGCCGCCTTCGGCATCGACAGCGGCCGCGTCTTCGGCTTCTGGGACTGGGTCGGCGGCCGCTACTCGATCTGGTCGGCGATCGGCCTGCCGCTGATGATCGCCGTCGGCCCGGAGAATTTCGGCAAGTTCCTCGACGGCGCGCATGCCGTCGACAATCATTTCCGTAAGGCGCCGATTACCGAGAACCTGCCGATGCTGCTCGGCCTGATCGGCTTCTACCATCGCAATGTGCTGGGCTACCCCACCCGCGCCATCCTGCCCTACGACCAGCGCCTGTCGCGCTTCCCGGCCTATCTGCAGCAGCTCGACATGGAATCGAACGGCAAGGGCGTCACCATTGACGGCACGCCGGTCGAAGGCAATTCCGGCCCAGTCGTCTGGGGCGAGCCCGGCACCAACGGCCAGCACGCCTTCTATCAGCTCATCCATCAGGGCACGAGCATCATCCCGGCCGAATTCATGATCGCCGCCAACGCCTTCGAGCCGGAGCTGCGCCACCAGCACCAGCTGCTGATCTCCAACGTGCTTGCCCAGTCGGAAGCACTGATGAAGGGACGCAGTTTCGAAGAAGCCAAGAAGCAGCTGACCGACAAGGGCATGGACGACAAAAAGGCCGATTTCATCGCGCCGCACCGCGTCTTTACCGGCAACCGGCCGTCGATCACCTTCGTCTACGACAAGCTGACCCCTTACGTACTCGGCCGCCTGATCGCACTCTACGAACACCGCGTCTTCGTCGAAGGCGTGCTCTTCCGCATCAACTCCTTCGACCAGTGGGGCGTCGAGCTCGGCAAGGAACTGGCGACGGGCCTGCTGCCTGTCGTCGAAGGCAAGGAGAGTGCCGCATCGCATGATTCGTCGACGCAGGGCCTGGTTGCGGCGCTGGCGAAGCTTGCGAAGTAACCGTTCAAGATTTGCCCCTCACCTAACCCTCTTCCCGCGCGCGGGGAGAGGGGACGTGCCACGCGAGACGTCAATGGGAATCGAGAGGCCGCGGCATTGTCCCTTCGCCCCGTTTACGGGGGTCCGAAGGACGGGGCGAGACACGTGGCTCGACCCCGGTTGGTGCCGGCAGGCGGATGAGGGGCAGACTCGGGCTTAAGCCTTAAAGCCCAATCTCGCGTGCCCAGGGCGGGTTGGCGCCGGCGCGGGAGACGGTGACGGCGGCGGCTTTGGCGCCGAGGGTCAGGGCGTTGCGCAGCGCCTTTTCGTCGAGCGAGACGACCTGCGCCTTGGTGAGCAGATTATCCATCTTCAGCGACGCCAGGATGCCGGCATCGAAAGTATCGCCGGCGCCGACCGTGTCGACGACGGTGACCCGTTCGCTCGGGACCGTCACCTTGCGCTCCTTGGTATAACCGGAGGCGCCTTCTGCGCCCTTGGTGATGACGACGAGCTTGGCGCCGTGGTTCAGCCAGTGGGCGGCGAGCGCATCATGGTCGCCTTCCAAGCCGAACCATTCGAGGTCCTCGTCGGAAAATTTGACGATGTCAGATTTAGCGGCCATGCGCTTGATGCGGGCCATATGCGCCGGCTTGTCCTTGATGAAACCCGGACGAATATTCGGATCGAGCGAGATGACCCGGCGAGCGGCTTCGCGGTCGAGAAGCGCCTCGTAGGTTTCGCCGCAAGGGCTCGGGATCAGGCTGATTGCGCCGAAATGCAGCGCCTCGCAATCGTCACCGAGAACAGGCAGGTCGGCCGTGGTGATCATGCGGCCGGCGGTGCCTTCGTCGTAGAAGGCATAGGTCGCCTGGCCGTTCACCAGCTTGACGAAGGCGATGGTCGAGGGACGCGGCGTAATGGCGCATGGGCTGTAATCGACATTGCTCGCCTTCAGCGTTTCCAGCAGGATTTCGCCCATCATGTCATCGGCGATGCCGGTGAAGAAGGCCGTGGGGATGCCGAGGCGGCCGAGCGCGATTGCGGTGTTGAAGATCGCGCCGCCGGCATAGGGCGCGAAGCCCTTTTCGCCCAGCGTCGTGTCCCTCGGCAGCATGTCGATCAAGGCTTCGCCGCAGCACAAAATCATCGTATTCCTCCCAACAGCATCTATACGTTCATCAACCGATTAAGCGAGCTTTTGTCAACTGGCTAGAGCGAAAGCTCACTAACCCCACCATTCCTTCCCGACCAGGCCAGCGGCGCATCGAGGAAGGCCTCGACTTCCGACAGCGTCTTGTCGTCGAAGAGCTTCTGCTCCTTGGCGACGGCCAGAACATTCCGCCAGGTGGCGATGTGATGCAGCCTGACCTTGCCGTCGGCAAAGCGCTGTTCACCGAATATGCCGTAGAAGAACAGCGCGATGCCATGATCGACGACGCCGCCGGCGGCACGGACCGCATCGATGAACTTGAACATGCTGCCGCCTGCTGTCGTCAGGTCTTCGATGACGAGCACGCGCGAGCCTTCCGGCATATTGCCTTCGATCTGGGCATTGCGGCCATGGCCCTTCGGCTGCTTGCGGACATAGATCATCGGCAGGCCGAGACGATCTGCCAGCAGGGCGGCGAAGGGGATGCCGGCGGTCTCGCCGCCGGCGATGCAATCGAACTGCTCGAAACCGGCATCGCGCATCAGGGTGCTGGCGGCGAAATCCATCACCGTCGAGCGGATGCGCGGAAAGGAGAGCAGCTTGCGGCAATCGATATAGACCGGGCTCGCCATGCCGGAGGAGAGTTTATAGGGCTGAGCGGCATTGAAATGCACCGCCTTGATCTCCCAGAGCATCTTGGCCAGCAGTTCGGCCATCACGGCGCGGTCGGGAAATGTGGTCTGGATCATGCGGCTCTCCTTCGGCTTGGATCCTTGCGGGAATAGCAGCAAGAGCCCGACGTTTCCAGACGAAAGGCGCGCTCATGACAGCAGCAGACGGCCGATATCGGCGATCTGCATCTTCTTGAACAGGGCAATCGCCTGAGCGCCCTCCTCCGCATCCAGCGAAACGGCATAACGTACGCCGGCGGCAAGCAGCTGCATCGTCAGACGGGCGATCGCCAACAGCTCCTTGTGGTCGCGATCCGGCCATAGACGGATCAGCACGGCGAGAAATGCCTGGGCATGAAATTCCATGTCCTCGGCATCGACCTGCTGCAGCAGCTTGTCGGTATGGGTCGCATGCCAGATGTCGCGCATGACGGGCTCACGGCGGAAGAAGGCATAATATTCATCGGCGATATTGGCGAGCGCGCGCTGCAGGGCCGCAGCGTCGGTCACCTTCGCCAGTTCCTCTTCGACGCACCGCCTGCCCTGCTCGTTGAAGCGCTCGGCCAATGTGCGGATGATCGAGGTCTTGTCGGGGAAATATTGGTAGAGGGCGCCGAAGGAAAGACCGGCCTTTTCGACGATCTCGCTCATCTTCAAACCGTCGCTGCCATGGCTTTCGATCAGCTGCGAGGCAACCGCGAGGATCTTTTCGAAGCGCTCGCGGCCGCGCTGCTGGCTGGGGATGCGGCGCGGCTGGCCGGTAGACTCCTGCTGGCGCCTGCGCGTTGCGACCGGCTGTTCCGACATGATCTCTCCTTTTCCACGTTGACAAACAAAATAAGAGAGATTATCTCATTTTGCAAATGAGAGAGTTTCTCTTGTTTGCAAAATATGGAAGGAGTTTTGACATGCAGACGTCCGAAATCGTCCTCGTCGGTGGATCGGGAAAGACCGGCGGCCGCATCATCAGGCGTCTGGAAGCGCGCGGCCTGACCGTCCGCGCGGCATCACGCTCCAGCGCCCGTCCCTTCGACTGGGAGGACAGGTCGACCTGGCGCGGCGCACTTCAGGGCGCATCGAGCGCCTATGTCGCCTTCCAGCCGGACCTTGCCGTCGCCTGGGCGGCGGAGGCGATCGAAGCGCTCGCCAAGGTCGCCGTGGAATGCGGCCTTGAGCATATCGTACTGCTCTCCGGCCGCGGCGAAGAGAGCGCGCAGCGCAGCGAAGCGGCGCTGACCGCTTCCGGCATCGATACCACCATCCTGCGCGCCTCCTGGTTCTGCCAGAACTTCAGCGAGGGCGCCTTTGTCGAGCAGATCATTGGCGGCCGGCTGCAATTGCCGGCGGGCGAGATCGGTGAACCTTTCATCGATACCGACGACATCGCCGATGCCGCCGTCGCCGCCTTGACCGACCCGCGCCACCGCAACCAGACCTACGAGTTGACCGGCCCTCGGGCGCTGACCTTCCGGCAGGCGGTCGGCGAAATCGCCGCGGCCGCTGGGCGGCCGATCGAATATCAGCAGGTCTCGATGGCGGATTTCACCGGCGGGCTTGCGGCTGCCGGCCTGCCGCATGGCCTGATCGATCTTCTGGAGGAGCTCTTCGGCCAGGTGCTCGATGGGCGCAATTCCAATGTGATGGGCGGCGTCACCGAAATTCTTGGCCGCCCCGCCACCGATTTCAGCGAATATGCCCGCCAAACCGCGGCAACCGGAATATGGAGCGCCTGACTATGCAGATCATTCTCATCCTCTCCCTCGCGGCGGCGGCGATCGGCAGCGGCCTTGTCGCCGGCATCTTCTTCGCCTTCTCGACCTTCATCATGACCGCCTTCTCGCGGATTCCGGCAGAGCAAGGCATCGCGGCGATGAACTCGATCAACGTGACGATCGTCCGCTCGCCCTTCATGGGCCTCTTCGTGCCGACGGCGATCCTCTGCATCGTCATCGCCGTGCTCGCCCTGATCGACTGGCGCGGCGGGGCATCTTTTCTGATGCTGGGCGGAGCAGCCCTCTATGTCTTTGCCTCTTTCGTCTCGACCATCGTCTTCAACGTGCCGATGAACGATGCACTGGCGAAGGTCGTCGGCAATGGGCCGGAAGCGGTTCAGCTCTGGACCAGCTATGTCAGGGACTGGACATGGTGGAACCATGTGCGGACCATCGCCTCGCTGCTCGCCTCGGTCGCCTTCGTGCGGGCGCTGATGATCGTTTGAATGATTGCTTCCCGACGATCCGACGCCCCCGTCAGGAATCGGGTGGTTGGTTCGGGGCCGGCGTGTGAACATGAGCCGATTGCCGCGAAAGGACCGCCATGTTCACACTTCACGATTATCTGCCGTCGCAAAATGGCTGGAAGGTCAGGGTTTTGCTCGGCCTGCTCGACATACCCTACCGCAGTCGTATCGTCTCGATCTTCGAGGGCGAGAGCCGCACCGAGGCGTTCCTGAAACTCAATCCGGTGGGCGCCATTCCGGTCCTCGAACTCGACGACGGGCGTCCGATCGCCGAATCCAATGCGATCCTCACTTTTCTCGCCGAGGACACGCGCTTCCTGCCGTCAGACCACTATCTGCGCGCCAAGGTGATGCAATGGCTGTTCTTCGAACAGTATCATGTCGAGCCGGTCATCGGCTCGCTGCGCTTCTGGACATTGACGGGACGGCTGGAGCGTAGCCAGAGCATGGTTGCGGGCAAGCGCGAAGCCGCAACCCGCGCCCTCGCCGCCATCGATCGCGGCCTGACCGACAGCCCATTTCTTGTCGGCCAGGAGCTGACGATCGCCGATATCGCCGTTTACGCCTATAGCCACCGGGCCGAGGATTGCGGGTTTTCTCTTGCGGCCTATCCCGCCTTCGTCGCCTGGTCTGACCGCGTTGGAGATGCCATCGGGGCCGATTATCCAGTCTATCCCTATAGCATCGACCCGCACTCCAATGCCGGCGCGATGCCCTAGACTACGTCTGCTCGCAGAAGACGATGCGGTTGCTGAAGGGGTCGATGACGGTCATCTCCAGCCCCCACGGCTCTTCCTCGACACCGGGCTTCATGTAGCGGTAGTCCTTGCCTGAGAGTTCGGCGTGATAGGCCTGGACATTGGCGACGCGGACGAATGCCTTGGCGCCGGGGCTGGCGTCGCCGGAATGTTCGCTCAGGTGCAGCGCCATGCCGTCACGCGAAACCTGGCAATAGAGCGGAAAATTTTCGCCGAAACGGTGCTCCCAATCGAGACGGAAGCCCAGGAAGCCGCAATAGAATTCCATGGCTTTTTCGACCGAGAAGATGCGGAAGATCGGCATTGGCGGCTCGATGCCGATGACCGAGCGGGAGGCGCCCGCCTCCTCTATCTTGGCCGAGAGAATATTCCATTGATCGAGCCCGAACTGCCGGGCAACGATTTCGAGCGTTTCGCTGTGGGTGAGCGAAATGTCGCGGTCGGCCAGGGCCTGCCGCAATGTTTTTGCCATGAGCTTGGCATCGCGAAAATCGCGCATGAAGTCATCCTTCCGTTGACGGCAAACAGGAAGATCAGTGCCCGCGTCTGCTGACCCGTTCGCCATCGATCGCCTAACGGCAAGGATGTGAAGGATGTTGTCTGGATGCATTCACCATAACGCCAGAGCGTCAAACTCGAGCGTCGCGGGGCGGCTGGCCGCATCCGGCCGAAGGCGATAGTATGAGAGGATCGATCGGCGATCAAGACGCGGTGCGCGCTGCCTCGACGGGAACGGCCTGCAGATGGCCGGCAAGCTCGACACGGTTGCGGCCGGCGCGCTTGGCGACATAGAGCGCCTTGTCGGCGGCACTCAGCATGGCGTCGAAATCCTGCGGCTTCGAGCGGCCGGGCGCGACGCCGACGCTGACCGTGCATGTCAGCACTTCGTCATCGATATGGATCTCGCGCGCCTCGAAAGCCCGGCGGATGCGCTCGGCCGTCAGTTCCGCCCGGCCGGGCATGATCTCCTTCAGCACCAGCGCAAATTCCTCGCCGCCGAGCCGGGCGGCGGTGTCGCCGGTGCGGCAGCTGGCCGCGAGTTCGCCGGCGAAGACCTTGAGCACGCGATCGCCGGCAGCATGGCCGAAGCGGTCGTTGACGGATTTGAAATGGTCGATGTCGAAGACGATGACGGCGGTGGTCGTGCCCATCGGGCGCGTGCCGTACTCGTCGAACAGGGCGCGGCGGTTGAGCAGGCCGGTCAGCGGATCGGTGATCGCATCGAGACGGTGGCGGGCAGCGAGCCGCCATTGATGCAGCGCCAACGACAGCGCGCCGATCCCGGTCATGCCGGCAATGCAGACAGCGAGGCTGAGATCTTCCGCCCAGTTGCTGGGGGCCTTGCCGAGCACCAGCTTGCCGTCGGAGATCAGCACGGCGGCGCAGAGAACGAAGGAGATCGCCGTCAGCGTATAGAGCGCGGTAATGCCGAGGAGCGGCGCGGGTGCTTCGACACGGGCGAGCCAATATTGCCGGGCGGTGGCAAAGAGCAAAAGGGCGATAGCGAGATTGTCGGCGATGAAGGCCAGGCCGTCATACCCTGATAGCATCGGCACGATGGAAAAGACCATCGCGGCAAGCGCGCGGATCGCGATGGCCGGGATAGACAGGCGGCCGGTGAGGAACTGTCTGCCTGCCCCCCATATGGTGGCAAAGCCGGCATGAAACAGCACGAAATTGGCAACGCCCAGCCATGTCTCCGGCGTATTGACGTAGGCGCTGTAGACGAAAATGCCGCTGACGACGAGGACCAGGCCGATGGTGGCGGTGAGCAGCACCGTTTCCGCCCGGCGGACAATCCAACTGCCCATCAGCGTGACGGCAAGGCATGCCGCGGAGACGCCGAGCGCCAGCAAGAGAGAGTTATAGTCAAGCGTCATGCTTTTCAGTCTCCGCAGCTGTTGCCGCGCCAGATGTTGGCAGCTTATGGGCTCCGCGACGAGGAATGTCTTATGCATCCGTTAACAAATGATGCACTGCACAATGCAAATGTTACGCGTTTAACGTCGCGCCGAAGTTTAAGATGAATATTCTATTTAAAATTGAATTCTGAAAGCTTACGCCTGCTGCATCACCTGCCAATGCAGGGGAAACATCGGATCGAACACCGTCACCGGACCGGCTCCGGTTTCAATCCTCGCGGGAAAGACGACCGGCTCGGCCTGCCTTGACAGGGTGATGCGCTCCTCGTTCGGCTGGAGCCCGTACCAGGCCGGCCCGTTCAGCGACACGAAGGCTTCGAGCCGCTCCAGGGCGCCCTCCTGTTCGAAGACATGGGCGAGGCAGCTCATCGTATTGACCGAGGTATAGATGCCGGCGCAGCCGCAGGCGCATTCTTTCAGCGGATCGACATGCGGGGCGGAATCCGTGCCGAGGAAGAAGCGGGCGTCACCGCTGACGGCGGCCGCACGCAGAGCCAGCCGGTGGTTTTCGCGCTTGGCGACCGGCAGGCAGTAATAATGCGGGCGGATGCCGCCGACGAGGATGGCGTTGCGGTTGATGATCAGATGGTGGGTGGTGATCGAGCCGGCGAGATTGCCCTTGGCCGCCTTGATGTAATCGACGCCATCTGATGTCGTCACGTGCTCCATCGTCACCTTCAGCTCCGGCAGGCGCTGCCGCAGCGGATCGAGCACGGTGTCGATGAAGACGGCCTCGCGATCGAAGATATCGACATCAGGCGTCGTCACCTCGCCATGGACGCAGAGCGGCAGGCCGATCTTTGCCATGCGCTCCAGCACCGGCATCGCCTTTTCCATGTCGCGCACGCCGCCATGCGAATTGGTCGTGGCGCCGGCGGGATAAAGCTTCACGGCGGTGATGAGGCCGCTGTTCTTCCCCTCCTCCACGTCATCGCGGCTGGTATGTTCGGTGAGATAAAGCGTCATCAGCGGCTGAAAGCGATGGCCGTCCGGCAAGGCCTTGAGGATACGCTCGCGATAGGCCTTGGCGTCACTGGTGGTGACGACGGGCGGCACGAGATTGGGCATGATGATGGCGCGGGCGAAGGTGCGGCTCGTATCGGCGATCACGCCTTCCAGCATGGCGCCATCGCGCAGATGCAGGTGCCAGTCATCAGGACGGCGGATGGTGATCGATTGCATGGCAGACCTCCGAAGCGATGCGTCTGCGGCCTCGATAACACTAAAGCGCGTCGCATTGAAATTGAATCATGCGACGCGCTTTAGCTCTTTTTTTCGTGAATGTCGCGCGGCATCACGCCAGCGCGATCTCCAGCGTCACATCGGCCGGGCGGCGGTTTTCGAGGATCAGCCGGCCGTTCGGCAGGTCATTGCCGTAGACCTTGGCGCTGGCGGCCTCTTCGGTGAGCTTATAACCGCGCCAGCGCGCCCACAGCCTCTCCTCGAGCACCTCGATCGGCGGCGCCAGCATGATCGAAAAGTCGAAGACGCCTTCGAGTTCGGCCCATTTGCCGAGCGAAAAGAGCAGGTAATTGCCCTCGACGATGATGAAGCGGTGATCGGGGGAAACAGGGCGGGCCGAGGCGATGGCGAGTTCACGCGAGCGGTCGAAGACCGGCACCAGAACCTCCTGATCGGCCAACCTGACGGCGCGGATGATATCGAGGAAACCACGAACGTCGAAGGTCTCCGGGATCCCCTTGCGCGCCAGCAGGCCGCGTTCGATCAGGATGGCGTTGTCCATGTGGAAGCCATCCATCGGCAGGACTTCGGCACTTTCGCCCCTGGCTTTCAGCGCTTCCGCCAGGTTGTCGGCCATGGTGGATTTGCCGGCACCCGGCGGTCCGGCGATGGCGACCAGGAAACGTTTGGAATGGCCGGCGCGGTCAAGAACTGCGCCGGCGATTTCGTCGATGCGTGCCGTCATGCCGCGACGGGCTCCGTCGGCACCGCCTTGGCGCCGGTCATAAAGGCGACGGCGTCGGACATGGTGTATTCCTTGGGATCGATCACCGTCAGCCGCCGGCCGAGACGGTGGATATGGATCCGGTCGGCCACTTCGAAGACATGCGGCATGTTGTGGGAGATCAGCACGATCGGCAGGCCGCGGGCCCTGACATCGAGGATCAGCTCCAGCACGCGGCGGCTTTCCTTGACGCCAAGGGCTGCCGTCGGTTCGTCCATGATGATGACCTTCGAGCCGAAGGCGGCGGCGCGGGCGACCGCGACACCCTGGCGCTGACCGCCGGAGAGCGTTTCCACCGCCTGGTTGATGTTCTGGATGGTCATCAGGCCGAGTTCGGACAGCTTGTTGCGCGCCAGCTTTTCCATGGCCGGCCGGTCGAGCATGCGGAACATGGAGCCGAGCACGCCCGGTTTGCGGATCTCGCGGCCGAGGAACATGTTGTCGGCGATCGACAGCGCCGGCGACAAAGCGAGATTCTGATAGACGGTCTCGATGCCGGCCTCGCGCGCTTCCATCGGCGAGCGGAACTGCACCTGCCGGCCTTCAAGGGTAATCACCCCCTCGTCCGGGGTGACGGCTCCCGATATCGCCTTGATCAGCGAGGACTTGCCGGCGCCGTTATCGCCGATGACGGCGAGAATTTCACCCGGATAGAGGTCGAAATCGGCATTGTCGAGCGCGGTCACGCGGCCATAGCGCTTGACGAGACCGCGGGCGGTGAGAAGGGGTTCGCGAGCCATGATTACACCGAAACCTTTCTGATCCACTGATCGATGGCGACGGCGGCGATGATCAGCACGCCTGTCAAAAGGACTTTCCATTGCGGGTCGGCGCCGAGCATGTTGAGGCCCATCGAGACGACGCCGACGATCATGGCACCGAAGAGCGTGCCGAGAATGGAGCCGCGGCCGCCGAACAGCGAGATGCCGCCGATCACAGTCGCGGTGATCGCCTGGAGGTTAAAATCGGTGACGGCCGAAGACGGAGAGATCGAGCCGTTGCGTCCGATCGAGACCCAGGCGGCCAAGCCGGCAATGACGCCTGAGATGGCATAAACGGTCAGCAGCACCTTCTTGGTCTGAATGCCCGAGAGCTTGGCTGCCTCCGGATCGTCGCCGACGGCATAGACATGCCGGCCCCAGGCGGTGTGATTGAGGACATACCAGAGCACCAAGACGAGCAGCACCATGGCGATGACGCCGAGGGTGAGCACGGCGCTGCCGAGCTTGAAGCTCACGGCGAAAAGATGCAGCAGCGGCGCCTTTTCGTCGACGTCGGTATCGCGGATCGTCTCATTGGCGGAATAGATGAAATTCGTCGCCATGACGATGTTCCAGGTGCCGAGCGTGACGATGAAGGGCGGCAGTTTCATGTAGGCGACGAGGAAGCCGTTCAGCAATCCGCAAAGGCCGCCGACAAGCATGCCGGCTGCGACCGCGATCGGTGTCGGTATGCCGTAGGTGATGGCGACATTGCCCATGATGACGGCCGAGATCACCATGATGACGCCGATCGAAAGATCGATGCCGGCGGTCAGGATGACCAGCGTCTGGGCGGCGCCGAGAATACCGACGATGGCGATCTGCTGCAGGATCAGCGTCAGCGTATAGGACGAGAAGAACCGTCCGCCGATGGTGATCCCGAAGATGACGATCGCCAGCACCAGCACGATCAGCGGCACGGCGGCCGGCGTCGAGTGCAGAAAATGCTGCGCGCGCTTGATCAGCGAGACTTTCTCGTGCTCGAAGGAGGCAACGCTCTTGTCGCTGCCGTCGAGGACACGTTCGAATTCCTGTGTTCCGGTCATGGTTCCTCCTCCGCATCCGCGCGCCGAACTCGCGCGGGGGCCGTCACCGATATCCATCCGGTCTTTGATTAGCCGGTTCGTGAGGCGACGGCACATCGTCCGTCGAAAACGGCCGGGGATCAAGCCCCGGCCGCTCTGCTTTCAGCAATCGGGGCTCAGCCCCAGCACTTGTCCGTGCCTTCCTTGGTGTCGATCGACTTGACGCCGGAGACCGGCTTGTCGGTGACGAGCGAGACGCCGGTGTCGTAGAAGGACTTGCCTTCGGTCGGCTTCGGCTTTTCACCGCTGTCGGCGAACTTCTTGATCGCTTCGACGCCAAGGGCTGCCATCATCAGCGGATATTGCTGCGAGGTGGCGCCGATGACGCCTTCCTTGACCGACTTCACGCCCGGGCAACCGCCGTCGACCGAGACGATCAGCACGTTCTTTTCCATGCCGACGGCCTTCAGCGCCTGATAGGCGCCGACAGCGGCCGGCTCATTGATCGTGTGGATGACGTTGATGCTCGGATCCTTCTGCAGAAGGTTTTCCATGGCCTTGCGGCCGCCTTCTTCATTGCCGTTGGTCACGTCATGACCGACGATACGAGCATCATCCTCGTCGCCGATCTTGTTCGGATCCTTCGGATCGATGCCGAAGCCCATCATGAAGCCCTGGTCGCGCAGAACGTCGACCGTCGGCTGCGACGGGGTCAGGTCGAGGAAGCCGACCTTGGCATCCTTGGCCTTGTCGCCCATCGTTTCCTTGGCCCACTGGCCGATCAGCTTGCCGGCGAGCAGGTTGTCGGTGGCGAAGGTAGCGTCGGCGGCATCGGCCGGCTCGAGCGGTGTGTCGAGAGCGATGACCAGCAGGCCGGCATCACGGGCCTTCTTGACCGAAGACACGATGCCCTTGGTGTCGGAAGCAGCAATCAGGATGCCCTTTGCGCCGTCGGCAATGCAGCTTTCGATCGCGGCCACCTGGCTTTCGCTGTCACCGTCGACCTTGCCGGCATAAGACTTCAGCGAGACGCCGAGTTCCTTGGCCTTGGCGGTCGCACCTTCCTTCATCTTGACGAAGAAGGGGTTGGTGTCGGTCTTGGTGATGAGGCAGGCAGCAACGTCAGCCGCCATGACCGGAGCGGAAAAGGTGACACCAAGCGCGAGCGCGCCGAAAGCGAGAACAGATTTCTTCATGGAACTCCTCCCAGAGTTTGCCGGCGCCGCCCCTGCGGGGCCGGAATTTAAGATATAGCACTTCGCCGTGGATCGCTAACGCCTCCCAGCGGTCCCGTGCCCTTGACGACGGCAATTAAGAGCGAAAAGAAATCGGCTTGTCAATAAATAAATCCAATTGAATTATTAATTCGATGTGGCATGCTCAATCGAATTAGGGCATAGGCCAACAATCGGGAGGAGCGGCCATGTCGTCCTTGGAAGGACCGGAACACACACCGGTTCCGCCACCAATTCTGAATCCGGCCGGCGGTGCGAACCAGGTCAGGGTGCGCGCCTATAACGAACGGCTCGTGCTGTCGCTGGTGCGTCTCTACGGCGCGCTGTCGAAGGCCGATATCGCGCGCCGCAGCGGGCTGTCGGCGCAGACCGTCTCCGTCATCATGCGGGTGCTGGAGAAGGAAGGGCTGTTGTCGCGCGGGGAACCGGTGCGCGGCCGTGTCGGCCAGCCGTCGATCCCGATGCATATCAATCCGGATGCCGTCTATTCCTTCGGCTTGAAGATGGGCCGGCGCAGCGCCGATCTGGTGCTGATGGATTTCGTCGGCCGCATCCGCATGCAGCTGCACCGAACCTATGCCTATCCGCTGCCGGATGAAATCCTCGCCTTCGTCACCTCGGGCATCCGGGAGCTCGAAGACCGGCTCGACGACAAGCAGCGCGGCCGCATCGCCGGCCTCGGCATCGCCGCCCCCTTCGAGCTCTGGAACTGGGCCGAAGAGGTGGGTGCGCCGCCAGGCGCCATGGAGGTTTGGCGCGACGTCGACCTGCAGGCCGACATCGCCGCGCGTGTCTCGCATCCGGTCTTCATGCAGAACGATGCGACCAGCGCCTGCGGCGCCGAGCTCGTCTTCGGCGTCGGACCGTCCTATCCGGATTTCGTCTATTTCTTCATCGGCTCCTTCATCGGCGGCGGCATCGTCCTGAATTCGGCGATCTTTTCCGGCCGCACCGGCACGGCAGGCGCGATCGGGCCGCTGCCTGTGCGCGGCAAGAACGGCGAGACGATGCAGTTGCTTGAAATCGCCTCGATTTTCGTGCTCGAAAACATGCTGCGCGAGCGCGGCATCGATCCCGAGCCGCTCTGGTATTCGGCCGACGGCTGGGTGGATTTCGGCGAGCCGATGGAAGCCTGGATCCAGGATAGCGCCAAGGCGCTGGCGCAGGCGATCGTTGCGGCCGCCTCGATCGTCGATTTCAGCGCGGCTGTCATCGACGGCGGCTTTCCCGATTGGGTGCGCAGCCGGGTGGTGCAGGCCACCATCGACGAAGCGGCCAAGCTCGACCTGCAGGGCGTCGTCATGCCCGAAATCATCGAGGGCGCGGTCGGCGCGCAGGCGCGCGCCATCGGCGGCGCCAGCCTGCCGATCTTCGCGCGTTACCTCACCGACCAGAACGTACTCTTCAAGGAGGTAGACCATGCTGAAAGGACTTGATCCGCTGTTGAGCCCGGAGCTGCTTTTTACGCTTCGCGCCATGGGCCACGGCGACGAGATCGCCATCGTCGACGGCAATTATCCCGGCGTCGAACATGCCCGCCGGCTGATCCGGCTCGACGGCCACCACCTCATCCCGGTCCTCAATGCCGTGCTCAGCGTGCTGCCGATCGACGATTTCGTGGCGGAGGCGATCTTCCGCTCGACCGTCAAGGCCGAGCGCGACAAGCTCGATCCCGTGCATGAGGAGATGATCGACTGCTGCGCCCGCCATGAGCCGCACCGGCAGGTGGTGCCGCTGATCGGCCAGGATTTCTACGGAAGGGTGAAGACCGCCCATGCGGTGGTCCAGACCGGCGAGCCCAGGCTCTATGCCAACATCATCCTGCGCAAGGGCGTGATCTATCCGAAAGAGCCGGGCACCCATGCGGCGGCCGGGGTCGATCCGTTCGTTTACTAGAACAATTCCGGCAAAAGTGCGCAGCGGTTTGGTCGTCGGCAGGCTTTGGCTTTCGGGCCGGCTGAAGGCAGTCTTCGCCATTCGTTCGATGGATGTTATTGTGCGGCCGGTGCGTTGGTCCACCGCGCCGGCAAACCGCTCGGCTGCGAACGGCGCCTCACCACCAGGAGCCGACGTCGCGGGATCAGGCCGGTGAAGCGATGAGAAGACGGATCTCGCATGGCACCTGACATAAGCACGACCCCTCGTCGCAGCACCACCGGCCTGCGCAAGTTTCTGGATCCTGAGCAGCAGCGGGATTGGATAGAAGGCGAGGCGGACTTGATCGACGCCGAAGAGCGTTTGGAGTCCCTGGAACAGCGGTTCAAGTACGTCGCGCGGTTCCAGAAGCTGCTTCGTCGCCCGCAGGCGCAAGACGTTCTGGAAATTCTCGGGGTATACGGGCAGACCTGCATCCCCATCCCGCGCAAGACCGAGCGTCACTACTGGTCAGTTTCCTGTCTGCCCTCGACTTCCGACAAGCCGCTCGTCCGCGTTAATGCGAGCTGGATGGAGCTTTTCACGCTCTACGCCGACGGCGAAGGGCTGCGTGCACGATTCCTGGTGCATCTTTCGCATTTCACCACCGACCATTCACCCGCGCAGGGCGATGTGGACGCGGCTTTTCTCGAGCACTGCGTCACGACGCCCGAAGACGTCGGTTACTTTTTTCCGCGCGGCGAGGACATTTTCGGCATCAATGTGCGGGGCTCGGCCTCGATCCGCAAATTCCTCGCGGAGCGCCGCATCTTGCGCGCCATTCGGACTTTCAATGTGACGCACATGAACCGGGGCCGGAACGCCTATCAGGCGAGCCACTGCTACAGCCTGGCGGATACGATGCTGGCAGGTTGATCGGCTCCGGGATGCGCGACCGATGGACAGGAACCGAATCCTCATCCGATTTACGGCAAAGATATCCATTGTGCGCAGCGAAACTCCCGTGCCTTCGCAAAGGCAACCCACCATTAACCTACCAAGCGCACGATCTTTGGGATTTGTCGGTGCTGCGCGGCTTCATCAGCCACTGCGATATCGGCCCTCTTAATTCCGCCCGAATGAATTGAGGCGGTCTTCGATCACGGCCTGGGACCGCCGATGCCGTGACGTTGCGCCATCCGTCGTCGGCATTCGCTGATACGAGCGTAGCAAACTGGCCATGACGGCTCTTCACACAACAGGAGCCTGTTCATATGCCTCGCATCCAACCAACCAGACCGCAGATGGAGATCGTTGCCTGGCTCGCGATCTTCCTGCTTCTCTTCTGCCTGTCTTGGCTCTTCCAATGGCATGAAGGGCTGGATGGATTCATCGAAAAGCATCATGACTATCCGCTGGACCATGCGCTCCTCGCCCTTAATATCTCCGGGTTTCTCGGGCTCATTTATTCCGCGCTGAGGATCCGGGATCTTTCGAGGGAGGTCAATCGCCGGCTGCAGGCCGAAAAGAACGTAGACTGGATCGCCTGTCACGACACGCTGACCGAACTGCCTAACCGCAGGTTTCTGGATTCCGTATGCGCGCAGGCGATGACCGATCAAAGGGCACAAGAAACCTACGTCGTGTTCAGCATCGATCTCGACGGCTTCAAGAAGGTCAATGATCTCCTCGGGCACGATCACGGTGATGCGGTGCTGAAGACTGTTGCCCAGCGGCTCTCTTCCCTCTTTCCCCGCGAGCACGTTTTCCGCCTTGGCGGAGACGAGTTCGTTGTTCTGGCACGGCGCACCGGAAATCCCGATCTTGTCGCGTTGGGGAACCGCATAGTGACTTTGATCGGCAAGCCGTTCACATTCAATGGTGTCGCCGTCGACCTCGGCGCCAGTGTCGGCTTCGCGCTTTATCCGGAGAACGGCGATGACCTCAGTCAAGTCATTCGACATTCGGACTGTGCGATGTATGTCGCGAAAAAGCAGGGGCGCAATCTGGTGAAGCCCTTCGTGGCTTCGATGCAGGACGAGTTGGCAAAGCGGATTCGAGTGGAAGCTGATCTGAGAGCAGCCATCAAGAAGGCCGAGATCGTTCCCTACTATCAACCGCTCGTAGACCTGAAGACGAATCGGATTATCGGCTTCGAGGCCCTGGCGCGCTGGAAGACGGCCTCCGGCGAATTCATCCCACCGAACGAATTCATTCCGGTGGCAGAGGAAGCCGGTCTGATCGTCGAATTGACAGACCAACTGCTTCGCCACGCCTGCACCGATGCGCTTTCCTGGCCAAATGAGCTTGTCCTGTCATTCAACCTTTCTCCGATCCAACTAAGCGACCGGTTACTGGGCCTGCGAATTCTCAAGATATTGGGCGATGTCGGTCTGCCGGCGCACAGGGTCGAGCTGGAGGTGACGGAGAGCGCCATCATCCAGGACGCTGTCACGGCACGAATCGTCCTCGACGATCTGGTGAACGCGGGCGTCAGGATTGCTCTCGACGACTTTGGAACAGGATATTCCAGCCTCTCACAACTATCCAACTACCGGTTCGACAAGATCAAGATCGACAGGAGTTTCGTCTCTTCATTCGAGACCGATGATAAGCAAGACAAGGTGATCAAGGCGATCATCGCTCTCGGTGTGGGACTTGGCGTGACGATAACCGCCGAAGGCATCGAAGAGGAGAGCCAGCTTCAGCGGCTTCAGGACCTGGGTTGCGACATCGGCCAAGGGTATCTGCTTGGCAGGCCAGCGCCGGCCGAGAAGCTTGCCACAGGTCAGGTCAGCGCCAGAGTTTTGCAGCGCGGTTGATGGGGGCCGCGGTATGTCGGGTTCAGCCTGGAGATGCTGGAGGCTGTCGTCGAACAAGCGCCGTCCACCTGGCCGACCGGCCATTCCACCGAAACATCATCCTAAACCTTAAGCGATGGATACCCACGCGCTTGGGATGACCGAGGTCGGCCGGCGAGAATTTCGCCGAAAGTCACTGAGGCAGTTGCGTTTGAATTCTTTATCGGTCATTCTAGAACAATCGATAAAGAATCGGAGCGACGATGGGCCGAACGCGGGAATTCGATGAGCAGGCGGTGCTGACGGGGGCGATGCACATCTTTCGCAAGCAGGGCTATCAAGCTGCATCAATCCGAGACCTCGAGGAGGCGACGGGGCTC
This sequence comes from Rhizobium sp. P1_B8, assembly GCF_056406515.1. Lineage (NCBI taxonomy): Bacteria > Pseudomonadati > Pseudomonadota > Alphaproteobacteria > Hyphomicrobiales > Rhizobiaceae > Rhizobium > Rhizobium sp. P1_B8. Next base: position 22,521 of record NZ_JBFTZZ010000004.1, on the reverse strand, counting down.
AAGGGCGGAAGCATCTATCACGCCTTCGGCGACAAGGCCGGCCTCTTCGACGCAGCGTTCGAACATTACCACCGAACGGTGCTGGAGGGACGGATCGAGCGGTTTGCGCCGCCAGGAAGCGGGCTTCAAGGGTTGCGCGAATTGTTCCTGTCGCTCCTGCATGAGCCCGACGATGGCTCCCTTGGCTGCCTGATCACCAATATGGCGGTGGAATTCGGCGGCGGCGTCAATCCGCATCCCCGTGTCGAAGCGGCGCTCGGCCTCCTTCGTACCACATTCCGCTCGAGGCTGACCGAAGTGCCGACCATCGCTCGAGACGGTGACGGAGCCAAGGCGAACAGGACAGCCACCCGCCTTCTGGCCTTCTATCAGGGACTCCTCGTGCTCATTCGCGGTGGCGATGACAAGGCCGGCCTGCGGCAGGCGATAGAAGATGAATTCAATCAACTGGAGACGATGTCATGACACCTGAGGCACTCTGGAATCGATATGCAGCCATCTGGTCGCTGGACGCTGACGCTCGCGAGCCGGAAATGCTGGCTTGCCTCGCTGACGAGGTGACCTATTGCGACCCGAATGGAGCGATCGCGGGGCGAGCCGGTCTCTCGGCTTATATGGCGGGCTTCAAGGAGAGCATGCCGGGAGGCCGGTTCAAGATATTGAGCGTTCTCCACCATAATGACCGCTCTCTGGCGCGCTGGGCACTGCGCCACGAAGACGAGAGGGTCTTGCAGACCGGCACGAGTTTCGGGGTGATTTCCGATGGCCGGTTCGGCGCGATCACCGGCTTCTTCGATCTTCTGGCGGAGCAGCACCATGACTAGCGAGGCGACACGCGGGCTGGCGCTCGACTTTGCCAGCCAGATCGCCCCAGCCGGCTGCATCGATATCAGGCGATTCTTCGGCGGATCCGCCCTGGTCCGAAACGGCGCGCAGTTCGGGTTCGTCATGATGGGCACGCTGTATCTCCGCGTCGACGAAGCGATGCGCGCGGAGTTCGAGGCAGATGGCTCCGAACCGTTCAGCTACCGCGCTGCCGGCAGGGAGGTGACGGTTCGCCGCTACTACGCCGTCCCGGCACATGTGATCGACGACCCTGCGCTGCTGCACAGCTACGCGGAGCGCGCATTGCACGCGACCCCCACGCCCGGCCACAGGCTCTCCGACACGATCCTGGCCGTCACCCCGTTTGGCTAATGCATAAGTGAGAAAGAAGGGCCGACATCTGTCGGTCCCCCTGTCTTTTGAGGGCCGGAAGCAACACCTCCCGATTCAGGTGTTCAGGCCGCCATCCACTGTGAGAATGGTTCCGGTGATGTGCCTTGCAGCAGGGCTTGCGAGGAAAGCCACAGCGGCCGCCACATCTTCCGGCTCGCCATAACGGCCAAGTGGGATGAGGGCGCGCTGGAAGTCGGCGAAGTCGCCGTCTGCGGGATTCATATCGGTGTCGGTCGAACCCGGCTGGACGAGGTTTACGGTGATATCGCGAGATCCGAGTTCCCGCGCGAGGCCGCGGGTAAACGAGTGGAGCGCGGATTTTGTCATGAAATAGACCGTACCGGTATCACCGACGATGCGTTCGGCGCCGACCGAGCCGATCGTGATGACGCGGCCGCCCGCCTGCAGATAGGGAATCGCGGCCTGCGAAGCGAGCAAGGGCGACCGCACATTGACGTCCAGCAGCGCATCGATCTGCTCGACGCTGACGTCGGCGATCGCACCGTAAAGCGCGATTGCGGCATTGTTGACGAGAATGTCGAGACCGCCAAGTGCCTGGGCCGCTTCGTCGACCGAGCGCTTCACGGCTGTCGGATCGGCGCTGTCGGCCTGGATGGCAAGCGCTTTGCGGCCCTTGCGCTCGATCGCCCGGACGATTTCGGCGGCGCGATCGGCCGAACGCTCATAGGTGATGGCGACATCAGCGCCTTTGTCGGCAAGCGCCAATGCGATGGCGGCACCGATGCCACGCGAGCCACCTGTTACCAGGGCACGCTTTCCAGCCAGTTCTGTCATGATCTTCTCTTTCTGTAGTGATCGACACATAAATAGCTAGGCACGTTGCGATGGGGTGTCAATGGGTTTATATAATGATCGATGCAAAAATCGAATGAGATCTCGGAAGTCGATAAAACCCCTGCCCGCAGTCGCGGGCGGCCGCGGGTGTTCGATCGGGAAACAGCCTTGGCGCGGGCAACCCGCCTGTTCTGGATCAAGGGCTTCGAGGCGACCTCGATCGCCGATCTCACCGAGGCGATGGGGATCGGATCGCCGAGTCTCTACGCGGCATTCGGCTCGAAGGAGGCCCTCTATGCCGAGGCGTTGCGCCACTATCGCGACAACAACGAGGCGCTCGTCTGGGCAGGCTTCCTCTCCGCGGGCACGGCCCGTGAAGCGGTGATGTCGCTCCTGATGGATTCGGCCGCTGCCCTGACCGGCTGTGTCGTGGATATTCCCCGCGGCTGCATGGTGGCGCTCTCTTCGGTCGGCAGCGAGGGCCATGTGGAACTCGGCGAACTCGTGCGAGCCGCCCGCGCCGTCACGCTCGAGCGCCTGAAGCTGCGCCTGAACCAGGCGATATCAGCAGGCGAAATTCCAGTCTCGACCGACGTCCACGCGCTTGCCCGCTTCGTCCAGACCGTTCAGAACGGCATGTCGATCCTGGCCCGCGACGGAGCGACCCGTGGCGAACTGGAGGCCGTGGCCGAGCTGGCCATGCTGGGTTGGGACACTCGAACCGGGGGTGCTGAGCGCAGGCAGACTTACGCCGATCATGCGTAACCTCTAGGCAGTCGGTCGCGGAGGCTTCGCAGGATCGTTGGAGCGTGCCACTGCCCCTCATCCGGCTGCCGCCACCTTCTCCCCGTAAACGGGGGAAGGGGACATGTCGCGACCTCTCCGTTCCCCACTGGCCTCTCGCAGGGCACGTCCCCTCGCCCCGTTTACGGGGAGAGGGTTAGGGTGAGGGGCAGCCATCGGCGCGAACCGTCAGGAACCCGCCTCACAGTTCCGGCACCATGCCCTGAACGCTCAAATCTCTCCCGCCGACGGTCCCCAGACATCCGTCAGCGCAAAACCGTTCGGATGCGGGTCAAAGGGGTCGAGGGCTACCTGGGTCAGGCCGAAGGTGAAGCCGCGGCCGGTGATGGTGGGGATGACGGCGGGGCGGCCGGCCACCTCGGTTACTGCCTGGAGGCCGACCTCGAATTCCGAGCCGATGATCGATTTCGAGGTGAAGACGTCGCCGACCTTGGCCTTGCCGCGGGCATAAAGCGTGGCGAGATTGGCGGAGTTGCCGGTGCCGCAGGGCGAGCGGTCGGCGCGGCCCGGCCACATGGTGGTGCAGGTGCGCACCGTGCCGTCGGCTTCGGTATCGCGGAACATGACATAGGCGACGCCTGAGATCGCCGGGATCTCGGGATGGACGACCCTGATGTCGCGGTTGATCAGCTCCTTGAGGATCATGCCGGCCTGGACGAGGCCGGCGGCATTGGCCTTCTCGATCGTCAGACCGATCTGGCCGACATCGACCAGCGCATAGAAGATGCCGCCGTAGCTGATGTCGGCCTTGATCTTTCCCCAATGCGGCGTGTCGATTGCGACATCGAGCTCATGCACGAAGGAGGGCACCATGGTGAGCCTGACCTTTTCGCAGCGCCCGTCGCGGCAGGTCGCCGTCGCCTTGACCAGGCCGGCGGCGGTTTCGAGGGTGACGATCGTCTCCGGCTCTTTCATCTCGACGATGCCGGATTCGAGCAAGGCGGTGGTGACGCAGATCGAGTTCGAGCCGGAACTCGCATGCGCCTGGTCGGGTTGCAGGATGATGAAGGCGGCGTCGGCCTCCGGGTGCCGTGCCGGAAGCAGCAGGTTGACCGAGCCGATGGGCGCGCCGCGCGGCTCCAGGCAAAGGAAGCGGCGGAGCTCATCACCCTTCGGATCGGTGTTCAGCCAATGCAGCTGGGCGGCAATGGTATCGCCCGGGATTTTCGGCACGCCGCCGATCGCGACGCGGCCGATCTCACCTTCGGCGTGGACATCCAGCAACTGGATCGTGCGCTTCCATCTCATATCGAAAACTCCAGATCAGACGTGACGGGTGACGCCGCCATCGACGCGAATATTCTGGCCGGTGATATACCCGGCGCCATCGGAGAGCAGGAAGGCCGCGGTCTTGGCGATCTCCTCAACATGGCCGATGCGCTTCATCGGGACCTTCTCGGCGGTCTCGGGCTTGTGGTTCAGACTGTCGATATAGCCCGGCAGTATGCAGTTCATGCGGATATTGTCGGCCGCATAACGATCGGAATAGAGCTTGGTGAAGGCGCCGGCAGCGGCACGATAGGTGCAGGAAACCGGGAAGACCAGCGACGGCTCGTAGGCCGCGAAGGTGGTGATGTTGACGAAGGCGCCCTTGCCCTGTTTCAGCATGACCGGCGTCACCAGGCGGGCCATGCGCACCAGCGACAGGATCATCATGTCGGAACCGAGCGTCCAGTTCTCGTCTGAAATATCGAGCAGGTCGCCCTTCGGCGGGTGACCGCTCAGGTTGACGACGGCGTCGATGCGGCCATAGGTCTTCATCGTCAGGTCGAAGATCGTCTTGAGATCCTCGGCTTTTTCGGCCACGCCGCGCGAGGCGACGCCGCCAAGTTCGGCCGCCAGCTTCTCACAGCTTTCCGACGGCGACATCAACGCCAGCTGATAGCCTTGCGCCGCGAGCTCGCGGGCGATCGCCTCGCCCATGCCGCGGCCGCCGCCGGTGATCAGCGCTACGGGTTTACTGGTATCGGACATGAGGGCCTCCTAATAGCGGTCTATGCGGAACGGGGTCACATCGAGGGATGGTTTGAGCCCGGTCACCATATCGGCGATCACGAGCGCTGTCGTTGCCGAAAAGGTCAGGCCGAGATGGCCGTGGCCAGTCGCATAAAAAACGCCGGGCATTTTCGACGACGGCGAAATGATCGGGATCGTATCGGGCAGCGCCGGACGATGACCCATCCATTCCGTCGTCTCCTCGACCTTCAGGCCGGGCAGCGCGCGCTGGGCATGGCGCACCAGCACCCGCGGACGGCGGAAATCCGGCGCGGCATCGAGACCGGCGAGCTCGACATTGCCGCCGACACGGATGCCGCCCGCCGTCGGCGTCACCATGAAGGCGCGATGCGGCCAGATCACCGAATAACGCATGGAGATGCCGGGCTTCATGATCTGCGTGTGATAGCCGCGCTCGGTTTCGAGCGGGATCGGCTCGCCGAGCTTTTCGGCAAGGAAACGGGTGTGGACGCCGGCGGCAAGCACCACCGAACCGACCTCGATCCGCCTGCCATCCTCGAGGAGAACGACGGCCGTGCCATCGCCCCTGCGCTCGATATTCCGCACAGTGCCGGAGACGAAGGTCGTGCCCGCGGCCTTTGCGGCGTCGGCGAGTTTCACCACCAGCTTGTAGGGGTCGCGGATCGACTTGTTGTCGGGAAGCAGCACGGCTTTGGCGATCGCCGGTGACAGGGTGGGTTCGTAATATTGGATGGCGCCGTTGCTCAAAACCTCGAATTCGAGGCCGTAGCGCTGCATCATGACTAGATGGCCGCGATCGGCGGCAAATTCGGCCTCGGTCTCGTAGATCGCCAGGCAACCTTCCTCGGTCATCAATTCGGGTGCGCCGATCGCCTGGAGCATCTGCCTGAAATCGCCGAGCGCGCGGTTGGACAGGCTCATGCCGGCATCCTCGATCTCTCGGAGACGCGACGGCCGGCCGGCGGCGAGGAAACGCAGGAACCAGGGCAGCATCCTGGCGGCATAGGAGGGCCGCAGCCAGACGGGACCTTCCGGATCGAGCAGCCAGCCGGGGATCTTCTTCCAGGTCGAAGGGCCGGAGCCGGCGGCAAAATCGAGCGCGATGCTCGCCATATTGCCGAAGGAGGTACCGCGGCCCGGCTCACCCTTGTCGATCAGCGTCACCTCAAGGCCGCGCCGTTGCAGCTCGAAAGCGATCGAGGCGCCGATCACGCCCGCGCCGACGACCGCTACCCTCTTCTTCATCTCATCCGCCATGCCATCAACCCATCGCACGGCAGACAGAATTGCCGTCGTGAGCCTGATATATCACATCAAGATGCGATGCCTAGAGAATTTCCGTTTTCTCCGAATTACGGGAAATTCCCTATCTCTTTGGTTTTCGCAATTCCGAAACGCAAAACCGCTGTGCACTTTTGCTGGAATTGCTCTGTGGAATTTTTACTGGCTTTCCGGCAGGCTGGCACCGACGCTGTCGCCGACCGAACCGACGGTGTTGTTCATCGACTGGCCGAGACGCTTCAGCTGGGCGTCGTAGTTGCGCCGGGTGCGCGGATCGAAGATCGCAATCGGCGTGCTGACGGCGACGCTGACGGCACTTCCGGCGGTCTGGGCAGCGCCCATCGCCACCGCGCCGACGGCCTCGCCGAGCCCGACATTGGAATCGGTGATCGCCTGGCCGGCAATCAGCCGGTCGCCGATCAGCTTCACCACTTCGGGGCTTTCGGCGAACTTGCCGTGGTTCAGCCGGTCGCCGCCCTTGAGCTTGGTGAGGTCAAGCACGGTGATGCCGGCCGCCTCGAGCTTGCTGCGATAGGGTTCAACGGAGGGATCGATCTGGCCGAGCCGGTCGACATTGCCGGAGATGCGCCGCGACAGCGCCAAAGCCCGGTCGTCCTGCGAGACGAAGATGGTGAAGTGCGGCCTTTCCTTGCCGAGGCTCGCGAACTGGCGGCCGAAGACGTCGACATCGAGATCCGGCGAAGCGAGGATGACATTGTTGATCTTCGACGCGACATGACCATTGCGGATCGCCATTTGCCGCAACGCTTCGACGGTGAGCCAGGTGCCCATCGAATGGGCCATGATGGTGACGTCGCTGACGGCGGGATTGGCGGCGGTGCGGGTCAACAATTCCTCCAGCGCGTCGCGGGAATAGTTGGTGCTTTCCTTGTCGTAATTATAATCGAAGATGCTGCCGCGCGACGGCCAGGTGAAGACGACCGGGGCGACGTCGGCATGCGAATCATGGACGATCTGGGCGAAGCGGTAGACGGCATCCTCATAACGATTGTTGAAGCCGTGGACGAAGACCAGCACGCGGCGGCTCTTCGGCATATGGGTCTTCAGCCAGGTCTCGCCGGCCCGCTCGCCGTCCAGCGGATCGACCGAAATGGTGACGAAGTCGCGCAGCGGATCGGCCGGCAGGCGGCTTGGCCATTGCACCTGGCCGACCTTGCGATTGGCTTCCGGCGGAATGGAGACATCGACGGCATTGACGGCGAGGCCAGTGCCGCGCTCACCGGAGAAAAGCACGGCGGGATTGTCGTCGGCAGCGCGCGTCGTGGCGACGAGAAGATCGACCTTGGAGGTGCCCGGGGCGACGGTGCCGGCCGCCTGCATGACACCGACCGGCCTGCCGCCGCAGCCGGCGAGCACCATCGTTGCAACCAGAAGACCTGTCAGGGCCGCGCGCGGGGCGCGCCTTTTGCCGATCATGACCAAACTCCAATCGGTTCACGCACCGGACAGGCGGCGCCCGTTCAAATAGTCCGACGAGGCTTGCCGAGTCAAACCGCGGGAGGTGGACAAGAGCTTTCCTGTGAGAACCGCTGCGCGCTTTTGCTGGAATTGCGCCTGAAACTTTCGGCTGTCCACGGCGTTTTGTCCGATCACATTCAATCGATGGATCAGGGTGATGAAGTTGCTCGCGATCACAGGCCTATCGACATTGATGCTGATGCCTTCTCTCGGCTCGACGGAGACGCTTGGCGAGGCCGACATCCGCCGCGACATCATCGGCAAGACGGTCTACCTCTCCACACCGCTCGGCGGTGAACTGCCACTGATCTTCCGCTCCTCCGGCAAGGTCGACGGCAACGGCCAGGCGATCGGTCTCGGCCGCTATGTCAAGCCAAGCGATACCGGCCAATGGTGGATCGACGCCAACCGGCTCTGCCAGAAATTCCAGAGCTGGAACAAGGGCAAGCCGATGTGCTTCGAACTCGAACGCGCCGGCGCCAACAAGGTCAAATGGACCCGGGACAACGGCAAAAGCGGCGTTGCCCGTATTGGCAATTGATCGATTCGACTTGGGAGAAAACAGACTTGCAGGAAAAGAAAAAAGCCCGACGCGGGAGGAGGTGCGCCGGGCTCTTGATCCTGACTGACAACTGGGAGGAGGAGTGTTGTCAGTCCGATGTAAGAGCGCTGGGAGGAGGAGTGCGCTGCTTACGAAGATAGTGATACCCAATTCTTTCGAGTTGGAATAGCGAAAATACCGCAATGCAGCAATGCGCTGGACGCAATGCTTGCCCTCAAAATAACAGGTCGCCGCCTCATTTTGCAGCATGTTTGACCGGATGGTCAAATTTATGCCGAAAATTGCGGCCTCGCGGATCGCCGATGGCTTGCCCCGCATCCGCCTGCCGGCACCAACCGGGGTCGAGCCACTCGTCTCGACCCGGTAAAGGTTAGGGTGAGGGGCAGCTGTCAGCGCCCGTCAAGCCGCCTTAAAGAGCTTCCGGCCCTCGGCGTCGAGGGCGGAGAATTCCTCGTTCGAGAGGGTGATGTCGACGGCTGCGACGTTTTCCTCGAGATGCTTGACCTTGGAGGTGCCGGGGATCGGCAGCATGACCGGGCTGCGCTTCAGCACCCAGGCGAGCGCGATCTGGCTTGGCGCGGCATTGTGCTTTTTGGCGATCGTATCGAGCAGCGAGCCTGGCTTGGCGAGGTCGCCGGCGGCCAGCGGGTACCAGGGGATGAAGCCGATATTGTGCTTGGCGCAGTAATCGAGCACGTCCTCGCTGGTGCGATCGACGAGATTGTAGCGGTTCTGGACGGTCGCGACCTTGAAGTACTTCGAGGCGGCTTCAATGTCGGCAACGGACACTTCGCTCAGACCCGCATGGCGGATGAGGCCGCTATCGAGCAGCGATTTGATCGCATCGAACTGTTCCTTGGCCGGCACCTTCTGATCGATCCTATGAAGCTGCCAGAGATCGATCTGCTCGAGCCCAAGATTGCGCAGGCTCTTATGCGCCTGCTGGATCAGATATTCCGGACGGCCGACGGGCAGCCAGATATCGGGACCGTGGCGGGTCAGGCCGCCCTTGGTGGCGATGATCGACTTGCCGCCATAGGGATGCAGCGCTTCCTTGATCAGCCATTCGGAGACATCGGGGCCGTAGGAATCGGCCGTATCGATGAAGTTGACGCCGAGTTCCGGCAGGCGCTTCAGCGTGCGGATGGATTCGGCATGATCGGCCGGTTCGCCCCAGATGCCCTTGCCGGTGACGCGCATGGCGCCGAAACCGAGACGGTTGACCTCGATCTCGCCGCCGATCTTGAAGGTGCCTGACTTCGCTGCGTTGTAGTTGGCTGCGGTGTAACTGGACATGGTCTTTCCTCTCTTGGTCAATAGATCATTGAAAGTCGGTGGAATGGTCGGAGATGCCTGGGCTTTTGGGGACGTCTTCGGACGCGAATGCCTGCCCTGATCGAAAGTGACGCCGGCATGGTGATGACCCGCCCATCGAGATGATAAATGAGAATGTGGTCGCTGCGACGCTTGCAGATATAGGATGGCACCGCGGGGATAACAGTGACGGCGATGAAAACATTACCGGCCACTGGCGCGCGGGCGTGCACGCTGATCCTCAGGCGACGTACGTCAAAGCCTGGTCTTCGCCTGGTCGCCGAACTCCGCCAGCATCTTCCAGAGGTCGGCGAAGATCTCCCGGGCGAAATCCTCAAGCGAGGCGCCCGGCGGGCGTTGCTGCCAGAGTTCGCCACCGACGCGCAGCGCACCGATGACGATCGCCGCAAGGAGGCGCATGCGCGACCGCTGCTCTGGATCGTTTCCTCTGCGCAGCAGCAGCGCCTCGGCGAGCTTCTGTTCGAGCTTGGCGTATTTCAGCTGGTCGCGGGCTTTCAGCGCCGGCGTGCAATGGATGAGTTCACCAAGCGCCAGGCCGCGCTCGTCGACGGAGGCGATGACGGTTGCGGTGATTGCCGCCTCGACCGCCTCGACGGAAGATTCATCTGCAGGCCTCGCGGCGATTGCCGCCATCAGCCGATCGGCAAAGCTATCCTGCCAGGCGAAAACCACCTCTTCCTTGGAGGGGAAATAATCGAAGAAACTACGCTTGGAGACATCGGCCGCTTCGGTGATGTCCTCGATGGTCGTGGCGTCGAAGCCGCGCTGGAGAAACAGGGTCATCGCAGCGTTTTCGATGCGCTCGCGCGTCTGCCGCCGCTTGCGTTCCCGCCTGCCTTCCGTGGTCTCCGTCCGCTTGTTCTCAGCCATTCCGGCCCGGCATCATCGTTCAGCCGCCGGTTTCGTTGGAAAAGGCGGCGACGTCGTCGATTTCGGTCTCGCTCTGGCGATAGCTGATGCGCTCGCGCGACAATTCCAGCGGCTTGCTGCGCGAAATCCGGTAGACGGAGGCCGGCGGCAGGTTGCGCACCGTGCCGCCGATGCGCACCGCCTTCAAGCCGAGACGGTCGAGGATCGGCCGCGACACCGGGCAGCGCGGACCATAGGTAAACTGATAGACGGCCCCGCCCGGCCGCATATAGGCGAAGGCGCCAGCCATGATCGAGGCGATCTTGCGCGGCGACATGGACAAAAGCGGCAGGCCGCTGACAACTGCGCCGACCGGTTCGCCTTCGAAAATATCGGCATGGGCGAGATGGGCGGCATCCATTTGTAACACGCGCGCCGTCGGGAACCGCGCCTGCAGCGAATTGATGAACTCCGGGCCATACTCGATCAGGGTCAGATCCGCCTCACTGACGCCGCGCGCCAGCAGCGCACGGGTGAAGACGCCGGTTCCCGGGCCGAGTTCGATGATCGGACCGTCGAGTGCGGCAATTTCACTGGTCATGATCCTGGCAAGCGAATCCCCCGACGGCGCGATGGCCGCGACCCGAAGCGGGTTGCTGATCCAGGAGCGGAAAAAATGCAGGAAATCGGAGCATGCGGCCTTTGCAGTCATGACTATCCCACCTGTCTGAAATTCGATTGATTATGAAATGCGACCATCGCGGCGAGCATGGCAATTCCAAGGCAGACGCGTCAATCGCTCTTGGCTGCGGCTTTTCGCAACACCCACTGTCACCAGTTTGCACGATTCTGTACTTATTGCATTTTTGCATTCGATGCAACATCCGTGCTGCAATTGCGAGAGGAATGACTGCCACCGTTGCCGCCACCGGCCATCCCTCCTCGCCTGTCGGTCGCCGAGATCGACGGAGTTCAAGCTGGTGATCGCACTTTGCCCGTCAGGATCGCGCTCGAGATGATGTCGAACAGATGATCCGCGCGTGGGGCGAGCGAAGGCTGGTCGCCGATCCATGCCAATGCTCCGACCATCGCAAACAGATCCGTCCCGTCCATGTCGGATCGCGCCACGCCTTCGGCCTGGGCGCGGACAAGCAGGCGCGTCCCGGCTGCTTTCATGGTGACGCAGGAGGCATGAAGCGCCGAGCCTTCGTCGGCGATCGCGGCGACCATCGCGGCAATGGCACCACTATAATGATGCGCCATAGCGACGACCTCCCGCAGCCAGGTCACCAGAGCGGCATCGGGCTCGTTCGACGTTTCGAGTGCGTGCGCCCTTTCCTTCAGCGCGTCGAAGCCGTTGCGGAGAAGCGCCTCCAGCAGCGCCTCCCGTGTCGGAAAGTGGCGGTACAGCGTCCCATCCCCCACCCCGGCTTTGCGGGCAATGTCGCGCAGCGAGGCATCGGCACCTCCTCCCGTCAGCAGTTCGCGGGCAACGGCGAGGATGTGATCGTAGTTCTTTTTCGCGTCGGCTCTCATCATACCTCTTGACAAGCGGGGCAGTGCTCCGCTTAAACGGGGCGGCACTCCGGATAAACCGGGGCAGCGCTCCGAATTCAATAGCACATCTGTCCTGATGGAGAAAAGCGATGTCGGGTGAAACAATGAAAGCGATCCGGATTCATGCCTTTGGCGGCCCCGAGGTGCTGCGCTACGAGGACGCGCCGAAGCCTGAGCCGAAGCCGGGAGAGGTCCTTGTTCGCGTGCACGCCATCGGCATCAATCCTCCCGACTGGTACCTGCGCGATGGCTATAGGGCGCTTCCGCCGGAATGGCGGCCGCAAGTACCGTTCCCCATCATTCTGGGCACGGATGTCTCTGGTGTCGTCGAAGCGGTCGCCGCCGATGTCGGAGGTTTCTCCGTCGGCGACGAGGTCTACTCCATGGTTCGATTTTTCAGTGTCGGGGAAAGCAGGGCCTATGCCGAGTATGTCAGCGTGCCGGCGTCGGATCTTGCCCTCAAGCCTGCCGGCATCGATCACGTGCATGCCGCCGGCGCGCCGATGTCGCTGCTCACCGCGTGGCAGTTCATGATCGAACTGGGGCACAACGAGCCCAATCCGCTTCAGCCGCATAGGCATCAGCCCGTGCCGCTCAAGGGCAAGACCGTGCTCGTCAACGGGGCGGCCGGCGGCGTCGGGCATTTCGCGCTGCAGATCGCCAAACTGAAAGGCGCTGACGTCATCGCCGTGGCATCGGGCAAGCATGAATCCCTCTTGCTCGAACTCGGCGCCAACGCATTCATCGATTACACCAGAACGCCACCCGAGAACGTCGCGCATGACATTGACCTTGTCATCGACGCGCTTGGCGGGCCGACATCAGGTCGCTTCCTGCGCACGCTGAAGCGCGGCGGCGCATTGTTCCCGGTGTACCCCTTGGGCTTTGCCGGTGCCGAGGATGCCGAGAAGCTGGGCGTCACGGTCTCGGCAACCCAGGTCCGGTCGAGCGGGGCCCAGCTGACGGACGTCGGCCGCTTGCTCGATGACGGGACGATCCGCGTCGTCATAGACAGCACCTACCCGCTCGCCGAGGCTCGCAAGGCGCACGAACGCGCCGCCAAAGGCCACATCCAAGGCAAGATCGTGCTCACGGTCATGCCATTGAAGAAGGGGGCGTAACAAGCATGCTTATCCTCATGGGCTACATCCACCTTGATCCGTCCGACCTTCATGATTTCGTCACCGACGTTGAGGCGATCAGCCTCGGCACGAGAACTGAAGAGGGATGCCTCTTTTACGGCATTGTCCTGGAGGACGGGCCGAGCGGACGCTTTCTGGTCGCTCAGCGCTGGCAGGATCGGGAATCATTGACGGCCCATCTTGAGAGAGGCGAGACCCTGGCATTTCTGGAGACCTGGAGGGACAGGATGAAAGTCGATCTGCAAGCCTATGACGTTCTGGAAGAACGGCCGCTCGCGATGGCGAACGGCCGAGCGTCTCGTCAGTAATTGCAGCTGGAGCTGCTCGTCGGGTTGAAGCCGAGCTTGCAATCCATGTTGAGCGGCTTCTTCGGGTTCATCATATAATGTGTCGAGCCCGTGGTTTCCGAGGCGCGCTCGCCGATCGAACCGGTCGTGCGCCTGTCGTGCTGCACCGTGGTTTCTTGCTGGGCAACCGGACGCGTGGCGGCACCCTGCTCCGTCGCGCTCGACTGGAGGGGAGCTGCCGTGGCCGAGAAGGCCGACAGGCCGAGGATTGCGCCGAAGGCAGCGGCCATCAGGCCGTGCTTGAAAGTCGTGGTCATGATCGTCTCCTTGGGAGGATTCGTGGAATTTACGCCCCGGAGTTAGGAAGGCGATCTGTCACATACTACGGTGCCAAAGCGGGGGTCACGGACATGTGAGCGGCGGCCCGATCGAGAAAAAGGCGGCTCATCGCCGCCTCTTTCATTTGCCGGCTCAATAGCCGTTATCACAGGGCATGCTACCGGGGCCGATCGATCCAGAAAACGTAGGGTTGCACATTTCCGGAGCTGCCGGCCTGTTCACCGGCGGGCGGACGATGGAGCCCGTGGTGCCGGCCTCGACGCCGAAAGCGGCAAGTGGATACCAGTAGCCATCGGAATGGCGCCGGGTGCCGGGGCGCTCGGTGCGGAAGCCCTGGTAGCCATGCCAGGACCCGGCATGTGGTTTATATTGCACCATTTTCACGTCCGAGACAGTTGGCGGGGAGCCCGTCTGGACGGGTGCGGCTCGCGCGGGGACAATCGACGCGAGGGCGAGAAGGGCGCCGAGTGCGGCGGTGGAAGGGGTGAGCCTGAGCATCTTCATGATAAACCCTCCTTACTGGATTTATCTCGAGAGAATGCCTTTCCCGGGTGCGGAGTTCCGCGACTCACATGCAATTCCAAAACTCGTGATTGCAGGCGATCCGGCGTGACTAAATCGCCGAAAAACGTGAAAAGTCGCGATCAGGAAGAGGGCTCACACGGCGCTGGTGAGGAAAGCTGAATTCTCTGTTCTCAATTCGCGTATAATGTCCGGTAGCCCTGGCCGGAGAGGCAGGCGACATATTGCCGATGGGCGGCGGCGCGCGCCGTCGTTTCGGCCTCCAGCTCATCAGCCCCGGCATATCCGGTCAGCTGGGCGCGCAGCTGATACTGCTTCCTCGCCTCGTCATACATGGCGTTGCCGTCAGTCATGCACAGGCCGTGCGCAACAGCAGGCGGATTGACCGGCACGCCGACCGCCAGGAGTACGGGATCATTGGCATGGTCGATGCAGCCGGCAAGGCCCGTCATCATCGCCAGGGCAGCCAGAGCCCGAATAATTCCCACCGTCATGCATTCCTCCGGCTGAAGCGCCTCAAAGATCATCAGACCTGCGGATACATCAGGAAGGTTGCGCGAAACTAGGCTGACGAGTTGCCTGCCAATTCCGACCAGACGGGCGCCACTCAACTAGATATGTTYAAAATATTGCTAAAATATTATATTAATGCTTACTTATAGTCGTAAACGCTAATCTTTCAGGAGGGAAAGATTATGGCTTCGCCGTGGGTAAACGACGCGCTGTCGCACGCACAATCAGCGTTTTCCAGCAAGACCGACACAAATATCCTTGAGGTTGGAGGTGGCTCTCGCACGCATATCCCCTTGCAAGGAGCGAGATATACCGTTGTCGATATCTCCAAGGAGCAACTCGAGAAGAACAAGGACGCCGCTGAGCGGATCCTCGGCGATGCTCAAACCATCGACTATGGAGATCGCCGCTTCGACGCCTGCGTCTTTTGGGACGTTCTCGAGCATTTGGAAAGCCCGCGCTCTGCCTTGTTGAGAGCCCATGACACCCTGTCTCCCGGTGGTCTGGTGTTCGTCAAGGGTCCGATCCTGAACTCAGCCAAGGGGATCTTCACCGATCTGACACCCTGGTGGACCCACGTCTTGTTCTATCGCTACGTGCTCAGGCAGAAAAACGCCGGAAAACCGGGCTATGCCCCCTTCCGCGTCGAGCACGCCGCGGAGGCATCCCATTCGGAGATTGCAGGAACATTGAAGGAACTCGGCATGGATGTCGTCTTCGTCGGCGAGTATGTGTCGACGCAGGTGTACGCGCTCAAGGACCGAATTCCCCCGCTTTATTGGCTCTATGAAGCTTTCGGCCTTCTGCTTCGCACGACTTCGGCTGGGAAGATCGGGGGGCGGGAGACGGAGTTCCTGATCGTGGCAAAGTGTCTTCGTCAGTAACTCCCCACCAAGATCTATATAGCACTTCGGAATCCCGAAATTGGTTGCGACATTGAAATCATTCAACGTTTCTCGCTGTCGATACCTCACGAAGCGCGGCGGATTTCGGAATCCCGAAGCGGGGGAATTTCGGGATTCCGAAGTGGGATTTTTCTCTTCCTGCCGACGCGCCCGCGTTTGTCGGCGGCAATCTTGCGGTCGGTCTCGGACCATTTCCGGCACCTTTCCGCCGTGCATCGCTTCCACTCGTCGGTGGGTGGCGCGCCTTCATGGTCACCGACAAAAGTCAGCGTGAACCGGTTGGGATGCGCGACACCGCTGCCCGCTCGGCCACGGCGAACTTTTATCAGCCCCTTATATTCGAGCTCATCGATCGCATCTGCCACATATTCGCCGGTCACGCCGTAAGACACGAATTGAGGATGGGTCACGACAAGCTTGCCGTTTTCCAAGGCGGCGTGCGACGTGTGCTCGATGACGATGCGGAAGAAGGCGCGGCAGGCATTCGCACTCAATGTCGTGAAGGCCGTAGATTCCAGCAACTGAATGGTGAACCATTGCCAGCGAAGGCTACCGTCATCCGTCCCGCTCGGCGGAGCGGTATGCTTGCGCACCATCGTCCGCGCCTTTCCCTGACTGGTTCGGCTTTTGTCGCGAGGGTTGAATTCCGCCATCAGCCCCTCGCCCGTGTTGTCGATCGGTATCCGCCCGCCCTCCGGAGCCTGTTGCGGGAACTCCGTTCATACAGCGCGTGACGGCCAAAGCTCGTCCACACCATCACCTCATCTCTGAGAAAAAATTTGCTCAACATCTAACAGTCCGTGGTTGCAATGGCGGCAAACCTAGCGCAAGAACGATCCATGAACTAGGAAAATATTCTTAGTTATGATCTTCTATTATCCAGTCCCTTCTGCTAGGATCCCTGCAATGAATCTCGGGGGTAGAAGCACGATGCGAATAAGCGGTATGGGGGAGAAGAGCGTGGTCGTTTGCATCCGGCGATTGTCGGCATTGGTTTCGATCTTACTAGCAAGCGCTGTCCAAGCCTTTCCCTGCGATCAGACCATCGTGCTGTCCAACTGGAAGTCTTGCCAGGTCGCCCCCTTGAGCGATGAGGGTGGCGCCGCTGATTGGAAGGCGGTGCCTGAATGGACCCGCGACAAAGCCATAAGCCCGTATTTCTTGAATGATCCGCGTGCGCTGGCAAACCACGGGCTTTGCAACGCCAAATTCCATCGCGTCGTGATCTGCTGGCCGGGATGGGATGAGGGCAATAAGGACGAATGCTCCTATATCATTTGCAACGGCGCGTCGTGGAAAAGAGAATCCGAAGGGGGTTGAGAGAGACCCTATAGCCGAAGAAGCTGAGCCTTGATCTCCTGATCTCAATCTTGAAAACCTGAAGCAGTTTCGCGCAAAACGATTATTGCGGCAACGGCACTACCCATCCTCTTCATATGCAAATATGCTCGCGGGCCGGCAGCCGGACGGCGCCCCACAACCCTCAATGTTCAGAGGCCCTGCCCGCATGACATCACCGCACTGGAAGAGATTTGCCTGGTTTTGCCTGTGCCTCACACTCTCCCATCCGGCATGGTCTGCCGGCGGCATCGAGATCCCGGGCTACGCACCGGCGATGGGTGTCGAGCGCAGCTACCGCGTTCAAAAAGCGACCGAGACCGACATGTCGTTCTGGTTCGACAAGCCAGGCGCCTCGGCCATGACGATGCGCGGCGCGTTTCGCCAGCGTATGACGGTCCTGTCGCTGGATGAAGACGGCATGCGGGTCCGCTGGTCCCTCCGCGCCGACTTGCCGGAAGGCATTGCGGGCCTTGCCGACAGCTATCAGATGAACCCGCTCCATCGGAATTCCCTCACGGCCTATGGCACCGCTGCGCTCGAACTTGAAACCGACCTGAACGGCAACCCGCGCGATCTCTCCGGTGTCGATCAGATCGTGGCGCATATGCGGGCGATGGCGGCCAATGGACCGGGTGGAGTCCCCGTGACGGGGGAAAGCGGGGTCTATGACATCATCGCCAAGATCGAGGCAAACCCTCTTCAAATTGTGGTCGCCTTGGTGCCGGAGGCGCAACTGCTTGCCACAGGGCAATCCTATCAGGCGGAGACCATGGAGATTGGTCAGGCTTCGGCGACCTCGCGAGACGAAGATTATGGCGGCGTCAATGTCCCGGTGACGTCGACCTGGACCCTGGAATCGACCGACGCAACCGCACACACGGCAACCCTTTCGCTGTCGGAGGAAGCTGATGCCGCAGCATTCAGCCAGTCGCAGCAGCCGGCGATCGCAAAGCTGATGAACGGCTTTGCCGAGCGGGCAAAGAACCTGACCGCCGATCAGCTGGCTTCCCTCAAACGCGCCAGCAAGATCCGCGGCGTCGAGCTCGTGGTGTCCCTGGACGATGGTTCGACGCTCGAAGCGTCGGAGATCGTAACCGTTGAGGCAGGAGGGACGACGTTGCGCACATACACCCACATCCAACGCGAGGATATGCCGGCCAGCTTGCAGCTTCCCGCTGTGCTGACGGCAAAAGAGTTGCAGACGCCCGATTTGCATATCGAGCCGCTGCCATCGGCCGAGGCCGGGCCGAGCATCCTGGATGAGCTTTCGACACCGCCTGCCCCACCGACGGCATTGCAAGATACGACCGTTGCTGCAGACAATGACGCGGCCAAGGCGATCGCGCCTGTCTCGCTTGAGGTGAAGAGTGCGGAGGTAACCCTGTCACCCTCCTACGACCATGGCCTGAATATCGTGCTCGCCCCGGAAAGTGCCGCTAAATTCCGTGATTTCACGCAGGCGGCATTGGGACGACAAACGCAGATGCTGATCAACGACAAGGTCGTCATGGAACCCTGGATGAGGGAGCCGATCATGGATGGTCGCATCGTGCTGGCGGGAACGGATAGGAAAGATTTGGAAGCGATGGCGGAACGGTTGAGGGCTCCCGGGACCAAGATTCTCGTCCGGTTACGCCCATAAGGGAGCCACCTGTGTCGTCCGCATTCCCAACGGCATCATCGTCGGCCGCGCCCTGGTGAGCTGCCCCTTCATCTCAGCCGCTGGGTTGGTCGCCGGCGTAAAATATACCGGTGAACGACGCCGGGCTTCAATCCTTCGCTTCGGGGATCAGACGTATCAGCGTTCCGTCACTCGCCGCAGCGCTGATTGCCGTTGCGATCTGCCGGAACGGTCCACGCGCGGCGAGCGTCTCTGGCGGAGGGTGTTTTCCGGGACCCGGATCGATAAAGGCCGAACACTGATGATCCGAGTCGAGCATCGCCATGAATGATGTGGCGACAATCGCTTCGCCGCAGGCGGCGCAGCGAAGAATGTAGGAACCGCGGTGGACGATCGATTCTGTTTTGTCCAATCCGCACCAGGGACAGGCCAACATATTGTTCATTGCTTCACCCCAGCGTGAGCACGCGGTTTTTATGAGGCGGCAGCCAGAACGATGGCGATCGCGAGCAGCAAGGGACCCATCCACTTGAAGTGACGAACCACCGGCGGCCGGTTGGCCGGATTACCGGGAAACGGCAGATAACCAAAGCCAACGGACGTCATCCACAGGCCGGCGCAAAACATGATGATTTCATCGAGATAGGCTGCGATCATTGGCTCTCCTCCCTGCAAAAGGCGCCGCGACAATCTCTGTCTTTGGTTTTGCGCATGTCACGGTCGCTAAACCGCTGCACAGTTTTGCGCGACTTGCTTTAGCGAAGCCGTTCATCATATGAATCGGCACGAGCCAGACGGAACAAATCGGGATAGACACCCAACCATAGAAACAAACCCTGGAGTCGTGTCCCGAAGCGCTTGTGCCCTTTCATCATTCGAAAAGCCACATCGCGTTTCGCGAACAGGTGGCCGCTATCGGCTGCTTCCAACAGAATCTCGTCGGCTTCGTCGGCATATCGCGCCAAATGGGGATGCGCCTCGATCGTCCTGTATTGCCAATAGAGCGACGATATCGGGTAATGGCGATCTTTCCGGAACCATTCCAGCGCGAGTTGGGCGCGTCCCGCGTCGAAATGGCTGAGCCCAAGAGGATTTGCAGCGGACTCGTCTCCGCCGTCATAGGCCAGCTGGTAGTGGTGAAGCGATCGATCTCTATCCTTTCGAACAGCGTGGCCATACCAATACATCCAACCAAGCACTCCATGAGCCCAGGCAGATCCGGCATTTGCGGCCTCCTCCAGAAGAGGGAGGGCTTCTTTATAACGCTTCTGTTTGTACAATTGTTGGGCCATCTCCTCATTGGACGCAGTCATGTCAGCATCGCTCCGATCAGTTGAACTGCCTCTCTGACGTCCGGGCCGTGACGCATGTCGAGCCGACCCACCAGCTTCCGCCCCAATTTCTGCCACCGGTCGATATGGGTGTCATAGCCAGTTCCCGAAACCAGCCACGATCCGCTTGCGCCCAAGCCGATGGATTTGCGGCGCCTGGCTGCCTCCTCGGTGACCATGATCCACTCGCAGAGACCGAGAAGTACTGCGTCGTTCCATTGGCGCCTGCTGCCGAGCGCGAACCACAGCATGGCCAGTCCGAAGAAGGGGATTTCTCCCGCTTCATGTTCGGGCAGGCGCGGAATAAGCCAGGATAACAGCGACAGAACCTCATCCTCGACGTCCAACCCGAGCGCTTCCAGGCTGCCGACCAAGCTTATGAGTGTCTGGTTGCTGCCATAAGAAGCACCCGCGTTGCGCGGATCGCCATAGGAGACGAGGAGAACCGTGCACGCGAACGCGCACTGCCTGGATAGTCTCGCCGCCATGCCGGGATCCTGTTGTTCGGGTTCAGACCACCGGGTCAGTTCCAGAACCTCACGGGGATGCCATTTCAATGGCGAGGGCAATTCGCACAGCCGGACGATGTCAACGAGTTGGGTGAGATGTTCATGGGTGTCGTTGCCGTAGTCAGCACGCGCGATGCTCTGCAGATCGTCTTCATCCAGCAGGCTAGCCGTCGCGTTGAGAAGAGACTTTGGATCGCTTGGTGAAATCGATGGAGCATTGCCTGCGATGCCCTGAAATTCGGCGATTTGCGCCTGGGTTAGTGACGTCATTTAAATTTCCGTCTCCACCGCCACCTTCCGCTAAACATTTGGCAGCCCTTCCGAAAATGTCGAGAGGTAAACTTAAGGTAGCACAATTGCTTCGAATCCCCTAAGCATCCGGATGCATTGCACGACTACCAACCCGCTACAGCATTCTCAGGAATATTCCATGCACAACGCTCAATTCATTCGTTACGCCGCCTTCTCCGCCTGCGTCGCTTTTGCGGCATTTCAGGCCGGACAGGTTCTGGCCGATTCGGCCAATGACAAGTTCTTTGACGCAGCCCTTTGCAAGCCACCCTATACGATGACATCGGCAATGAAGATCTATGATGTCGTGGAAGCTCTGGCCAAGCCGGACACGTCATCCTTGGGCGCGGCGATCTACAAACTCCCAAACCAGATAGTCCGCGACGGTTTCAAATCGAACGAGATTTTCTTTGCAAGCAACGCTGTTGGCGTCTTGATCGAGGGCGAACGCGCTGACGATCTGGCCTTGAAATACGGTTTGAAGCCGGAGACCTCCGATCTGCTCGGCACAGCCACCAAGGGCTATTCGCGCGAGCTGCCGGCAGATCTGCAGCCGGAACCCGGAATGGCCGGCCCCGGAAAGGTCTCCATCGTTGCCCGCCAAGGTAACGCCCTGCCAGGCAAAACCTTGCTGGCGTGTGAATTCGTGCAGGAATTCTAGGAGGCTCCGCATAAGCGCGCAAAACGGCGGCACGAAACCCCTTTCGAAAAGCATATCCCAGCAGTTCACTGTCTAAGAAAAGCATCTCGTTCATCCCCTCTCCTCGCCACGCTGGATGAACCGCGCTATGTGAGCAGCCTACAGAGAGCGGAGCGGAGATCCTGAGATCATGCAGACCATTTGGAAGAAGCCGGTGACGATCGCCCTTGAGGGCCCGGATCAGTGGGTGGTGATCCAGACGACCCAGGCCGCAACATGGGCGTTGGTTGAGGACTGGCCGACCGAAGAGGGTCCCGCCTTGGATAGGGCTTGTGCGGTTTGCGCGGATGTCATGTCGGGCAAACGAAACCGGGAAGAGGCGCGGCAGGCGTTCATCGAAGCGGCGATCGAAGCCGGGTGTGCTCTTATTGCTACAGCTTTTTGTTGAGCTGATGGTGTATCCTTTGGTTGCAATGTAATGCCATGGGGTACGAAAATGAAGTTAACTATTGCCACCACTTTCCTCGCACTTTTCACTACCACCGCGCTCGCGGCTGATGCCGTTCAGGACATCCCRGCTGCTCCAGTTGCAGCGGCGCCTGTTTTCACRTGGTCGGGGCCGTATTTCGGTATCGATGGCGGMGCGGGATGGCTGAACGGTGATTTCAGCGTCGGYGGTGCCAGCGCTTCTGAGGATTTTAACGGCGGCGTCTTCGGSGGATTYGCAGGTTACAACTTCCAGTTTGACAAYGTTGTTGTCGGCATTGAAGGCAATCTGGAACACAACTGGAATGAAAAGGACGCGCTCGGAGCGGACATTGGAACGGATTGGTCCGGTGCTGTTCGCGGCCGTGTTGGTTACGCCTTTGACAAAGCTCTGATTTATGGAGCAGCTGGCTGGACCGCCACGCGCGGTTACGTCGACGTGCCAGGGTTCGATAAGGAAACGGAGACGTTCAACGGCTACACCGTCGGGGGTGGCGTCGATTTTGCTATCACCAACAACATCTTTGCCCGTGGTGAGTACCGGTTCAATGACTTCGGCGAGAAAGACATCCTTGGTGTCGATGTTGACCTCGATCAGCACGAACTCAAGTTCGGGGTCGGCGTGAAGTTCTAAGAACGGCCCGTCAGATCAGCAGAATGAGAGCCTCGCCATGTTGGCGGGGCTTTTGTATTCACCCCTATTCATACTCTATGACGTTGCGCTGTCGATCGGCGCG